>NZ_JBBMXG010000016.1:0-126693 GCF_037996705.1 Xenorhabdus bharatensis | reverse complement strand
TCACGAGTCGTATCGTGCATCAATTCAAGCGCTTCTTTTTGGGCATCTGTCAGGGTAATTTTCATGGCGCGATTTTGATCTGATAGGAATGAAAAATCAAGCATCTTCAATGACGATGGGTATATAACTTTAATAACGCTTAACCTTTATTTATTATGTAAGTTGTAAGCATTAATTAAGTTTAACAAAAAAGCAATAAAGGAAGCCATTAATTCAATAATGGCTTATTTTATTGCCTGTTTTTCAGGCATGTAATGTGGTCATTGTTCATCAGAAAATGAATTTAAAGTAATATCTAACTGATTTTTACCTGCGATAATAACTTGAATTTGTAAGTTGTTCTCTGAATTATGAATTGTGTTAACGGTAACTTCTTCATTTCCTGAATATTTCTTTACAACATCCAGCAGCTCATGTTCAAGCTGTTCAATTTTAGTGTTAATTGTCATTTATGGTATTAAATATGCTAAAGTTGATTTAATTTTACCCAAATAAAGGGAGTTCAATAGCTTAATAAACAACGTATTTGAACCTTTAAAGTTGTAATAAATTAACTTATTCGATGAATTAAGTGATATTAAACTTTAATAGATAAAATAACAAACTGCTCCCACAATAATCATTAATTAATACATAAAATATGTGTCATTTATTCGTCCGTTCAGGCAGGATAACAGACTGTTATTATACGACAAGTAAATAGGTATTATTTTGAGCAATAATATTCGCTTTTGGGCAAATTATCTTTTATTTTTTGGGTTAATTATTTCTTTTAGTGCATGGAGTGCTCCGGCCAACTTTGAACAGGCTAAAGTTGAGTCACGAAAATATGTTTATGCGGGGCTGGAAAAGTCAGGTGTTGGTACTTTGTATTGTGGCTGTGACTGGCAATGGGTTGGTAAAAGTGGCGGACGCGTTGACTTGCCTTCATGTAACTACCATGTAAGGTCGCAGCAGAACCGAGCTGAACGCATCGAGTGGGAGCATATTGTACCGGCATGGGTATTCGGTCACCAGAGACAATGTTGGCAGAATGGCGGGAGAAAAAACTGTGTTGATAGTGACCCGGCATTTCGCGTAATAGAATCGGATCTGCATAACTTGGCACCTTCTATTGGCGAAGTAAATGGGGATCGCAGCAATTTAGGGTATGGAATGGCTGCTAAAAATCTGCCCAATATGTATGGTGCCTGTAGTAGTAAAGTTGATTTTAAGTCACGTTTGTTTGAGCCGCGTGACAAAGTGAAAGGTATGGTGGCCAGAGTCTATTTCTATATGCACGACCGCTATAACCTGACAATGTCGCGTCAGCAGCAGCAGTTAATGATGGCTTGGGATCGCCAATATCCTGTGGAAGCTTGGGAGCGGGAAAGAGATAATCGTATCGCGCGGATTATGGGGCACCACAACCCATTTGTTACTGGCAGCAAAAAGTGGCAGTTAGGGCATAAAAATTCAGGTCAGGGGATTAGCGGGCAAGATGATAGCCGAAGTGTAAATCCTGTACGGTCAGTATCCGAGCCGGTCTCAGTGGCTAAATCAACAGCTAGAACCGCCGCAAATGAAGCTATTAAAGGCAATAAGAACAGCATGATATACCACCTCTCTCACTGCTCAGGGTATAAAACCACTTCGGATCAAAATGCGGTTTATTTTCGCTCCGAATCTGAAGCCCAGAAAGCCGGTTATCATTTAGCTGCTAATTGTAAAAAATAATTAATATTGGCTGAGTTGTTATTTTATGTTTTTGTTTCTTTGTGATTTATCAATCAAAAGTTAAAAAATGTTTCAGTAAAATTTAAATTGTTACCTTGTCATAAATAAAAGATTGTCATTATACTGACATCATAGTCCGCTAAATTTAGTCTGGTTATGGTAAAGCGGATATGCGAGGAATGCCGATGACAGATACTGAAACAATTACAATTCAGTCAGGAAGTGAACCGGTGATAAAGACCGAGCTGCCAACAGAAAGGCGGTTGTCTTATCACCGGTTTTTTTATGGGTCTTAATGAGCTGAAAAGGGAGCTCACTTCTATTCAATATAACGCAGTTATTCTAATCGGTGATAGAACACCGCAAGTGTGAAGCCAACGATAAGGTGTGCGACTATGAGTAGACAAAAAGCAGTGATGAAATCTCGCCGCGAAGTCAGGAGAATGCTAAAAAAAGATATGCGTCAGTCTCGTTATCGCAATGATAATAACGTTACCTCATTAGTACAGATTGGCGGAGTAGAAGCAATCGGAATGGCACGAGAAAACAGGGATACCTCTGAAATTCGCCCACGCAATGAAGTGCAGTACCGTTATATGCGCGCTATCAAGAATAAACAATTGGTGATCGCTGATGGTGAAGCGGGTTGTGGTAAAACGTTTATCAGTACAGCAATGGCAGCAGATGCACTGATTAATAAAGAGGTTGATAAAATCATTGTGACACGTCCGGTATTACAGGCGGAAGAAGATTTAGGTTATCTGCCGGGAGATGTGGCAGAAAAATTTGCGCCCTATTTCCGCCCAGTTTATGAGGTGTTATTAAAACGTATGGGCGCATCGTTTTTGCAATACTGCCTTCGTCCTGAAATTGGAAAAGTCGAGATAGCTCCTTTTGCTTATATGCGTGGCAGGACATTTGAAAATGCGTTCGTGATCCTTGATGAAGCACAAAATGTGACGATTAATCAAATGAAAATGTTTTTAACCCGATTGGGAGAAAACGTAACTGTTATTGTGAATGGAGATATCAGCCAGTGCGATTTACCGGACAGCACCAAATCAGGGCTGGCGGATGCACTGGCGCGTTTTTTTAATGATGAAGCAATTAGTGTCATTCATTTTTCTCAGGAAGATTGTGTGCGCTCTAAGTTATGTCAAAAGGCATTGCAGGCTTATAGTTCTTAAGGTTAAGCGGGAATAAAGATTGCTCAGAAGAGTAATTGAATGGGTGATGGGTATAGTACAACAGAACGGCTTCATTTATTGCTTTCTATATTATGTCGCAATGATGAAGCCGTTAAATATTTGTAGAAAGACCATGAATAACTGAATCAAATATCTAATGTAACCCGAATTCTGTTTAAGCCGTCATTGGAAAATCGTCTTCTGAGTAGAAAATGTTCAGTGAGGGCTTTTTCCATTTAAGGCAGTGAGCAATTTTTGTTGACCACAACAATGATAGGTTCTCTCCCGAAAAATGCAGTGCATCGGAAAGAAAGATGGCACTATTTGCCGCTGAAAAAAGGGGCGCCCATCACATCACTACAGTGATTGAAACTTACGATATTGCCGAACCCTTAATCAAAGTTATCAGAGAACATATCAACTCTGAAACCACTTACCAAGAAGTCGAATGGCTGGTTAAGCGCTGGAAAGCCAGTCTGCTAAAGAAAAATAAGTAACAAATCCCGACTAAATGCCGCTCAACTAGCAGCATTTAGTTATTTTGTATATCTCCGACACAATCAGTCTTGACTTCCTCAAATAAATGCGATGGCAGAAGCCGACTAACATAAGGTATGAAATTCCTATGCAGCTCAGGCTTAGGCTTATAGTGGCCACTAGCATTACTCCACGTAACTAACTCACCTTTTTTAAATACAGCGAGACCTGCATAGTAAACCGATATATTGTCACTGTATTCTACACCGCCCTTTTGATAACGATAATGAGTTAACGATGAGTGCCCATGTTCTGTCTCTGACATTGATACCATACGAATAATTCCGGGTTCATCTACCCTATTAACAAAAACATACCATCCATCTGGTGTCGTTTCCGTTTTATCAGCTATATTTATTAACACATATTTACTCTCCTCAACTAAGCTAAACCGTAATTCATAAATCTCATTATCTTCAGCTTGTTCCCAAGGCTCCAGTAGGATAGGTAAGTGTTTTAGTCTAGTGACTCGCTGAGATAACAAAAAAATGCTCCGATGAAGTTGATCTGCATATGCCATGATGTTACTCCTTAATGAATTGTATTAAAGGTCAGTTTTTCCTCAACAAAATTATGACTAATGGGTTTATTTCAATAGAAACTCACAGTTTTGCAATGTCAAGCACTTTTGGTTATTTGCCTTTCTTTTTTCCAATTTACTTAATCCGCGCCCGTAGCCTTAATAGGATGCTCAAGAGGTACTCAGGCATACTATGAACGTGACGAAAGAGTGCCTGATGCCAATTATCTGGCGGCATTGGTTAATCTCGGAATTGATACTATGTATGTTCTTACTGGTATTAAGTCAGGTATACCAAAAATCACGATTGAAGAACAAAAATTCATTGAACACTATCGCGCGATGAGCGAAGAATCATGCGCAAACATGCGAGCTGTAGGTTCTGCGTTTGCACAAGCAACGCCTGATAAGAAAGCAAATAGTTAATTATAAATAAGGAAATTAAAAAATGTGTCCCACTGGCTTTAGGCTACGTGAAGAAAGGATGAACTTTAAATTTACTCAAAATGGGGTGATGCACAAGTACGCCATTACGTTACTACCCTGAAACAAGGTATTGAACATCGCGCTTGTGGCAAAGAACCTTTCAAAGATATGAGCGAGATTTTCCCTGCATTACGCATGGCACACTGTGAACATCACTATGTGTTTTGTTTGCTGCGTAAAGATGCTCCTGCGTTAATCGTGGCAATGCTTCATGAGAGAATGGATTTGTTAACGCACCTTGCTGACCGACTTATGTGATTTTTTTGTTTCTTCTTCGTATGCTGCGCGGTATGCTGGATCATCCATCCACTTATCATGTAATTCTTTATGTGTTGTCAGTTTCATTGAATGCCCTGCCAATAATATTTAAAGTTTGCCGGACAAGGCGGTATCGAACAGGTATGCCATGCATCTTTAGACAACTAAGAAGGAAAGATTATGATCACAATGGATCAAGCTGATAAAATAAATAGTGCTACTAGAGGATATTTTTGGTGGGGACATAAATCGAACAACAAGGTTTATTTGTTGAATTATGGCAATGCTCATCATGTCAAAAAAACGATCCGCAATGCTCATGCTCTAGAAGCGACGGAATTCATTTTGAAAAAGAGAGCATCATCACAGTTAACTTTTGCTGAGCACCTGAACATACCTTTCGACGAACATGCTGGCAATTGTGGGGAATATACTGAACATGCTGTGAATCGTGCTCTTACTACGGATTCGGTCAGTACTGTTTGGACTTTCGGCTGCCGTGAAGCTGAAGGAGTAGATCATATATTTTGTGTTTTTAACTTACTTCAGGCTCCAAGCAACACGCCATGCCTAGAAAGAATGTCTTCTGAAAATTCCTATCCTGATGTGATTGTTTGCGATCCATGGGCAAATATAGTGTGCCTTTACGCTGAATATCCAGAAAGACTAAGGGAGAAAATGAAGACGTGGAATGGGCTTGGAAAGTCCATTCTTGTAGGAATATCTGCAATATCTGCAATGTCTGCGATAGAGTGGGGAAATAGGTGTTTGGCCGCACCAGCAGATTTTGAACAGAAATATTAGTTCTTAAATGTAGAGGCCCAAATCATCACTCATCATATTTCCTTGTAACTGTTTCCAGTCCCAATGGTCGAGGCTTTTTCGCAGTCCAGTTCTTTTCTTATCTCTTCCGTTGCACAATTCTAGCTTAATAGAAAATAAACAGCATAATAGATTAAATTTTAACCACTCACATAAGTGACGATATAGGAAATAACAAATATAATAATAACTATTTACAATTGTAATATATGAATAAGTTTCATTTGTGTATCAATGCCACATTAATAATCACTAATTGATTGTTTTTAAATCACCATTAATACGCACCCAAATCAGCACGGTCGCCTGCTTTTCCATTTCCAGACGTTTCACCTGTTTTTCTAATGTTTGTATCTGGCGTTGTTCGGGCGTCAGTACTTTACCGACCGGCGTTATCCTCTGGATTTCGGCATTATACTGGCGAACCCATTTTCCCAACGTACGGGGATTGATCCCCAATGAACGGGCGACATCGACCACCCGTTGTTGATGGAGAATAACCTGTTGAACCGCTTCCAGCTTAAACTCAGCGGAATAGTGGCGTTTGGTGAGTTTCACTTTCATTGTTGCACCTCATGATCATATTAATAACATTAGCAGTCTTTTGAGGTGCCCGGGATTATCATGCCACTACATAAAATCAGGCAGAAAATGGATAATTACTTCACTTTCATCCCTGCCGCCGTCATTAAGAAACGGAATAAAGTCGAAACGGCATAAAGCGTTAATACACTACAACACCAAATAGTTATCATCCAACCCAATCTTTTCCATAGCGAAGAATGTGAATGTTCTGTTTTAGTGGTAGCCTTGTTCATGGGTGATTTTTCCTCGGAAGACATAATAACTCCAATAGGTGTAAGTCAATATTATTGGGATGATAAATAGTGCACCGACAAGCATAAAACCCAGAGATTGAGGGGGAGAGGCAGCCTCTTCATAGCTGATAAAGGGGGGGATGATGTTTGGCCAGATACTGATCCCTAACCCGCTGAACCCCATGAATACGAGTAGTAATGCGGCCAAAAACGGCGTGTAATGACCGCTCTTCTGGTTAGCAACCAGCAGTTTCCAGCTTGATCCTAAAACCAGTAATGGCACAGGCAAAAAGAAAAACAGGTTAGGCAGACTAAACCAGCGGTCAGCAATAGCCGGCTGAGAAAGCGGTGTCCAGATGCTGACGATAATGATGGTTATCAGCATCAATAAAGTTAATGGACGTAGAAGCCTGAGCATTTTTTGCTGCAAATGTCCTTCGGTTTTCATCACCAGCCAGCCACATCCCAGTAACCCATAAGCGATAAGCAGACCAAAACCGCAAAATAACGGAAAGGGTGAAAGCCAATCGAAACTCCCGCCAATATAGGTCCGATTTTCTACAGGAAAGCCTTCAATAACAGCCCCGACGACGACACCCTGTATAAAAGTCGCAATGATTGAACCGACAATAAACGCCTTATCCCAAATCGGCTGATGTTTCGGCGCTGACTTGAAACGAAACTCGAATGCTACGCCGCGGAATATCAGCCCTAATAACATAATCGTTAATGGGATCGCCAGTGCATCCAGAATCACGGCATAGGCTAGGGGGAAAGCGCCGAATAAACCGGCACCACCCAGTACCAGCCAAGTTTCGTTACCATCCCAGACGGGGGCAACAGAATTCATCATTAAATCACGATCTGCCTGCCCCTTAACCATGGGATATAAGATACCTATCCCAAGATCAAAGCCATCCATCACGATATACATCATGGTACTGAAGACGATAATCAGGAACCAGATGAGGGGAAGATCAATACCCATTTGTTAACTCCTTATTGGGCCCTTTACGGATAAGTTTCATCATATAAGCATAACCAGCACCGAAAACAGCGCCGTAGACGACAAAGAAGATAAGCAGGCTGATGCTCATATGGAATTCGCCATGAGCAGAAACCGCATCTTTCGTGCGCATCAGTCCATAGACAACCCACGGCTGGCGACCGATTTCCGTGGTGAACCACCCGGCGAGTATGGCAATCAGGCCAGAAGGTGCCATCAGGAGCATAAAGCGGAGAAACGTCCGGTTCTGGTACAACCGTTTTTTATAGCGCAGCCATAACCCCCAGACTCCCGCCAGAATCATTAATAATCCCAATCCGACCATAACCCGGAATGACCAGAAGACCATAAAAGCATTGGGGCGATCTTCTGGTGGAAACTCTTTCAGTGCCGGAACTTGTTTATCAATGCTGTGTGTCAGGATAATGCTGGCAAGGTAGGGAATTTTGACGGCATAACGTGTCTCTTCTGCTTCCTGATCGGGGATACCAAATATAATGAGTGGGGTGGCTTCGCCGGGATGATTTTCCCAATGGCCTTCCATCGCAGCAACTTTGGCAGGTTGATATTTCAGGGTATTCAGGCCATGTAAATCACCGATAAATGCCTGTAATGGAGCAATGATCAGAATCAGCCACATCGCCATTGACAGCATTTTTTTCATGGCTGACGAATCATTGCCTTTCAGTAAATGCCAGGCAGCGGAAGCCGCAATAAAGAACGCTGAAGCGAGAAATGCTGCTGTTCCCATATGCAGCAAACGATAGGGAAAAGAAGGGTTGAAGATAACCGCCAGCCAATCTACGGGGACAACCTGATTATCAATAATTTCATGGCCTTGTGGCGTCTGCATCCAGCTATTGGATGCCAGTATCCAAAAGGTGGAGATAATTGTGCCGAGGGCCACCATGCAGGTGGCGAAAAAATGGAGTTTTTCACCCACCCGATTCCAGCCGAATAACATAACGCCAAGAAATCCGGCCTCAAGGAAAAAGGCGGTAAGCACTTCATAGACTAATAAAGGGCCTGTGATGCTTCCGGCAAACTCAGAGAAAAAACTCCAGTTAGTACCGAACTGATAGGCCATGACTAAACCGGAAACCACGCCCATACCAAAATTAATGCCAAAGATTTTTGCCCAAAAGTGGTATAGCGTTTTGTAGTCTGTATTACGTGTTTTCAGCCATAAGCCTTCTAACAGAGCAAGAAAACTGGCTAAACCTATTGTAATAGCGGGAAAGATAATATGAAAAGAAATGGTAAATGCGAATTGTATCCTTGCAAGTTCCAGGGCAGTTAACCCGAACATAGCTACCTCATTTTGGTATAAAAAATAAGTGGAAAAGTACGAACGAGTAAAGCATGGATATTTAACATATAACAGTAACAATTTTTTATTTAATTTATATAACAGTTTAACGGCATCAATTAATTAACATATTGAATACAATATAAAAACATTAAACTTGTAGAAGAGATAATATGAAAATAAATATTTTATTATCGATATATATTTAGGGTGATAATTGTACTATACGCCAATGCTAAAGAAGGCGTTAAAGAGAGAAATTATTGAAGAATACTCAAACAATCCATGACGCTATCTGGCGGGAGACTCTATCGAATAAGAGGCTGGTAATACCAGCCTCATTAATCGCCACCAAATTAGTTTATATTAATGCCTATTCCTTAATTCCTAATGTATTAATTATTTCTTTGCGAATAATAGAAGTACATTCAAGAATGTTATTATGATGGTGATTTTTCAATAGTATAATTTCTAACGGGGTGGATATCCATTGAGAAATATTATTATCCGTCACTTTTATGATTGATTCAGTCAACTTTATATGCGAAGCGTCATTATAGTCAGGATTGATTTCACCTGCTTTGAATAGCGTAATACGGGTATGTTTTAATATTCCGCTTAAGTCACAATCAGCTATTTTGTATTCAAATGGTGCAGCCTCCAATACTTTATTAATATAGATATCATTGGCGCCCATTTTCTGTAGCTTATCAGTGAGTAATAGGCTCATATTAGACATGTTAATGTTATTTTTAAGTATTTTAATCTCAGCGTTGTTAATTACCGTATCTAATAAGAATAGCTGGATTTTTTGTGCGCCAATCTGTTCTAATTGATAGGCAATTTCCATTGCTAACTGTCCACCTAATGACCAGCCTAAGATGCGGATAGTTTGATCAATAGAGATTTCAGTCAGAATTAACTCCATATAAATCTGAGCTAATCGTTGCAATGAATCTATTGGGTTATCTGTACTGAGATTGTAATTATCGATACCAATACAGTTATAATTATCAGCTAATATATTTGCCAGAGGGGCATAGGATTCACTACCACCATTAGCGGGATGAATCATAAATAGTTTATCCGTTGCCATTGACTCTGGTGTTAGGAAATTAAGTAAACTGATTTTTTTATTATCCGTTACCAGCCATTGGGATAATAAAGCAATGCACTTGCAACTGAATAAGATATTTAACGGAATATCAACGGCCATTTTATGGCGTATTGCCGAAGTGAGTTTAATCGCCAGCAGAGAATTGCCGCCGATACGGAAGAAGTTATCGTCAATACCCACCCGCTCCAGCGCTAACACATCCTGCCAGATAGCGCAAAGCTGAGTTTCTAAGGCATTACGGGGGGCGACATAACTGTCTCTGTTCCCGAAAAGTGGTTCCGGCAAGGCTTTGCGGTTGACTTTGCCGTTCAGCGTCAGCGGAATAGTATCCATAAAGGTAAAGCTGGTGGGCAGCATATAGTCCGGCAGGCGATCAGACAAGTGCGTAAGCAGCATTTCATCGGAGACAGCGTCCTCAGCAACCAGATACGCCACCAGTACTTTATGACCCTGATGCTCACAGTCAATCACGACCGCCTGTTTGATCTGTGAATAGGTCATCAGCGCACTTTCAATTTCGCCCAGTTCAATACGGAAGCCGCGAATTTTAACCTGAAAATCGTTGCGACCGAGATAGTCAATATTGCCATCGGGCAGCCAGCGACCCAAATCACCGGTTTTGTACATACGTGCTCCCGGCTCGTTAGAGAACGGGCAGTCCAGAAAACGTTCAGCCGTTAATTCAGGGCGATTGAGATACCCGCGGGCAACGCCTTTTCCGGCGATATAAATTTCGCCGGTGACTCCCCACGGTACCGGCTGACCATGCGGGTCAAGAATATAGATTTGCGTGTTGGCTATCGGGCGCCCGATCGGCGGTAACGTTGGCCATTGCTTAGTCTTGTTGTCCAGCGTGTATGACGTTACCACGTGACTTTCTGTCGGACCATAGTGGTTATGTAACCGGCAGTGACCAGCGCGTTGCATCAGACGCTGAATGGCGGGGGTGATACGTAATTGTTCACCGGCGGTAATAATATGTTTCAGGCAGGAAAGGTCGTCTTCTTCATTGAGGTTGACAGACTCAGCAAAATGCTGGAGAGCAACATAAGGCAGAAAGATTCGCTCAATCTGTTGTTGCTGAACCAGTTTAAGAAGCTGTTGGGGATCCCGGCGGAGGGTTTCATTAATCAGCACCAGACAGCCACCTTCACACAGCGTGGTAAAGATTTCCTGAAACGCAACATCAAAGCCCAGTGCTGCAAATTGCAGGGTTTTACCGGCGGTCGTAGGGTGTTCAGGCGTATGGCGATGCCAGAGCAGCAGGTTTGATAACGCGGACTGCGGCATTTCCACCCCTTTGGGTAAGCCGGTGGAGCCGGAAGTGTAGATCACATAGGCCAGATGGTGAGATGCCAGTGCCGGAACTACCGGATCATGAGCTGGCTGGTCGGTGAGATAAGCCGGTTGTTCATCGAGTAATACGGTATGACTGGCCGAGGGAAGAGAAGCTTCCAGAGCCTGTGCAAAAGTAGACTGGGTAAGTAGAGCCACGGGGGCCGAATCTCTAAGCATGTGAGCCAATCGCTCGCCCGGAAGGGCGGGATCGAGTGGTACATAAGCCCCACCGGCTTTAAGAATGGCGAGTAAGCCCACCACCATCTCCGGGCTGCGTTCAACACATATGGCAATACGCTCGTCAGGGCATACCCCCAGCGTAATCAGATAGTGAGCCAGGTGATTGGCACGGCGGTTAAGTTCCCCATAGCTCAATACCTGTTCTTCAAATTCCACTGCAATGGCATCAGGAAGTTGAGCCGCCTGCGCTTCAAACAACTGTGGCAGAGTTTTGTCCTGTGGATAAGGCGCATCGGTCTGGTTCCAACTGTGCAGCAAAGTATGACGCTCTTCCTCACTTAGACAGGTGATAGCGGTATGAGACTGTTCCGGATGACAGGAGACTTCGTGCAGAATACGTTCAAGCTGCTCCAGCAAACGTAATGCCTGTTCGTCCTCCAGCCAGTCTTTCCCATAATTAAATTTGATGACTAAACGGTTACCTTGCTCATACGCTATCAATGACAATGGATAATCCACTTTCTCCACTGCGCGGCGAAATGTCAGTGTCTGTTCGATGCCGGTTTGGTTCTCGTCTGCCACCGGAGCAGGGTAATTTTCAAACACTAACAGGCTGTGAAATAACCGTTCTCCGTCAGATTGCAGACTGGCGAGAGAAACGGCACTGTGGCTGTTGAGGTCGGCGATATTTTTCTGGATATGTTGTAAAACGGCGACGATGCTGTCGGTTTGTTTCCACTGCACAGCCAGAGGCAACGTATTGATATAAAGACCGACACTGGACTCGATCCCTGCAACGGGGATATCCCGACCGGAGACGGTTGTGCCGACAATTGTCTGCTCATCAGCGGTGTAAATGTGCAACAGTTTATGCCAAGCAAATTGCAGCGCCACATTCAGCGTCACTCCGTGTCTCCGGCAGGTGTTTTTAAGCTGCTCATAAGCGTTACCCTGCACAGTGAGTCGTTTTTCTGCCGGTTTTTCGATCATTTTTATCTGGGTCAAGTCAATCCGGTGGCTTAGCAGCGCCGATAAATCGTTTGTGCCCTGCCATTGGGCCTTGCGCTCAGACCAATAACTATCCGTATCGGTCTGATGATTGCGGTAATATTGTTGGGCGTCCAGATAAGTGTTATCTACAACGATTTCAGGTGTGCGGCCCTGTGTGAGTGCGTTGTAATAGCTATGAACGGTTTGCAATAAAATCGGGTAGCTCCAGCCATCAATGATGCTGTGGTGTAGGGTGATAACCACGGTAATCAATTGTTGATGTTGTTTAATCAGGGTAAAGCGCGCTAATCCGGGCTGACGTAAATTAAATGGCAGGGAGAGATCATGTTGTGAGAGCGTATCAATCGCCCTGTTTTTTTCTTCTTCTGATAAAGGGGTAATATCTTCGTGTCTGAAATTTGTCGCATTAATACTGGCACCTGTTGTGACGATTTGTAATATTTCGCCTTCCCAATGAAAGGCGGTTCTGAGGATCGGGAAACGGCGCGAAGCTAGTGTCCAGGCTTGTTGGTAAGCGTTAACATCAATAGAGGTGTGGTAATCCAATAGCAGCTGTATGCGATAAGCATCATCCAGTGGCTGAGAAAGATAATGATAGACAAACCCCTGTTGCAAGCTGGTGGCAGGGAAAATAGCCTCAATTTTTTTGTTGCTGGATGAAGTAGCAGGCCTACCAGCATAATTTTCAAGGGAAATAAAACGCTTAAAGTCTTCTACTGAGAAGATGTTTTTTTCATTTAAAAAATTAAGAATGTTTTCTTTTTTCTGTTTAACTTGATCAATAAGTTGATCAGGGGGCGTTTCCCCTGTGAATGTCAGTTTCAACTTATTTTCATAAACCCATACTGATGCCTGATTTTTGTTAAGTTCTTTAAATAGCGTCAACATTTCTATAAATCCAAAGTAGTTTCATTTTCGGAGTCGTGGGGTGAACTGACATGATTGGTATGTTCAAAATGGTGAGTTATCTGGTTGAATTGCTCCAGCGAAACACCCTTGATACCGTAATCACTGGGAGTCATTATTTCTCCCGTTCGTGACTGTTTTTGCGCTGTGGTGATGATGTGATTGAGTGCCTGCTCAAATGCCCGGGTAAACAGGGCTGTCTTAGTCTGTGGCAGGCGGGAATCGACATAAAACCGCAGTTTTCCGGCCTGAACGGAGCCATTAATTCCTAACAGAAAATGACCGCCGTTTTCGCTGGCTATCATCGTTCCGCAATCATCATTGGTGATTGACCAGTCCTGACGGCTGGCACTGCCTAACTGTCCAAGATAGTTGAAACTGATAGCAGGCAAATCATCGGTCAGATAACCCGCCTGTTGTAATGCACCGTAACCAATACCTTTGTTTGGCACAGTGCGCAGCATCTCTTTGGTGTGGATAAGGGTGTCGGTTATATTCGCCTGATTTTCCAGACGAACCGGGTACATCGTAGTAAACCAGCCAACAGTTTCGGAAATATCTATTGTGTTATCAATAGATTCCCGCCCGTGTCCTTCCAGAAGGATAGGGTTGACAGATTTGTCGAAGGTATCCTGCAAGGCCACGGTCAACGCACTCAACAACAAGTCATTAATTTCGGTGTGAAAACCTGCGTTAGCTTCATGCAGCAGGATATCGGTCATTTCTGCCGATATTTCCAGCTGATGGTGTGTGAGATTATCCAATGTAGGTTTGCTGTTATTGCCTGCCAGTACTTGTTGCCAGTAAGGCACTTCATGTTGATGCTGCCGGGCATACTGCTGCACAGCGGTCACCCATTGGCGATAACTGCTGGTTTTCGCAGGCAGGGGCATTCCCTGTAATAGCAGACGCATATCTTCCGCAATAATCCGCCAGGACACCGCATCGATAATCAGGTGATGGAAAGCGAGGAATAACCGGGTACTGCCATCAGCATAGCCAGTCAGATGAGCGGCCTGCCAGAGTGGCCCGTTGTGATAATTGAACCCACTTTGCCACTGGGTCAGTTGCTGGTGGAGTTCTTCCTGATTGCACTGACGGATATCACGGTGTTTTAACCGCGGTTGTGAAGACGGAATATCCGCAGAATAACACTGGCGATAGCCGTTTTCAGTAACGAAAAAACGACAGCGCAGCATATCGTGCCGCTCAGTTAATGTAGCCAGCGCTTGTTCAATCTGTATGATTTGGATATCGCCGGGGATCTGAATCATAAAGGCCTGATTCCAGTGATGGGGCTGAGCTAACTGCCAGTCAAAGAAGGTTTGCTGAACAGGCAGTAAAGCAAACTCTCCGTTTAATAACCCTTGTTCGGCAAAGATTTCGGCAGTAGACGCTGTTTGCATCAGTAATACCGCTAATTGTGCCACGGTCGGTGCCTCAAAAATGGTTTTCACCTGAAGCGAAAAACCGGCCTGACGCAGCTTGGACACCAACTGGAGACTAATAATGGAGTCACCACCAATGCGGAAGAAATTATCGTGGATGCTTATCTGCTCCAGTCCTAAAACCGCCTGCCAGATAGCACAAAGCTGGGTTTCTAAGGTATTACGGGGCGCAACATAATTTTCTCTGTCACCGAAAACCGGCTCCGGCAAGGCTCTGCGGTTCACTTTGCCGTTCAGCGTTAGCGGAATAGCCTCCATAAAGGTAAAGCTGGCGGGCAGCATATAGTCCGGCAGGCGAGCAGATAAGTGCGTCAGCAGCATGTCATCGGAGACAGTACCCTCGGCAACCAGATAGGCCGCCAATACTTTATGGCCATGATGCTCATAATCTATCACTACTGCATGTTTAATTTGTGGATGCGCTGTCAGCGCATTTTCAATTTCCCCCAGTTCAATACGGAAGCCGCGAATTTTGACCTGAAAATCATTACGCCCCAGATATTCCAGTTCACCATCGGGTAACCAGCGTACTAAATCACCGGTTTTATACAGACGCGTGTAACCTTTAACCGTATCGTTTGCGGTTGCAAAAGGGTTAGCAACAAAGCGCTCCGCCGTTAATTCAGGGCGATTTAAATAACCCCGTGCGACACCAGCACCGCCAATATACAGTTCCCCCGGCGTGCCGACAGGTACAGGATTACCGGAACGATCCAGTACGTAAAGACGAACGTTATTAATGGCCTGACCAATATTGGTAACAAGATCGCCACTTTGGTATCGCTTCTGTGTTGCACAAACGGTAATTTCTGTCGGGCCGTAAGCATTTACCACGCTACTGTATTGACTGAAATGATCCATAAAATCGAGTGAGGGGGATTCGCCTCCTGTGACCAATAACCGCAGGGAGGGTAATTCTGTATCAACCAGCAATTTCAGTATTGCCGGCGACAAGGTCGCCATTTCAATACCTTCCCGTTGAATGAGTTGCGCAATGGCAGGGGCATTTCGTTCGGCTTCACTGCAAAGGTAAAGGGTCATGCCACCCAATAACGCGGGGAATAATTCGGAAACAGAAGCATCAAATACATAGGTGATAAACATTAAGCATTTTGTTGTCTTTCCGATATCCCAAAATGTGGTTTGTGCTGTCACCAAGTGGGCCACGTTTTTATGTTCAACCATCACGCCTTTCGGCTGGCCGGTGGTGCCAGAGGTATAGATGATATAAGCCAAATCGGTCGGTTTATTGATGGAGTCAGGGTTTTCCACCGGCTGGCTGACGGTGTCTGCCTGATTATCTGCGGCAATAAGGATTGAGGATCCAGCCAGTGGCCGGAGCGTGGTCAGATAGTGCTGTTGCGTCAGAATACAAGGAGTTGCGGTGTCTGTCAGAATAAACTGTACCCGCTCTGTCGGGTATTCCGGCGAAACAGGTACATAAGCGCCCCCGGCTTTCAGAATCGCCAGAATACTGATTATCATTTCCGGGCTGCGGTCAACATACAAGACTATCGGTGTGTCAGCCTGCATCGTTTGATGATGCTGTTGCTGATAACGTTCGCGTATGACGTGGGCCAACTGATTGGCGCGTTGATTAAGCTGGTGATAGGTCAGGGTTTTGCCTTCAAACACCAGTGCAACATGATCCGGCGTCCTTGCCGCCTGCGCTTCAAATAATTGTGGCAGGGTTTTATCCTGCGGATAAGGGGCGTCAGTCTGGTTCCAGATAGTTAATAGGGTATGACGTTCCTGTATCGATAAAATATCAATGCCGGACAACGGTTGTTGCCGGTCAGCGACAAATGCGTTCAAAACCCGTTGGTAACTCTCCACGATACGGGTGATGCTGGTGTCGTTAAATAGGCTCAGGGCGTAGTTCAGGCAACCGGTAATTGCGGTTTTGCCATCGGACAAAAACAGGCTCAGGTCAAATTTGGCCGGGCTGTATAAGGATTCATCCCGTGCGACTGGGCTAAATGGCAGATTGCCGTCTGACGAGTTTTCACCGAAAGCCTGTACGCTGAACACCACCTGAAATAGTGGATGACGGGCGGTATCCCGCTCAATGTTCAGTGCATCAAGGAGCTGTTCAAATGGCATATCCTGATGGGCTTTGGCACCGCTAACCAATTTGTGGGCCTGTGTAATCAACGTAGTCACACTGTCAGTGTGTTGCAGTTGTACCCGTAAGGCCAGTGTGTTAACGAACATCCCCAGCAGGGGCAGGGTTTGCGTATTGTGGCGGTTATCGGTCGGGGTGCCGATAACGATATCATCCTGTCCGGATAATTTTGCCAGCGTGACGTAAAACGCACTGAGCAGCACGGTATACAGGGTGGTTTCCTGTGTTCTTGCCAGTATCCGTAGCTGCTCAGATAGCTGTGCGTCCAGCTCAAAATTGAGATCCCGTCCCTGATAATTGACCTGTGCCGGTCTGGGGTGATCCGTGGGCAGTGCCAGCGATTCATAACCGGCCAGCGTCTGTTTCCAGTAAGTGAGTTGTTGTTCACGGATGTCCCCCTGCAAATAATCCCGTTGCCAGACAGCGTAATCCCCGTAGGTGATATCCAGCGCAGGGAGCTGGCTGTCACGGCCTGCTCGCAGCGCGTGGTAAACCTCCGCCAGTTCCGCCATAAAGATATCAATCGACCAGCCATCCATTGCGATATGGTGCCATAACAGTAATAAGTAATGGTTGTCTGCAACCTGATAATGCCGCAATCGCAGGCTGGGTTCGGTTGCTAAATCAAAGGAGGTGGCTATCTCGCTGCGGACGTTAGCCAACAAGGTATTTTTGTTATCACAGGCCTGAGACCGGATCACTAGATGCGCGTCTAATACCTGTTGATACTGCTGGCCCTGATCATTACTGCGATACACGGTTCTCAGCACGGCATGACGTTCAGCCAGTCGGTTAATGGCGGTTTCCAGTACAGGCAGTGACGTATCCTGAGCCAACTGAACCAGATACGGAATATGATAGACATCCGAACCTTGCTCATACTGCTCGATAAACAGCATCCGCTCCTGCGCAAAGGATAAGGGATAGCGCGTTTGTGCCAGCGGTGGGATAACCGTACGAATTTGTGTGTCCATCTGTGTGGCTAACCCGGCGATGGTTTTCAGCTCAAACAGTTGTGCCAGTGAAATATCCGTAGACAAAGTACGACGAATAGCGGCAATCAGCTTAATGGCGGTCAGGGAATTGCCGCCGATACGGAAGAAGTTATCGTCAATACTGACTCGCTCCAGCGTTAACACATCCTGCCAGATAGCGCAAAGCTGGGTTTCCAGCGTATTACGGGGCGCAACATAATTTTCTCTGTCACCGAAAACCGGCTCCGGCAAGGCTCTGCGATCCACTTTGCCGTTCAGCGTTAGCGGAATAGCCTCCATAAAGGTAAAGCTGGCGGGCAGCATATAGTCCGGCAGGCGAGCAGATAAGTGAGCAAGCAGCATTTCATCGGATACAGCGTCCTCGGCAACCAGATAGGCCGCCAATGCTTTATGCCCCAGATGTTCACGGTCAATCACGACGGCCTGTTTAATTTGTGGATGCGCCGTCAGTGCACTTTCAATTTCTCCCAGTTCAACACGATAACCACGAATTTTGACCTGAAAATCATTACGTCCCAGATATTCCAGTTCGCCGTTGGGTAACCAGCGCACTAAATCGCCGGTTTTATACAGGCGGGTGTAACCTTTGACAGTATCGTTTGTCGTTGCAAAAGGATTCGTAACAAAACACTCTGCCGTTAATTCGGGACGGTTTAAATAACCCCGCGCGACACCCGCGCCACCAATATACAACTCACCCGGCGTACCGACAGGTGATGGATTTCCATCACTATCCAGTACGTAAAGTCTGACATTATTAATCGCTTGACCAATATTGGTGGCAATCTCCCCATGTTGATATCGCTTCTGTGTCGCACAAACGGTGATTTCTGTCGGGCCGTAAGCATTTATCACCTTGCTGTGTTGGCTGAAATGATCCATAAAATCCAGCGAGGGGGATTCGCCTGCGGTAACCAATAACTGTAGTGAGGGTAATTCCACATCAGTCAATAAGTTGAGTATTGCTGGCGGCAAGATGGCCATTTGAATGCCTTCTCGCTGAATCAACTCTGCAATGGCAGGCGCATTCCGTTCTGTTTCATTGCAAAGGTAAAGCGTCAGACCATTTAATAACGCGGGAAAGAGTTCGAAAACACAAGCATCAAACACATAAGCGGCAAACATTAAACTTTTAGTGGTCTTTTCAGTATCAAAAAATGCACTTTGAGCGGCCGTCAGATGCGACACATTTTTATGTTCAATCATGACCCCTTTCGGCTGGCCGGTAGTGCCGGAGGTATAGATGATATAGGCTAAATCGGTCGGTTTACTGATGGATTCAGCGTTCTCCACAGGTTGACTGGCCGTGTCCGCCTGATTATCTGCTGCGATAAGGATTGATGACTCAGACAATGGCCGGAGAGCGTTCAGATAGTGTTGTTGGGTCAGAACACAAGGCGTCGCGGTGTCTGTCAGAATAAACTGTACCCGCTCTGTGGGATATTCCGGTGATATCGGTACATAAGCGCCCCCGGCTTTCAGCACCGCCAGCATACTGATGACCATTTCCAGACTGCGGTCAAAATACAGGGCTATCGGTGTATTAGCTTGCATCGTTTGATGATGCTGTTGCTGATAACGTTTTCGTATGGCATGAGCCAGTTGATTGGCGCGCTGATTAAGCTGGTGATAGGTCAGGGATTCACCTTCAAACACCAGTGCAACATGGTCCGGTGTTCTTGCCGCCTGCGCTTCAAACAACTGGGACAGGGTTTTATCCTGCGGATAAGGGGCGTCAGTCTGGTTCCAGATAGTTAATAGGGTATGACGTTCCTGAGCCGATATAATATTAATGCCGGACAACGGTTGTTGCTGGTTTGCTACAAACGCGCTCAATACCCGTTGGTAGCTCTCCACGAGACGGGTGATACTGGTGTCATTAAACAGGCTAAGAGCGTAGTTCAGGCAACCGGTAATCGCCGTTTTGCCATCAGACAAAAACAGGCTCAGGTCAAACTTGGCGGGGTTATATAAGGATCCATCGAGTACCACCGGTTTGAATGGCAGGCAATTATCTGACAGATTTTCACCAAAAGCCTGTACGCTGAACATCACCTGAAATAGTGGATGACGAGCGGTATCTCGTTCAATGTTCAGGGCTTCAATCAACTGCTCAAACGGCATATCCTGATGGGCTTTGGCGTCGGTTACCAGTGTGTGTGTCTGTGCAATTAACGCGGTCACATTATCAGTGTGTTGCAGTTGTGCTCTTAATGCCAGTGAGTTAACGAACATGCCTAACAGGGGCAGGGTTTGCGCGTGGTGACGGTTATCGGTCGGGGTGCCGATAACAATATCGTCTTGTCCGGATAATTTTGCCAGTGTGACGTAAAACGCACTGAGCAACACGGTATACAGGGTGGTTTCCTGCGTTCTTGCCAGTGTCCGTAGCTGTTCAGACAGTTGGGTATCCAGCTCAAAATTGAGATCCTGCCCCTGATAATTGACCTGTGCCGGTCTGGGGTGATCCGTGGGCAGTGCCAGCGATTCATAACCGGCCAGCGTCTGTTGCCAGTAAGTCAGTTGTTGTTCGTAGATGTTCCCCTGCAAATAATCCCGTTGCCAGACAGCGTAATCTCCGTAGGTGATATCCAGCGCAGGGAGCTGGCTGTCACGGCCGGTTTGCAGCGCGTGGTAAACCTCCGCCAGTTCCACCATAAAGATATCGATCGACCAGCCATCCATTGCGATATGGTGCCATAACAGTAATAAGTAATGGTTGTCTGCAACCTGATAATGCCGCGATCGCAGGCTGGGTTCGGTGGTTAAATCAAAGGGGGTGGCGATCTCGGTGCGGACGCTAGCCAGCAATGTCTCCCTGTCGTCACAGGATTGAGACGGGATAACTAAATCCTCATCCAATATCTGCTGATACATCAGGTCTTGATCATCACTGCGATACACGGTTCTCAGCACCGCATGACGTTCAGCCAGTCGGTTAATGGCGGTTTCCAGTACCGGCAGCGAAGTATCCTGAGCCAACTGAACCAGATACGGAATATGATAGACATCCGAACCTTGCTCATACTGCTCGATAAATAGCATCCGCTCCTGCGCAAAGGATAAGGGATAGCGCGTTTGTACCAGCGGCGGGATAACCGTACGAATTTGTGTATCCATCTGCGTGGCTAACCCGGCGATGGTTTTCAATTCAAACAGTTGTGCCAGTGAAATATCCGTAGACAGGGTACGACGAATAGCCGCAATCAGCTTAATGGCGGTCAGGGAATTGCCGCCGAGACGGAAGAAATTATCGTCAATACTGACTCGCTCCAGCGTTAACACATCCTGCCAGATAGCGCAAAGCTGGGTTTCCAGCGTATTACGGGGCGCAACATAATTTTCTCTGTCACCGAAAACCGGCTCCGGCAAGGCTCTGCGATCCACTTTGCCGTTCAGCGTTAGCGGTATAGTCTCCATAAAGGTAAAGCTGGCGGGCAGCATATAGTCCGGCAGACGATCAGATAAGTGAGCAAGCAGCATTTCATCAGATACAGCGTCTTCGGCAACCAGATAGGCCGCCAACACCTTTTGCCCATGATGCTCACAATCAATCACCACAGCCTGTTTAACCTGTGGATGCGCCGTCAGCGCACTTTCAATTTCCCCCAGTTCAATACGGAAGCCACGGATTTTCACCTGAAAATCATTGCGTCCAAGACATTCGATATTGCCATCTGGCAACCATCGGCCTAAATCGCCGGTTTTGTACATTCTCGCTTCCGGCACTGAGGAGAAGGGGTTAGTCAGAAAGCGTTCGGCCGTTAAATCAGGCTGATTAAGATAACCCCGCGCCACGCCGTCACCGCCAATATACAGTTCGCCCACGGCTCCCTGTGGAACGGGTTGACCTTGTTTATCGAGAATATAGATTTGAGTATTACTCATTGGCCGCCCGATAGGGAGTTTTTCCGCTTCACTTTCAGTCAGGGGGATATCGTAGGCGGTTGCGAACGTGGTCGTTTCTGTTGGCCCATAAACATGTAGCAGGTGTGTAGGCGCATATGCGGCTCTGAGACGAATGGCTGCCCGGTTATCACTCAGTTCGCCGCCGAACAAAACATAACGTAACCCTGATAATGCGGGAGCGATTAAATCTGCATATTGATTAAATAACGCGGTGGTCAGAAACAGCGCGCTGACGCCTTCTGATGACAGGCATTGGCTAAACCGGTCAGGATGTAACAGCGTTTTTTCCGGAATGAGGAGAATACAGCCCCCATGAATTAATCCTGCCCAGATTTCCCAGGTGGCGGCATCGAAAGCGGGGTTGGCACAATGGGCAATGCAGTCATCCGGGCCAATATTGGCAAAGCCATTGTTGATGATCAGACTCAGGACATTACGGTGCTCCACCATCACGCCTTTGGGTTGTCCGGTGGAGCCGGAGGTGTAAATCACGTAAGCCAGATGACGGGCAGTCAGCCCCAGTGCCTGTACATCCGGATTAGTGTCCGGTTGCGTGTCAAAGTCCGGAGCCGGATTATCCAGCCACACGGTGGGGGCTGACGTGGTCAGTTTATCCGCCTGTGCGGTTTGCGTCAGTAAGACTACCGGCGTTGCATCATCCAGCATATAGGCCAATCGTTCGGCGGGATAAGCCGGGTCGAGTGGCAGATACGCGCCACCCGCCTTGAGAATAGCCAGTATCCCGATCACCATATCCAAACTACGCTCAAGGCAAATCGCGACGAGATTATCTGGTTTAACGCCCAGTGCAATCAGATGATGCGCCAGTCGGTTGGCGCGCCGGTTGAGTTCGCCATAACTGATCCGTTGTTCTTCAAATATGACAGCGATAGCATCGGCTCGCTGAGCCACCTGCGCTTCAAACAACTGTGGCAGGGTTTTATCCTGCGAATAAGGAGCATCAGTCTGGTTCCAGCGGTGTAGTAGAGTATGACGTTCTTGCACCGATAAAATATCAATGCTCGATAACGTTTGTTGCTGGTCTGCTACAAATGCGTTCAAAACCCGTTGGTAGCTCTCCACGAGACGGGTGATGCTGGTGTCATTAAACAGGCTCACGGCGTAGTTCAGGCAACCGGTAATTGCCGTTTTGCCATCGGACAAAAACAGGCTCAGGTCAAACTTGGCGGGGTTATATAAGGATCCATCGAGTACCACCGGCTTGAATGGCAGGCAATTATCTGACAGATTTTCACCAAAAGCCTGCACACTGAACATCACCTGAAATAGTGGATGGCGGGCGGTATCCCGTTCAATGTTCAGGGCTTCAATCAACTGCTCAAACGGCATATCCTGATGGGCTTTGGCGTCGGTCACCAGTGTGTGTGTCTGTGCAATTAACGCGGTCACATTATCAGTGTGTTGCAGTTGTGCCCTTAAGGCCAGTGAGTTAACGAACATGCCTAACAGGGGCAGGGTTTGTGCGTGATGGCGGTTATCCGTCGGCGTACCGATAACAATATCATCCTGTCCGGATAATTTCGCCAGCGTGACGTAAAACGCACTGAGCAACACGGTATACAGGGTGGTTTCCTGCGTTCTTGCCAGTGTCCGTAGCTGTTCAGACAGTTGGGTATCCAGCTCAAAATTGAGATCCTGCCCCTGATAATTGACTTGTGCCGGTCTGGGGTGATCCGTGGGCAGTGCCAGCGATTCATAGCCTGCCAGCGTCTGTTTCCAGTAAGTCAGTTGTTGTTCACGGATGTCCCCCTGCAAATAATCCCGTTGCCAGACAGCGTAATCCCCGTAGGTGATATCCAGCGCAGGGAGCTGGCTGTCACGACCTGCTTGCAGCGCGTGGTAAATCGCCGCCAGTTCCGCCATAAAGATATCAATCGACCAGCCATCCATGGCGATATGGTGCCATAACAGTAATAAGTAGTGACTGTCTACGACCTGATAATGCCGCAAGCGCAGGCTGGGTTCGGTGGTTAAATCAAAGGGGGTAGCGATCTCGGTGCGGACGTTAGCCAGCAATGTCTCCCTGTCGTCACAGGATTGAGATGGGATCACGAAATACGTGTCCAATGCCTGCTGATACTGCTGGCCCTGATCATCACTGCGATACACGGTTCTCAGCACCGCATGGCGTTCAGCTAATCGGTTAATGGCGGCTTCCAGCAAAGGCAGAGAAGCCTCCTGAGCTAACTCAACCAGATACGGAATATGGTAGACATCCGAACCCTGCTCATACTGTTCGATAAACAGCATGCGTTCCTGCGCAAAGGATAAGGGATAGCGCGCTTGTGCCAGCGGCGGGATAACCGTACGAATTTGTGTGTCCATCTGCGTGGCTAACCCGGCGATGGTTTTCAATTCAAACAGTTGTGCCAGTGAAATATCCGTAGACAAAGTACGGCGAATAGCCGCAATCAGTTTAATAGCGGTCAGGGAATTGCCGCCGAGACGGAAAAAGTTATCGTCAATACTGACTTGTTCCAGTGCTAAAACATCCTGCCAAATTGCACATAGCTGGGTTTCCAGTGCATTGCGCGGCGCGATGTAATGTTTTTTGTGACCGAAAACCGGCTCCGGCAAGGCTCTGCGGTCGATTTTACCGTTCGGCGTTAGCGGGATCGCCTCAATCCGGATAAAGCTGGCGGGCAGCATATAATCGGGCAGGTAAGAAGATAAGTGGCTGATTAATCCTTCGTCAGAAAGTTCACCCTCAATCACCAGATAGGCGAACAGAGCGGTATTACCCTGATAGTCACGATCGATGACTACCGCCTGTTTAACCTGAGGATGTGTCACCAACGCACTTTCAATTTCGCCCAGCTCAATGCGGTAGCCGCGAATTTTGACCTGAAAATCATTACGTCCCAGATATTCCAGTTCGCCATCGGGAAGCCAGCGGGCTAAATCACCGGTTTTATACAGACGTGTGTCACCCTGTTCTTTGTCTTTATCTGTCGCAAACGGATTTTCGATAAAACGTTCGGCGGTTAATTCCGGTCGGTTTAAATAACCCCGTGCCAGCCCTGCGCCGCCAATGTAAAGTTCGCCGGGAGCACCAATCGGAGCCAGCTGTCCAGCAGGGTTCAGCACGTAGGCAGACATGTCGCTCAGGGGCCGCCCAATGCGGGAGACAGCGCTGTTATCGCCTTGCGTTAATTTTTTGTAAGTCACATGGACGGTGGTTTCGGTGATCCCATACATATTGATGAGCGCCGGTTTTTGATCGCCATAACGATCCCTCCAGGGTGTTAATTGCACCGGATTTAATTTATCGCCACCAAATATGACATAGCGAAGATGAGGAAACGCTGTGCCGTTGCTGACTGCTTCGTCGATAAAGGCATAAAATGCCCCCGGCGTTTGGTTCAGTACCGTCACATTCTGTTCGGCGCATAACCGGCTGAATTGGCCAAAATCCTTAGTGCACTCAACTGTAGGGATGATTAAACGTCCGCCATAGAGCAAAGCGCCCCATAATTCCCACACACTGAAATCAAACGTATACGCATGGAAAAGCACCCAGACATCGTGCTGATCGAACTGGTAATCTTTTTGACTGGCAGTCAATAAGCGACTGACATTATGGTGGGTCTGCAAGACCCCTTTGGGTTTTCCGGTCGTGCCGGAAGTATAAATAACATAGGCTAAATTTGACGCTTGACCGGCTAATGCCAGATTTTCTGTTGAATCGTTTTCAGTGACACTCCTGTCATCTGCGGCAATCAGGGCTGGTGGTGTCACGTATGCCTGAGTATAAGTCTGCAATGTGGGCAGAAACTTTTGCTGAGTGATAACACAGGGTGATTGCGTATCGTCCAGCATAAACTGAACCCGCTCCGTCGGATAATCCGGTGATACCGGCACGTAAGCCCCGCCGGCTTTGAGTACTGCCAGTATACTGATGACCATTTCCGGGCTGCGATCCAGATAGAGCGCGATCAACGTATCCATAGGCATCGGTACATGATGCTGTTGTTGATAGCGTTCACGGATCACACGTGCCAGTTGGTTGGCTCGTTCATTAAGCTGGCGATAGGTCAGGGTTTCGTCTTCAAACACCAGCGCAATATTATTCGGATGTGCCGCTGCCTGTGCTTCAAATAACTGTGGCAGGTTTTTATCCTGCGGATAAGGGGCAACGGTCTTGTTCCAGATATTTAATAGGGTATGGCGCTCCTGCTCTAACAAGATAGGTAATTCACTGACTAAAATAGCAGGGTTGTCAATAATCGCCGTTATCAGGTTATTTAATCGTTCAAGTATATTATTGACCTCTGAATCATTAAAATAGGCTTTTAAATATTGGACAGTGATTTTTAATTCTTGATCATAGCCATGATCTTTCAACCTAAATAAGATGGGATTAATATTAAATTCAGTGTCTAGATGAAAATGTTTAATTTGGTTAATTTCAGTATCTGATGCTGAAAAACGATCATATAAAATCAGGATGTTGGGTAAAGAGAACCCATCTTGCTTTGCAAGGCGAGTAAAATGTGAAGTGGGAAATCTCCCGTGGAGATAGCTGTTTTTCAGCGCTGACTCTACTTGCTTAATTTGATTAACAATAGAAGAGGTGCGTGAAATATGGCAATGTACTGGATACGTATTTGCTTGCATCCCGACAACATATTTTTCGGATTTTGTTGTTCTTCCATGAGTTGTTGTGTTGAAAACCAGCTCTTGTTGCCCGGTTAATTCAGCGATAACAATAGAAACAAGCGTAGAAAAGACGGCAAGTAAATTCGTTTTGTTTTCGTGACAAAAAATACGTAAGTCATTTTTAACGGAGAGTGGTAATGTCAGCGTATGATCATCAGAGCCTGTATTATGGTAATAAGGTGTTAATTGGTGTATTTCATGTTTCTTTAAAAAATTAAGCCAATAATTTTTATCATCTTCATAATTAAAATCATTTAAATAGGTTCTTGCTTTTTTTACTGCTGTGAGATATTGCGGGATTTCCGATAACCACGTAGTGGATGTTCCATCCTTAAGGCATGTATATAATTTATAAACATATTCGTGAAAGCGATATAATCCGACGCCGTCAATGAAAATGTGGTGAAATATCGTGAGAAAATAATACTTTTTATTGGCAAGACGGATTAATGTGAATTGATAGGATGTTTCATTTAAATAATCTATAAGGGTGTTGTTTTGTTGCTTCATCCACAAAATCGCGTGATTTTCAGGGTCAGGCAGTTTTGAAATATCATATTCATGGATTAACGTGGGCGTACTTTGTTCCTGAATGTATTGAACTGCTTCATTATTGGCATTGTTGAATATGCGTAAACGTAAAATATCGATATGCTGATATAGCAAATCAACTACTTTTTGTAAGAGGGTAATGTCAACATCTTCCTCTATTAATGTATACCAATTCAGGGTATGTACTGGGCTATTCTCGTAAAGAAATTGTTCGTAGAATACATTCTCCTGAGCAGGATGCAGGTGATGTAAATCTGGATTCAAATGATCCTCAATCTTTCTCATAATTATTTATATGAGTGCATTCCGCTTACAAGTTAGTCATAGTTGATAGTACAAAATGAATAGGGCTGATGATTTTTCTGACCTTAATTTGCACGCTAAATAGCTTTTCAAAATGATAGAAGTATTCCTTATCCCGTGTGACACGCGGGGTAAGGAACACCACATGCTGATACTCTCACTATTATGAAAAGGTATATAGAACGTAGCATAATCTCTCATGATGTCCTTACAAATAATCTTGCAATCTTTCAACACTCATTCTCGTGAAATATAGTTGGTATTTGTTTCCCCAAAATACCAGAGTATATTTTTTATGTGAATATAATTGTTTTATATTACTTATGGCTGCTGTTATTTATAGTGTAATGCTGGTTGTTGTTTTAAATAATGTCTATGTCGTTTTTTATTATCCTTGTTTTTTATTGCTTATAGGGAAGTTTAATTGTTGATGTTTTTTTATTGTGAATGATGTATTGGATGAAATATATTTCTAGCCGAAAATTATAATTGACCAGAACGAGACGGCCGCGTTTTTTTTGTCAAACAAAAGATGGATGAGTCGCAACTCACAACCGTGATTTCGCACACGATATTCATAGTTTCAGGATGATTAGCTCTGCGGGTTACTGATTTCGGTATGATCTGTGATGGAATAAGTTAAACAAAGAGTATTTCATTTCTGCATTTTTAAATTTATTGAAGACATTTTTGAATACCTGCGCTGGATGGATATTTCCTGCAAATATCGGCTATTTGTTCTTATCTTTTTCACGTAATGATACCCACCATGATTTATTAATTATAAGAACACTGAATATGCAAAATATTGGATATTCAGTGTTTATATCTCTGATCGGTTATTTAGTCACGATCTATTCGGACAAAAGCTATTCGGGAAAAAACTATTCAGGAAAAAGCTATTCAGTCAATAATGTGCTTTTTTCTCTATGCCCCGAACTTATTGATTCAACGGATAATTTGTCCTGATGGTTTGCCCTGAATAGCGGTAGATATATGATACGAGGGGATCACTCATGAAAGGATTAAGTAATAAGGTCGCTATTGTTACTGGTGGTGCAACCAAAATAGGTGCGGCCGTTGCCAGAGTATTGAGTGAATATGGTGTTAAGGTTGCTATTTTTGATATTGATCGTGAAGGTGGTAAAAAAGCCTGCGATGTCCGACCTGATGATATTCATTTCTGGCCTGTTGATATTACTGATGACGAACAGCTTTCTCAGGGAATACACGAGGTCGCTGCTTACTATGGCCATCTTAACTGTCTCGTTAATCTTGCGACAACTTATCTGGATGATGGTGCCGATTCCAGTCGCGAAATGTGGCTGACGGCATTGAATATTAATGTGGTCAGCGCTATCAGGGCCGCCCAGTTTGCACATCCGTATTTTATGGCTGCCGGAGGTGGAGCAATTGTTAACTTCACCAGCGTTTCCTCCTTTGTTGCCCAGACAGGTCGTTGGTTATATCCCGCCTCAAAAGCCGCTTTATTACAAGTTACCCGCAGTATGGCAATGGACTATGCCGCTGATCGTATTCGTGTGAATTCCGTTTCACCGGGTTGGACGTGGTCACGGGTCATGGATGAGCTGACTCAAGGCAGTCGCCGGAAAACAGATGAAATTGCCGCAGATTATCACTTACTTGGCCGTGCGGGCGATCCCGAAGAGGTTGCTCAGGTCGTGTCCTTTCTTCTTTCTGATTTGTCGAGTTTTGTGACCGGAGCCGATTACTCCGTTGATGGTGGTTATTCAGTGATGGGACCTGAGCAGGCAAAACCTGCCATTTGCCGTCTGGCGGAATAGTCGCAAATCGTCGTTGTTACAAAACACGGTTGTTACAAAACACCGTTGAAATGAAACACAAGGTAGGAGAAAAATACTATGCGTCGTATCGCTATTGTAGGAGGTGGTCAGGCCGGACTGCCTCTGGCCCTTGGTCTACTTGACAAGGGCTATCAGGTAACCGTAGTGACTAACCGAACGCCTGAAGATGTTCTGAAGGGGCGGGTGATGTCGAGTCAGTGTATGTTCGATTCTTCTTTACAGTTTGAGCGGGAACTGGAGCTGAATAAATGGGAAACACTGTGTCCGCCTGTTGAAGGTATCGGCTTTGCTGTTCCGCATCCGGAAATACCGAATACCAAAGCAATTGACTGGAGCGCCCGGCTCGATAAGTACGCACAAGCGGTTGATCAACGCATTAAAATGCCGTTCTGGATGGAATTGTTTGCTGCCCGTGGCGGTAATTTGGAGATCCGCGATGTTGGTGTTAATGAGTTGGAACAACTGGCATCTACCCATGAACTGGTTATTCTGGCGGGAGGAAAAGGGGAAGTTGTGAGATTACTGGAGCGTGATGCAACCCGTTCTCCCTATGATAAGCCGCAGCGTGCACTGGCATTGACTTATGTGAATGGTATGCTGCCGGTGCCTGAATATTCACGTGTTTCTTTCAATCTGATCCCCGGAGTGGGCGAGTATTTCGTTTTTCCTGCTCTGACTCTGAATGGTCCCTGTGACATTATGGTTTTTGAAGGGATACCAGGAGGAGCAATGGATGGCTGGCAGGAAGCCAGAACGCCGCAGGAGCATCTGGCTTATAGCAGACACATTCTTAAAACCTTTCTGCCGTGGGAAGCCGCGCGTTGCGAAAAGGTGGAACTGACCGATAAGAACGGCGTTCTGGCCGGGCGTTTCGCCCCGATAGTACGCAAACCGGTACTGACATTACCGTCTGGTCGTCAGATTTTTGGGTTGGGTGATGCGGTAGTGACAAACGATCCACTTACCGGACAAGGCTCCAACAATGCGACCAAAGCCTGTCAGGTCTATTACGAATCGATTCTTGCCCGTGGTGACAAACCTTTTACGGCAGAATGGATGAGCGAGACCTTTGAGCGATTCTGGGATTACAGCCAGTATGTTGTGGAATGGACAAACAGTCTGCTCATCCCACCAAAACCTCATATCCTGCATCTACTCGGCGCAGCTCAGCAGCTACCGGCACTTGCCGGCACAATTGCCAATGCTTTCAATCATCCTCCTGTACTGTTTCCGTGGTGGCGGGACAGTGATGCCTGTGAAGCCTACATTAACTCACAGACACAACATGCACAGGTTGCTAATTCTTAAGTAAGGAAGCGATTTAACAAGCTGCCTGAAAAGCAGGGGTTTCCGTGTGGAGAATTTCAGTGTGGAAAAAGTCAACATGACCGTGAATATCCAGAACAGCGAAGCGATGTTATCCGGTGCTGAGTGGGGAATAACCGGATTTGAGGCAAGGGCATTGCGTACTATTCTTGGGAGCTACCCAACCGGTGTTGCCATTGTTGCGACACGAACAGCTGACGGGCGCAATGTCGGTCTGACCATCAATTCATTTGCGTCACTTTCACTGGAGCCACCTTTGATACTTTGGAGTCTGGTCAATCATTCCCCCAATCTGGCTGTATTCCAGAACTGTGAATATTTTACGATCAGCATTCTTAGCTGTGACCATCAGGAACTGGCTCTGCGTTTTGCTAATCCGAGGGTTGAAAATAAGTTTCAGGATATTCCTGTGCAAGAGACGCCGGAAGGGATCCCCGCAATTTGTGGCGCAATAGCAACACTGGTTTGCTCGAACCATCAGCAAACCCATGTTGGTGATCATTTGTTGATGATAGGTCAGGTGAAACGTATTGCCAGCCTTGAAGGTAAACCATTGGTTTTTCACTGCGGTATGTTCACGGAGTTACATGATATGGGGAACAATATGGGAGGAGATGCATGAAAAGCCTGCTAAATATGTTCACCGCAGCGTTGGATCAGGGTGGGGTGAAGGTTATTGATTTGACGCAGACCTTATCGCCTGATTTCCCGGCTTTACAATTACCTGAACAATATGGGCAAGTCTGGTCATTCAAAATGGAGCGTATTTCTTGTTACGACGAAAATGGGCCGGGTTGGTATTGGAATAATTTCAGTTGTGGAGAACATACAGGAACACACTTTGATGCTCCAGCGCATTGGGTTAGCGGCAAAGATTATTCAGATAATACCGTTGATAGCATTCCGCTGCATAATTTTGTGGCACCCGCAGTTGTTGTGGATGCCAGCCAACAGGTGGCAAAAAACCCGGATTGGTTGCTGACAATCGAATTCCTACGGGAATGGGAAAATCAGCACAGGCAGATCCCTGCTGGAGCGTGGTTATTGTTCCGCACTGACTGGTCAAAAAGGGCGGATGATCCCACCCGTTTCCTCAATATGCGTGATGACGGAGCCCATACACCGGGGCCTGATCAGGAAACAGTAGAATGGTTAATCCATAAACGTAATATCCGGGGTTTTGGGGTGGAGACGATCAATACTGATGCCGGGCAATCCTATTCATGGCCCGTGGCTTATCCTTGTCACACCCTGATGCACGGAGCAAATAAATACGGTTTGCAATGCCTGAAAAACCTCGATTTATTACCCCCCGTCGGAACCGTTATTATTGCTGCCCCTCTTAAAATCGAAGGCGGTTCGGGGAGTCCGCTACGCGTTCTGGCGCTGGTTGAACAATCTGATGGAATAACCTCATGAACAGTGCTAAACCTCAAGTCATTATCATCGGCAGTGGAATAAACTCACTGGTATGCGCCGCACTACTGTCCATATGGGGAAAATCAGTGCTGGTACTGGAACGGAATGCTGTGCTCGGTGGGTGTATCCGCACCGAAGAACTTTTCCCCGGTTATATCCATGATGTGCTTTCCTGCTGGTATCCGTTATTTTTGAGTAGCCCGGCTTATCAGGTGCTGAAGCCTGAATTAGAAAAAGTGGGCGTAGAGTTCATGCAAAGTGATTACTCCACTGGGCTGGTTCAGCCGAATGGGCGGGGAATTGCATTAAAGCGAGGTGTGTTACCTGTTGCATTGCAGCTTGATAACATTGCAGGAAAAGACGGAAAAGCCTTTCGTTACATGGTGCAGCAAATTCTTCATGATGATGCTGAATTAGTTTTCAGTTTACTGGGGCAGGATCCTTACGATTTCAGCATCCTCCGGTTACTGTTTAGGGAATGGCGAAAACGCGGTATTGATGGTCTGGTGGAATTTGCCGGTCATTCACTGGAAACGTTCCGGCGTTGGTCTGAACGTGAATTACAGTCCGATTTCATCCGCACCCTGATTGCGCCATGGGCCTTGCATACCGGACTGGGGCCGGATGATGCCAGTTCTGCCCTGATTGGAAAACTCACTTTTGCTTCCGTAGTGTCGGGAGGAATGCCGGTCGTTAAAGGGGGAAGTATCACGATTGTAGAAGCGTTGAAAATGATTATAGAACAGCATGGAGGGCAGCTTCTCACACATACCAACGTTGAACATATTATCACTCACCAGCGGGGGCGAAAATGCCGGGCTTCTGGTGTTATCGCAGAGGACAGGGTTTATCACGCTACCGATGCCGTGGTCTGCAATGTCACTCCGCAACAGCTTTATGGTCACTTACTGGATAACGTTCCTGAGACAGTTCAACAACATGCACAGGGATATCGTTATGGGCGTGGTGGAATGCAGGTTCACTTTGCCCTGAATGCACCCCCGTTATGGTGCAATCCGGAATTATGTCATGTACCGCTAATTCACTTAACAGAAAGTATGCAACAGGTTTGTCTGTCGGTGACACAGGCTAATAACGGTTATTTGCCGGAGCACCCGACATTAGCTATAGGGCAGCCGGTTGCACTTGATCCGGGACGTGCTCCTGAAGGTGGATGGATTTTATGGATTCAGATGCAGGAGTTGCCCACTCACCTGAAAGGGGATGCGCTGGGAGAAATCCCTATTCCCGAAGATGGCAAATGGAATGATGCTGTGCGTGAAGCGTTCGCAGATCGCGTACAGGCTCGTCTGGAGAAAGTCATTCCGGGGTTTTCATCGACCATTGTTGGCCGCAGGGCATATTCTCCGGCAGATTTACAGACATTGAACTGTAATTTGGTGGGGGGAGATCCTTACTCAGGGATTTGTTCACCTGACCAATTTTTCTGGCTGCGTCCCTTTGCTGCGTCAAAAAGGACGAAAGCACATCAGACTTTTATTCGTAATGTCTTTCATATTGGTGCATCAGCACATCCCGGCCCCGGATTAGCAGGAACCTCCGGCTATCTGGTCGCTCGCAGGCTTGCGCGGCGCTGATCAAATTTATTCCTTACATACCATATCTGCTCACTTCCCATTCCGGAGGATCTGTCATGATAAAAATATACACGGCAATAAAAACAAAACTGATAAACACAGGAATAATAAAATATCGGAGAGTGATTCAGCTTACTGCTTTATCATTACTCAGTGTTTCCGTTATGAGTACTTTAGTGGTAAGCCATTCTGTTATGGCGACAGAAGGGGGTGGGGTTGGTATCTATCCGGATGGATTAGATAATTACCTGTCAGGCGCGCTGCCTCCGCCGGGTATTCATGTGCTGCTTTATGGTGGCAATATTCATTATGATCAACTCAGGGGAAATAACGGTTCTCGCCTTCCTGTTCCCGGATTTAAAGTTAATGTGAACGTTCTTGCTCCCCGGTTAGTTCTGGTCACAGATCAACAGATTATGGGCGGCCAACTGGCTTATCATACTATTGTGCCTTTACTGAGCGTGACAGCGGAAGCCGCGGGTAAGCACAGCGATAGTAAAGGAATTGGGGATATCACTTTCGGCCCGGCTCTTGGATATCATCCGGCACCTGATTTAGGCTATGTTATCGGTCTTGATATCAGTGCCCCGACAGGTAGCTATAATCGTCATGACCCTTCCAGTCTGGGAAAAAATCATTGGGCATTTCAGCCTGTCTGGGCGATAAGTTACTTTCCGGCTTATGGTTACAATACCGATTTAAAAGTAATGTATGACATTAATCTGAAAAATAAAAAAACCAATACAAAATCCGGCAGGGCTTTTCATATAGATTATGCACTGGGCTGGGGATTCGGTAATGGTTTAGTCGCTGGTGTTGGCGGTTATGCATTCCAGCAGGTAACAAACGATAGCGGACCCAATTCAGCACAGGGTAAAGCGAGCGCATTTGGTCTGGGTCCTTCCGTCCGTTACGCTAATGATAAAGGCTTGCTGGTGGCCCTGAAATGGCAGAAAGATCTGGTTGTGACTAATCGCCCGGCAGGCTCGCAACTCTTTGTCAAAGTCGCCCTTCCATTTTAGCAATGATTTTTTATGTTTCATCATTATCATCATGTGATCCGAATAAAGGAAGCTACCGGCTGACGATGAAGTCAGCCGGTCATTATGCCTATCTCTGTGTTCACTAAAATGGGGCTACATTATAGGCTATTTGTTGAACCAGTAATTGGGGCGCTGATGATAGAGCCGTATATCTGAACAGCCGTGAAATCTAATCCTCCAGTATTAACGTTGTCCAATATGCATGACCAAGGCGTAGGGATGTGCAACCCTGACGAGTTTGTTGTCACATTAACCAGACACTGAGGCCCTTGTTTAGTGGTCACTTTGACGGTAGCCCCCGGAGTTGCTGTTCCAGAGAGGGTTATCTTATCGCTCCGGTCGCTTGAGTCCTTTTGTTTATGTACTAATAGAGGAGCCGCATTTTTGACGCTGAAAGACGTTTTTGCGGGATCCTGCACTTCCTCTCCGTGGGGACGATATTGTGTAGCAGTGACGTCCCAGGTAGTTCCTACCGCGGGAATGGGATAGTTGCATCCCCAAGTACTTGTGTCAGAAATGGGATGCATATCAGGTTGATCGGGATCTGAGCTTTTTCTACAGTTTTGAGATCTTAGTACCGTCTTAGAATCTCCATCCTTCTGTACAATAAGGTGTACGGTATCGCGAGGTGTTCCCAGTCCATGGATCTGTAAGGACTCACCCCAGTCAGGCACAACTCCATCCACCCCAATCGGATCAATCGAAACCTTAAGCTCTCCGACAGTCAAGTGGTAATATCCTGTATTTGTATTGATCTGACTGCCATATCCATTAAAACTTTGTGTGACGTCCCACTGATAGGTGCCATCAATAAGCGCGGGGAATTTTTTGTCGCAATACCAACCGCCCGATTGATCGGCAGTTGCCGAGCAGCTAAAGGGGGATGCTCCTGCCGGAGTTCCTTCCTCGCGAGGTGTTACCTCGATTTGCGCCCCGGGGGTCGCCCGGCCTCTAATCTCATACGGACCAAGGGTTTTGAAGATAAGTGCATTATCTCTGGGGGAATGTACCTTTAGCTCCGCGAGGATAGTGTATGGTGTTGAAGAGTGCGAAGAGATGCCATCATTCTGAACGGCAACAATTTGTGTTATGCCGTAGGGAAGGGAGCTCGAAGTGCAAGACCAATTACCATTGTATCCTCCCTGCTCTTGAGTGACGGATATGTTTTCGCAGCCGGGGAGCGGATTACCATGAGGAAATCCCTGATGTAAAGTGATGGTATTTCTGATGTCACCAGTACCGCTGAATGTTGCCTTTTCTCTATACATATAAGTCGCGTTTTCACCTTGCTGGTTGATATGCGCGAAGTTGAAGTAGAGCCAAATTTTACCACCATCGTTATTCGGTGCCTTTTGCCAGACATTCAAACAACTATACTCAGAGTCGGGGTCCCCCTCCATTTCGGTGCAAATCGCTCCCGTTACCGGTACACCTAAGGATGAATCAGGGCTTGTTATCTGTGTGCGCCATTCTGCGCCAGAATAGTAATATACATGATCCCAGCGCAGACTAAAGCGACCGGATCCGGTAGGTGCCGGTAAGCCCTCAATCGTTACCTCCCAATCGATATACTTTTCTTTCTGCCAACAACCCCAAAAAAAAAGCTTAAATGTGTTCAAATCTACAAAACGGAATGTTGTTGTCTGATTGGGCTTGACTGTCTGAGCTCCGCCTGTGCTATCTATGCACTTGGTGCTGCTAGGGTGGAGAGTGATAGTCTTATCGGAAAAGTTTTTCAGAAGCACCGTCCACGTTCCGCTTGCATGTGCAGGCGTAGCATTCAACCCGAAACCCAGAATTATGACCATCAACCCGCCAGCCAGAATTCGCAGTAGTGTCGAGATGTTGTCGCGTATTGCGGAGTTTTTTACTCCTATTGTCCGATTTTTATTCATTGTTTTACTCCTTCGTTTTCATAGCTCAGTTGACAGATGCGCCGATACTGACGAAGACGGGAAGCGAATAGGTTTCGTGCTCACTTTTGTCGGCGAATGTGGTCTTGATATGAGCGATATACCAGCCTGAGTCTTCTTCTGTCGGGTAGGTGTTTTTTTGCCCGAAAACCAAAGTGGCAATGTATTTATGTTCTTTCTCTTTTCCGTAAGATTGAAGCGGTAATGAGAATAAGCGGTTGCTAATGTTCGGAGTGTATTTTCGGGTTGCCGGGTCTAATTTTTCCCACGTGACCTGTGCATCGGTCGGGGCTGGATGAGCGGTAAACAACACCTCGATTTCCGCATCTCCGGCACTGTTGGTATATCCCACCACTTCTCCATAGGGGACTGGTGTCTGATCCAACAATAATGGTATTACCTGACTGCTGATGACCACATGTACTGGCTGACTTATGCTTTCACCCAGGTTATTGGTTGCCCGCAGGCGGTACCATCCTGAGTTATTTTCTGTTGCTGGATCATCCTTTGTTCCGAACACCATCTGCACACTGTTTTGCCCTGACATGCCTATCCACCGACCACCGGGTATAAACTTCCCGTCCGGGCTATCCGCCCACTCCCACTGGAGGGAACCCTCTTTCGTATCGGGATCCACAGAATTGAACAACGCTGTTACAGACCCAGAACCGATTGTCCCTTCGGTGATATAGAGTGTTTCCTCTGGCTCTGGGAACTGGCATGTCTGTATCGGTTTATTGATCTGCACACCGCGTGTGTCTGCGTCTGCTGCAAACGGATTGCCGTGTTCATCGGCACCCACGACAGCAGTGACGTTGGGTAATGTATACAGTGGCAGCACGACGACTCGCCACGGGCCTGTATCCGTGGCACTGGTCACCTGAAACACAGCTTCGCGTTTGTCCGTATCCGGCAAATGTGACCATGATGACCACGCACCGCCTGCTGTTTTTCCCTGAAAGAACACACGATATCCTGCTGCTGGTATGCCTGATGCTGCCAGTGCTTCATCCCAGGATGCGTGAACAGCGTTCTTTCCTGCGTTGTTAGCAGCAATCACTTTCAGGTTAGTGGGCATCGTGTACTTATCTGTAATTGAGCCTATAAGGCTGCTCGGCAGGTTAGCCGCTGGAAAGTGATTCTTGCCCACTAATTGGGGTGGGTCTCCAATCAACGGCAACACCGTTGCCCGCCACAACGCGTTCTGTTCTACCTCTAGCTCTATTTTCTTTGTCTTAGGATCAAGTATGTCCTTGTGCTTGGCATCCGACCATGATGCCCCGTCCTTTACCTTTTGCCAAAAAACACGCCAACCAGATAAATCAGCATCTGATATCGCACTATTGGCTACGCCAGATCCTCCAGACCCTCCCGGTCCTTGCCAACGAGCAATGCTCCACCCAAGAGTAAAGCGGAAAAAGTTGCTTATTGTTATTGGTTGCCCTAACGATATTGATTCCAGACTAAGGTTCTCAATAAAAGAGAGGTTATCTTCTAAAGGAACAAAAATCGTATGGCTTGGAGGGGTCACACCTGGTGGTTCTCCCCCAGTGATGAGTCCAATAACCACAAGACCGCGCTGCGGATCATTGAACATGATAGGCCCGCCAGAGTCACCCTGAGCCGATGACCCCCATCTGGGTTCGAAGGCGGCTAGTACTTCACGCCCCCTATAATATTCAACAGGCCGGACACTTTCCGTAGTAGCGAAGAACGCGTGAAAAGTGTCTGGCTCAAGCAAAGGGTTATCTCTGCTTAGACCAGCAAAGCCAAATCCAATGACCTGCTGTGGCTCAAGGTTTCCCTCGGTAATAGGTAGCTGATAAAACAGACCCAACGGCGCATACGACCTTAATACAAGGGGTTCTTCTAAGTGAAGAGCCATGAGATCTCCATGGCTACCTCTGCTCATAATTATATCGGCATATATACCGGGTTCGTAATCAGGGTACCACCTACCTGACTCTGTAAGTGGCCTTCCATGACGTCGGAGATGATATATGAAAAAGAATTGATCTTCATTATTATCGATGTCGTGTGGATTTAGATGACTAGCTGTTAATACCCAGTCGGGGCTGACGACTATACCACTTCCTACTACACGACGCCTTGTTCGCGAACCTAGTGGCGTATAAGTAACGATTATTCGAACTATCCAGGGAAATAATTGAGGGTTTATAGGAGCATGGCTCATAATAAGTTCATGATTATTCATGATAATAAGCCTCCCGTATTCTTGGAGGAAAAAAGGTAAGAAGAAATATTCGGATCTGGCAAGAGAGTGTTTTATCTGCGATGAGCGCCTGGTAACCCGTAGAAATAAAACCAAGAATATGAGTTCCAACATGGCAACTTATCTGACGAGTTTGTACAGGCTGCATGATTAGTCTCGCAGCGTGAATTTGGCCCTTTATACGGGTATTCAGATAGTGAGTAGGGTGCATTTTGATGTTCTCCGATCAAATAGGTTGGTCAGAGTTGGCTGATCAAAGATAAGTCCATCAAAATTTACCTTAAATAAGACGTTCATATCGCCCCCTTTTTTGATGAAAATATTTAAAATAAGAATTCTTATTACTTCATCACTAATAGAGAACTGAAATGACAATGACTAATAGCAAATAGGTTATTTACCTATTTGCGTTAGTATAAAGAAGTCCCGCGAACAAACGTAGCTCAAAAAACAATCGATAATTAAAGTTATTTAAGTGTCTGACCACAACTTTTAAGCCGTGCCCGATTATTGGCTCAGTTATACCTGACCATAGAATCACCTGCCTCAACCTGCCTGAAATCTTCGATCCTTCTCACAGATTTGCATAATTTTCCTGCGAAAAATGCCTGAAAGTTACACGTATGTATCTAATGGCTCACATGTTTTTACATTTTTGATACATATTTGACTGCGGCATAACCATTAAATATATTAATTTATAGGTTATATTTCATACATTAACCCTATCAGGAGATAAGCATGTCGATAGCCACTCTCAGGCATTTTATTAATGGGCAGTATATTGAATCTAAAGGTTCTGAATATTTTGATTTGGTCAGTCCGGTCACCGGTGAATCTTATGCACGTTCTCCTAATGCGAATGCTGAAGATGTTAATAATGCTTATGCATCAGCTAAAGCGGCATTTAAAGTATGGGGCCGGAGTACCCCTTCTGAGCGCCAGAAGGCACTGTTAGCACTGGCTGATTCGGTAGAAAAAAACGCTGAACGTTTGATTGAAGTGCAAAGCCGCAATACCGGGCAGCTCAAACATCTGATTGCCTCTGAGGAAGTGGCAACTTCGGCTGACCATATCCGTTTTTTCGCTGGTGCCGCCCGCTTTTTGGAAGGTAAGGCAACAGCGGAATATCTTTCCGGTATGACCAGTAGTATCCGACGTGAGCCATTGGGCGTAGTGGGGCAGGTTACTCCATGGAATTACCCATTAATGATGGCAGTTTGGAAAATTGCACCTGCTCTGGCCGCTGGCAATACGGTTGTACTTAAGCCGAGTGATACTACGCCGGAAAGCACTTTGTTGCTGGCTGAGCTGGCTGCTCCGTTCTTTCCTGTCGGGACGTTCAATGTAGTACTGGGCAATGCCAGTGCAGGTGCTCTGGTTGTTTCACATAAAACCCCGGCTATGGTTTCCATCACTGGCTCTGTACGGGCTGGTTTGCAGGTTGCTTCTTCAGCAGCAGCTAATCTCACCCGATCGCATCTGGAATTGGGAGGTAAAGCACCGGTCATTGTTTTTGCCGATGCGGATCTGGACAAAGTGGTGGAAACCATTGCTATTGCGGGGTACTTCAACGCCGGTCAGGACTGCACAGCCGCTTCGCGCGTGTTGGTGCATGAATCTGTATACGATACGTTCATAACGAAATTAGTCGCGGCGGCTAAAGCGACGCGTTTTGGCGACCCTGAAGATGAAGAAGCGCTATATGGCCCACTTAACAATATTCGCCAGTTGGAACAGGTTAAGGGATTTATTGCACGTCGGCCTGCTTATGCCCGTATCGAAACAGGAGGTCGTCAGGCTGAACGTCCGGGATATTACTTTGAACCTACGGTAATCACTGGTCTGGAGCAGCATGATGAAATGATTCAGAACGAAATTTTTGGCCCGGTTATCACAGTACAAAAATTCAAAACAGAAGAAGAAGCGATCGATAAAGCCAACGATGTGAAATACGGGTTAGCTTCCAGTGTCTGGACTCGTGATCATGCCCGGACATTACGCCTGTCCCGTGAGCTTGATTTTGGCACAGTCTGGATTAACGCCCATATTCCTCTTGCAGCAGAGGCCCCACACGGCGGTTTTAAACACTCCGGATACGGTAAAGATCTGTCGGCTTATGGTTTCGATGAATATACGCGTATCAAACACGTGATGAGTTCCAACGATTAATGCGGAGCATCCATAATGAATCAGGCTATAAATCAGGTTATATCTTCACGCGATGTAGTAGCGCGTAATGTAGTAGCGCGTGCACATCGTGAACTGTTTACTGACCGTGATGTAGGCGCACTTGAACGTTATTTTTCGCCGGACTTCATTGAACATTCCCCACTGGTCAGAGATGGCCTTGCTGGCCTGCGTGAGCTGGTTCAGACACACCCAGAACTTCATCACGAAGCCTACCGCGTATTACAGGATGGTGATCTGGTCGCTATCCACGGTCGTTTTACAGGGTTAGATACTCAGCCGTTGGTTGGCTTCGATTTGTATCGGGTTGTTGATGGTTTAATCGTGGAGCACTGGGATGGTTTAGTGCCACAGGCAGCACCTAATGCCAGCGGTCGGACTCAATTAGATGGCCCGACTGAAGCGGGTGACAACCACGACAAGGAAAAAAATCGTAAGCTGGTAGTCAATTTCTTCAGACGTGCTCTGATTGAAGGAGACTATGGTGAATTTATTACCTACACCAATGGTGAGGCATTCCGTCAGCATAGCCCGGATATATCTGATGGTGCGGCAGCGGTTATTGAATTTCTTCAGCAACTGAAAGATGAAGGAAATGGGCTGCATTATACAAAAATCCACCGCACCGTCGCTGACGGTCAGTTTGTTCTGACTCATTCAGAAGGAAGTATTGCCGGAGAACGTCATAGCTACTTTGAATTATGGCGTGTTGAGGAGGGTAAAATCGCCGAACTTTGGGATGCTATCACACCGGTACCGGAGGATGGGCAAGCATTACATCGTTACGGCATTTTTTAGCGTTAGCCTTGCGGAAATTACGTACACTCTTCAATCAGAAATTGGGTAATGGCTGGGGTGAGCGGGCGCAGCCAACAAAGAGGTCACTTGAAAGACGAATTGTATATGTCCCGCTCGAACAGGCCCGGCTCGCCAGTCAGGAGCTGGTAATTCAGGCTGAGAGGGGGCCTTTAAACGTAATTTTGTAACTATATGAAATTGTTTACAATGAAATTAATTGCTATTTAGTGTACAATATTGACCGCGCTCTACAAGGAAGACAGTCTTACCTGTTATCGGCTGGCACAGAAGATGATGACCCGAATTAACGATTATCTACTTGAATATAAAGAACATATGGATACTGAAATATCATTCAGGCAGAAGCCTAATCTCGAGTAATACAGTCGTATCGATACCTGAACTTCTGAAAATGGAAAATCATATATAAGCATGTATATGTAAAACAGGTAAGACGAATTCTGGACGATATCCGGTTCACGGTGCAGGAGGTTTGCTGTTCTGGTGAAACGGATGAATAAAACAGCGCATATTTTGTTGGCATAAATATACATGGAGGTCAGGTGGAACCAGAAGATTTATAAGAGAGGAGAATAATGCATTGGTATTTAAACGTATTAAAGAATTATGCCTGCTTCAGGGGGAGAGCACAGCGTAAGGATTTTTGGTATTTCATTTTGTTTCAGATTCTGGCAGTTCTTATCATTTCTTTTCTGGAAAGATTATTAGCTGTTGCTAATCCCGAAATTTATATGGGCTGGTTCAGCGCCATTTATCTACTACTCACATTTTTGCCAGCACTGGCAGTAGGTGCACGTCGATTGCACGATATCAACTGTAGTGCCTGGTGGCTACTTTTACATCTTATCCCGTTTGTTGGCACTGTTATTTTATTGATTCTCGCCACGTTGAAAGGATCGGCGGGTAGCAATAAATACGGCTCAGAGAGCTGGATTCACTCACAAAAAAATACCCCGGATCAGGTTAACGGGTGATTTCAGGTCATACAGGAGCGCTAAAATGACAATGAACAGAAGAGATTTTATTTCTAATGCTGCAACGCTTGCAGGCGCGGGCGTGCTTTCTTCCCTATTTCCCACGACATCTTTACTTGCCGGAGAATTAACCAAGATTGGTACTCTGGCCGCCGGTATTGATCAACTCCGGCCCAAGCTATTACAGGATGCTCAGGCCAGACCCAGTCGTCTGGGGCTGGATCCCCGCATCTGGAACTGGCATAGAGACATAGCGGCTATCGACATGCCAGCTAACTACTATGAGGCTTCACTTGCTGACTGGCCCGCCTTTGGCAGTCTTCCCGGAGATCAAAGCTGCGAGGTTGTTGTTATTGGTGGTGGATTGCTGGGAGTTTCCACGGCGTTACATCTGGCTGAAGCGGGTGTGGATGTCATTCTGGTTGAAAAAGATAACATTGGCTCAGGAGCTTCTGGACGTAACGGGGGGCAGATGACACCCGGAATTGCTCGCTGGTCAGCTGAAACTATACTGGAAAAATTTTCACCCGAAGAAGCCAGGCGTTTATGGCAATTTACCTCGGTTGAAGCAATGGATCTTGTGGATGAGATTCGTGAACGTTATGGCTTTGAGTGTGACCGTAAATATGGTCATATTACGGCGGCGATCCATCCGGGTCATATGGGGCCATTAGTGGCTAATGCCGATGCACGGCGTCGATTGGGCGATAAAATGGTGAAGGTTATTGGCCCATACGAATTGCAAGAAGAGTATGTACGCTCGGATATTTATCACGGTGCCAATATCGACAGTATCAGCGGACAGGTTCAGCCCCTCGCGTTATTACGAGGCTTGGCATATGGTTTTGCCGGGCTTGGTGGACGAATATATGACAACACAAAAGTGACCGGTATCAGGCAGGAAGACCACGGTGCGGTTATTGAAACCAGTCAGGGAACTATCAGGGCGAGTAAAGCCGTGGTACTTGGGGTACATGCCTCTACGGGTGAGTTTATCTCAGGCGCATCCACTACGGTGCCTTTTTTCACTTATGTGGCGGTCACTTCACCGTTGCCGATGCCTATCAAAGAATTGCTCCCGTCAGATCTGCCTGTTTACGATACGCAGTTACAGATAGACTATTATCGTTCAGTACGCAACAACCGCCTGCTGTTTGGCGGGCAGGGCACGGGCAATTCTTGGTCATCCCGTGATGTAAACAACTATTTGCTTGATCGTATCAGAACTGTATTTCCGCAGCTGGAGAAACCCGAGCTGGAATATTCTTGGGGCGGGATCAGTGACCTGACCCTGAATGGTGCGGCTGATGCCCGTAAAAGCGATGATAACACCCCTGTATACATGGTACATGGCTGGAGTGGTCATGGTGTAGCGCAGACGGTACGCATTGGTAAAGCAATCAGTGACGATTTCACTGGCCGCAATCGGGATTTTAACATGCTGACCAGCATTGACCACACGAGCATTCCATTGGGTTCCTATTTCTCCCCAGTGGTTATTCCGTTGATTAAGGGTGCTCTGGGAGTCATGAGTACATTTAATCCGGCAGATATGGTTTCCTTTTAAATATTTAAGAATGGAAACTGAAGATTAGAGGCTATTGACGTTTTACGTTTACAATTTATTTAACTCATACTGAACTTAAAGTGACAATCTGATAATAATAAACGCCAGTAATTGATATACTGGCGTCATTGTGTTCCAATTTATTAATACTATTCATGTTTTTTTTAAAATTACTATCGATTATCACACTAATAACATTACCTGTTAAATTGGGAAAATCCATCAGTGTGATTCCAATAGCAACCCCCTGTATATTTCCATGTTTATTTAATATGTTTATGAATTCAGCATTTAATATATTAGTTGCATTTGAGGTTAAAATGTATCTCTGTTTATTTTATTATAGCGAATAATATTAATTTGAAATAAAAATCAAGACAGCTATTGATTAATGTAAAAACAATGAAATATAAAAATAATAGTGTTATTTTATTATTGTTTTTATAGGCATAAAATGATTTTTACTCTTAATTGGCGTATTTGCCGTCACGAGGCAACTTTAAATCTATTGGTCTATACCCGCTACCTTTAAGGAGAACTTATCATGACTTTATTAAAGATAGATCATGTCCAACTTGCGATGCCTAAAGGAGAAGAAGAGACAGCCCGTAAATTTTATATCGATATTCTCGGATTGGCTGAGATACAAAAGCCGGCAAACTTGGCTAAACGCGGCGGTTGTTGGTTTATCAGCGGTGAAGTTCAGGTTCATTTAGGGGTACAGGAAGATTTTTATCCCGGAACTAAAGCACACCCTGCTTTTCTGGTTGATAACCTCAATCAGCTACGAAAATTGTGTACTGATGCCGGGTACACATGTCAGGATGATGTACCCATTGTAGGGTTTAATCGGTTTCATGTTTATGATCCGTTCGGAAACAGAATTGAGTTAATTAGTCAGATCTAGCCATATAGACAATGGACTCAAGATGCATCGCGGCGGCGAGAGAGTAACAAATTCGTCGGGAACGAATTTGACCAGCCAAAGACAAGAGCCTTTCATTAATCTCAGGGAGCATAGATAACTATGTTACCGGGGGAGTGAGTACAGCCAACAAAGAGGCCACTTGAAAGACGAAGTGTATATACGCAATTAACTTGAAGATGCAGGAATTAAAATCTGAAAATTATCTGTTAGGTGACGTTACCTATTTTCAAGAATACGCAAGGCCTGTGCAATCATCTGAACTGTCCAGCTTTGTATTTTAAATATACACGCGATTGTATCTTTCCTTGCACAACCAACCCCCAACATTTAAGCTGAAATTCATTGCAAAAGCGGGAATCTAACTCACTTTTTAGAAAAAAGAGGTATAGCAATATATTTATATTTTTAACACTATGGGGCATATTATCTCTTTGTTAATTCGAAATAATATTAGAAAAATAAGAAGGAAATATTATGATAACAATAGATCAAGCTAATAAAATAAATCATGATGTGAGAGAACATTTTCGATATGGGTACAAATCAGGTAACAAGGTTTATTCGTTGGTTTATGGTAGTAAGAGTTATGAACGAAAAAATTACCGCAATGACCATGCCCTAGATGCTGACACATGCATTGAGATGCAGCGAACAGACAGTTTCACCGTACATGATATGATTGCTATGCCCCCTGAAGAACGGGCTGGCAATTGTCAGGAGTATACCGATCTTGCCGTGTATTTTGCGACTAATATCGATTTGGTTAGTACCATTTGGGTATTTGGCTGTGATGAATATCCTGAAGACGAAAGCACTGATGGAGTGAGCCATACATTTTGTGTTTTTAACTTATCTGTGATTCCAAACAATCTTCCACGCCTAAACAATATGTCTTCTGCAAACTTTCCCTCTGATGCGATTGTTTGCGATCCATGGGCGAATATAGTGTGTCTTTGCGCTGATTATCCAAGAAAACTAAGGAATAAGGTGTTTAAGTGGTATGTAAGTGGTAAGAACATTCATTTAAGAATGCAACCAATATCTGCGATAGAATGGGGGGCGTAGATGCTTGAACGCTCCCACGGAGTTTACTCAAAAACGTTAATTTGTAGTAATTCAGATTTGACCCGGCATTTTCCACTATTCAGCCGCGTATTTTGCATCTTAATCACTAGCTCAAGCTCTTTTAATTTTGTAGACAGGGTCGGATGCACAGCATCAATAAACAAAATCGCCTCATGTTGGCCGCATTCAGCCTTCAGAATGTTGTAGGTCTCAATACATTGTTGCTGTTTATCTGCATCGAATTTATGAGGCGTTCACATCGGCTGACTAATGGGTAAGCGTAATATTTCGGCTGAAAGATGAGAGCCTAATTTCATAACTTCAATAATATAATCACGTTGGATTTCACATGTTAATCTGGGTTTTTTAGACAGTTCATGAAGATCTTCAACATAAACAAAATCTCCATATTTATTAGATAATAGTGTTAAAATCTTTTCAGATTCACCTTTAACCTGTTCAGCAGGTAATCTATCAATTTGAATACCCTTAGCAATAGAATCTGCGAAACTCTCAAGATAGTTCTTTTGTTTTGCAAAATCTTTATCTATAGTTGCTATTACCTCAGGCGCTGGGTTTCCAATAATTCCGGGAGATATCATTTGGAAACAGAGAATTCCAGTAGGATCAACGGATAGAAAATCAGTATAAGCTCCAATAAGATAAAGACCATATTCACGCATAGCTTCATCCGAGATTATATTGAAAGATTTATTAATTTTATCCCCAAACGCTTTTCCTGCTTCAAGATGCGCTTTCATATTTTTTTCAGAGTAATCATCATTATAATATTTTATAATTGGAGATCGAGAGTATACTAAAAAATATAATTTTTCGAATTCGTCAGGGACAATTTTTCGCATCGCACTAAAATAAGGATTTCTTTTTATTAATGCATTTTTATTTTGTGTTTCCTTTGAGTCTTCATAGCATTGCATTAAAAGAGTTCCCACCAAAACCAATCCAATAGCATAATACATGCTATTATATTTAAATGAATTTTTTCTATAAAAAATCACGGGTGTTAGTAACGCTAATAGACCTAAAAATGCTAAAATAAACTCAAGTAACATGTATCCTCCACCAAATTAAAATAATGACTATGAATAATACTATTCTCTGGCGTAATCTAAAAACCAAGAGTGAAGTTTTGATTGGAAATTGCACTGCCATTTACGCCTAACATGTTTAAATTATGTTATTTTCATGGGTGATAAACAATAACTTTGTTCAGATATGGGATATTACAAAAAATATATCCATGTCAGCCGAATTACGTAAATTTTTACTCAAGATGAACGTTATTTTATCCGTCCATAATAGCCACTTTAGCCGTACTGTTTTACGCCATAATATGTCGAAGGTGCAGGAGATGAATCCCTTGTTGTGTTAGATAATTAATAAAACAATAAATAAGAAAAAAATAAATTACTTCTCAATCTAACGAGGCTGGCAATGCCAGCCTCGTCAATAACAGTGATTTTACAACAGTACGTCTTCCTTATTTCCTAATAAATTAACGGCTTCAGTACTGATAATGTAAACCGCATCAATCATATTTTCGTGATAATAATCAGTCACCCGCTTAACGACCAGTGGCTTGATTGACCATTGAGAAATATTATTATCCGGTATTTCTATGATCAACTGGCTTATTTGTAGCTCAATTTCGCCTTTATTTAATGAATTAACTTGACCGGCTTTAAACAAAGTGATGTTAGTCTGGTTTAATTGACCGCTTAATTCACAATTTGCGATAGAATTTTCAAATGGCATAATCTCCAATATCTTGTTAATATAGCTGTCGGTAGCTCCCATTTTCTGCAAGTTTCTTGTTACTACATCATTTATTGCTGAGAGTTCTAATTTCTCTCTGAGCGTTTTTATTTCCTCGTTATTGAGTACCGTATCCAATAAAAACAGTTGAATGTTTGTTGCACCCAATTGTTCTAACTGAAAGGCGATTTCCATCGCTAACTGCCCGCCGAGTGACCAGCCCAGAATATAAATAGGCTGATCGATAGTGGTTTCTGCCAGTATTAATTCTCTATAAATATTAGCCAACTGATACAGTGAATCCGTTGGATTATCCGTGCTGAGGTTATAGTTATTAATGCCGATGCAGTTATAGGTATCAGACAGCGCACTTGCCAGAGATTCATAAACTTCACTGCCGCCATTGGCCGGATGGATCATAAATAGCTTATTGGTGGCGGTTGACTCTGGTGTGAAGAAATTCAGTAAGCTAGGTTGCGCATGATCGGTATCTGTTTCCAGCCATTGCGATAACGAAGAAATACATTTACCGCTAAACAGAATATTTAACGGAATGTCAATTTGCAGGGTATCGCGGATCGCAGAGGTGAGTTTAATCGCCACCAGTGAATTTCCGCCGATACGGAAGAAGTTATCCTCAATGCCGACTTGTTCCACTCCCAGTATTTCCTGCCAAATGGCACATAACCGGGTTTCCAGCTCATTGCGCGGGGCGACATAGTGATCACTATTTCCCCAGACTGGTTCCGGCAGGGCGCGGCGGTTCAGTTTCCCATTCACGGTCAGCGGGATGGACTCAATACGGGTAAAGCTGGCAGGCAGCATATATTCAGGCAGACGGGAAGAAATGTAGCCACGCAGGGTGTCATCCGACAATTTGTCGTCTGTCACCAGATAAGCGACCAGTACAGTATTTCCAATATGTTCATGATCCACCACAACCGCCTGTTTCACCTGTGGATGCGAGGACAGGGCACTTTCAATTTCACCCAACTCAATGCGGAAGCCGCGAATTTTAACCTGAAAATCATTGCGACTCAGGTATTCCAGTTTGCCGTCCGGCTGCCAGCGTACCCGATCGCCCGTTTTATACAGGCGGGTATAACCTTTAGTTTTGTCTTCTTCGCTGGCAAAGGGGTTTAGTACGAAGCGTTCAGCAGTTAATTCTGGCTGGTTTAAGTATCCCCGGGCGACACCCGCACCACCGATATACAACTCCCCCGGTGCGCCGACAGGTACTGGGTTGCCATGACAATCAAGAACATACAGACGCGTGTTGTCAATACCGCTGCCAATGGATAAATCATCTCCTTGCAATAAGTTTTGGGTTGCACAAACAGTGATTTCTGTCGGGCCATACTGATTAAATACGGTGATTGCCGGTGGCAAATTCAGAGCATTCAGGGTTTCTCCACCCGTATGGATAATTTGCAGGGAAGAGCGGAATAAATCAGCGGAATAATGATTCATTAAAGCGGTTGGGATAAATGCTCGGGTTATGGCGTGGGCATTGATAAATGCCAGCAATTGCTCACTGTTCACGGTCACTGTGGCAGGAGCGAGATATAACGATGCTCCCGCGATCAGGGCTGGGAAAATCTCAAAAACCGAGGCATCAAAAACGTAGTTGGCGAAAAACAATGTTCTGGTTTGTGAATACAGTGAATGGGTTCGGATAATAAACTGGCTCAGGTTGTTGACGCTGGTATGTTCTACCATTACGCCTTTGGGCTGCCCCGTCGTGCCGGAAGTATAGATGATATAGGCTAAATCAGAGGCTGAATTTATCTGAGCCGGATTTTCCACGGGCTGAGTTACCGTGACTGTTGGGTCATCAGTTGCTATCAGTAACGGCTGTGCTTTGTGAGACTGGCAGTAGGCTTCCAGTGTGATGAGATGTCGTTTCTGAGTCAGTACACAACCAGCAGCCGTATCCGACAGAATAAACTGCACCCGTTCGGCGGGATATTCCGGTGAAATAGGCACATAAGCGCCACCGGCTTTCAGCACCGCCAGAATACTGATCACCATTTCCAGACTGCGGTCAAGATAAAGGGCTATCGGGGTATTCGCCGGCATCTCCTTATGATTCTGCTGCTGATAGCATGCGCGGATCACGTAAGCCAGCTGATTGGCCTGCTCGTTTAACTGGCGATAGGTCAGTGTTTCTCCTTCAAACACCAGTGCTACATTATCCGGTGTTGTTTCCACTTGTGTTTCAAACAGCTGTTGCAGGGTTTTATCCTGTGGATACGGTACATTGGTCTGGTTCCAGCTATGCAGTAAGGTATGGCGTTCCTCCTCGCTGAAGAAGGTGATTTCGGTATGAGGCTGATGTGGATCGTTCATCACAGCGAATAAAATGCGTTCAAGCTGATCCAACAGGCGTTGAGTCTGCTCTTCCGTCAGCCAGTCTTCACCGTAACTGAGTTTGATGATTAAACGGTTATCCTGTTCATAAGCCATGAGTGACAGCGGATAGTCCACTTTTTCCACCGACTGGCGGAATGCCACGGTATGCTCGATACCCGAGTTATTTTCGTCTGCTACCGGAACCGGATAGTTTTCAAACACCAGCAAACTGTGGAATAACCGCTCTCCGTCAGATTGCAGGCCGGAAAGCGATACCGCGCTGTGGCTGTTCAGAGCGGCGATATCCTGCTGAATCACCTGTAAAACCGCCGCTATACTGTCGGTGTGATCCCATTGCACCATCAGCGGCAGGGTATTGATATACAGACCGACACTGTCCGCAATACCTTCCACGGGCACATCACGGCCGGATACCGTTGTACCGACAATGGTCTGCTCATCACCGGTATAACTGTTCAGCAGTTTATGCCAGGCAAATTGTAGGGCCACATTCAGCGTCACGCCCTGCGTCCGGCAGGTATTTTTCAGCTGCTCATAAGCGCTGCCCTGTAAAATAATCCCCTGCTCGGCGGGGTGTTCGATGGTTTTTATCTGGCTTAAATCAACACGGTGGCTTAACAGCGTTGAAAGATCATTAGTACCCTGAAATTGCGCTTTGCGCTCTGCCCAATAGCGGTCTGATTCGGCCTGATGATCCAGATAATATTGCTGAGTAGCCGGATAGGCTCGATCTACCCTGATTTCAGGTCTGTCTCCCTGAATGATGGCATTGTAATATCCATGTACAGTCTGCAATAAAATCGGATTACTCCAACCATCGATAATACTGTGGTGCAGGGTGGTGAGCACCGTGACCAGTTGCTCATGCTGCTGGATAAGAGTAAAGCGAATCAACCCGGGGAGGCTGAAATCAAACGGCAGAGCGCGATCCCGTTGTTGAATTGTACTGATGGCGTTGTGCCGTTCATCCTCCGGCAATGAGCGGATATCTTTCATGCTGAAGTTGGCAGTACTGATACTCGCTTCCTCAGTAATAATTTGTAATACCTCTTCCGTCCAGTTGAAGGCGGTTCTGAGGATAGGAAAACGTAGTGAAGCCAGTGCCCAGGCTTGCTGATAGGCGGCGAAATCGAATTGAGTGTGGTAATCCAGTAATATCTGAACGCAATAAGCATCGTCCTGTGGCTGGGCCAGATGATGATAAATAAAGCCCTGTTGCAGGCTGGTGGCGGGGAACAGGGCTTCAATCTGATACACCTGTTGAAGCTGGCGCAGCAGCTTGATGGAAAGCCCCTTGATACCATAATCTGCGGGGGTTTTTATCCCACCGGATTGCGCCTGTTTCTGGGCGGTAGTGATGACAGAACGGAGCGCCTGTTCAAAAGCGGCGATAAATGTCTGTGTCTGATCCGGAGTTAAACGGGAACCGATCTGGAATTGCAGCTGACCGGCCTGAACCAGCCCGTTGATGTTCAGCAGCAGATGGCTGTGGTTTTCGTCTGCCGAGGTATTGCCCGTATCGCCACGGGTCAGTGCCCAGTCTTGTTCGCTTTCACCTCCCAGTTGCCCCAGATAGTTGAAACTGATGGCCGGTAAATCCCCGCTCAGAGTACCTGTCTGACGTAATGCACCATAACCTATTCCTTTATTGGGTACGGAACGCAACATCTCTTTGGTGTGAATAATGGTTTCGGCAATATCGCTCTGTATTGCCAGACGAACAGGATACAAGGTAGTAAACCAGCCAATGGTTTCAGAAACATCCAGTGTGTGGTCAATATTTTCCCGCCCGTGGCCTTCCAGCGTGATGGGATTAATCGATTGTGAGAACACTACCGGTAGAGCCAGTGCCAGTGCGCTCAGCAATAAATCATTAATATCGGTCTGATAACCGGCGTTGGCTTCCCGCAGTAAAATACCCGTCAGTGCAGCGGAAATATTCAGTGTGTGTTGGCTGAGATTATCAGAAGTGGTTTGGGTAGCCGTTTCTGCCAGCGCTTGTTGCCAGTAGGCAACTTCCTGTTGATGCTGTTCGGCATATTGGCGGATGGCCTTCACCCACTGCCGGTAGCTGCTGGTTTTGATCGGCAGAGTTTCGCCCTGTAAGATCCGACGGATATCTTCCGCAATAATCCTCCACGATACGACATCAATAATCAGGTGATGTGCGGCGAAGAATAAGCGCGCACTGCCATCCGCGTAACCAGTCAGATGGGCTGCCTGCCACAATGGCCCATTATCGTAATTAAAGTGATTTTGCCATTGAGTCAATTGTTGATGAAGTGTTTCCTTATTTAATCCACGAATATCACAGTGTGGGAAAGGGATCTGTGAAAATGGCATCTCGACCGGATAACACTGGCGATAGCCTTGTGCTGTTCTGACAAAATGAGCGCGTAACATATCATGCCGCTCAGTCAATGCCATCAGTGCCTGTTCAATCTGTACAGATTTGATATCGCCGGGTAACCGGATCATAAAAGCCTGATTCCAGTGATGTGGCTTTGTCAGCGCCCAGTCGAAGAACATTTGCTGGACAGGCAACAGGTCAAATTCCCCGTTTAATAGTCCCTGTTCCGCGATGATTTTATCGGCAGCGGTTTCCTGCATCAGTAATTGAGCTAATTGAGCCACCGTTGGTGCTTCGATAATTGAAGTCACCTGAAGGGTAAAACCCGCCTGCCGTAGTCTGGAAACCAGCTGGATACTGATAATTGAATCACCACCAATGCGGAAAAAGTTATCGTCAATACTTATTCGCTCCAGCCCTAAAACATCCTGCCAGAGAGTACATAGCTGGGTTTCCAGTGCATTGCGGGGGGCAACATAACTGTCCCGATTTCCCCAAACCGGATCAGGCAAGGCACGGCGATCGACTTTGCCATTCAGGGTCAGCGGAATCGCGTCAATCCGGCTAAAACTGGCTGGTAGCATATAATCCGGCAGTTGTGCCGATAAGTGTTCAAGCAGACTTTCATCGGAGGCCTGCCCGTCTGTTACCAGATAAGCGGCCAGTGCTTTATGACCATGATGCTCACGGTCAATCACTACCGCTTGTTTCACCTGTGGATGGGATGTGAGGGCACTTTCGATTTCCCCCAATTCAATACGGAACCCGCGTAACTTAACCTGAAAATCGTTGCGGCTCAGGTATTCAATATTGCCGTCCGGTAACCAGCGGGCGAGATCGCCGGTTTTGTACATACGGGCATTCGGTTCCGGAGAGAACGGGTCGAACAGGAAACGCTCTGCTGTCAGTTCAGGCTGGTTCAAATAACCCCGCGCAACGCCGCCTCCGCCAATATGGATTTCACCGGGCATACCTGCGGGAACGGGCTGGCCCTGATTATCCAGAATGTAGATGCGGGTATTATTGATGGGCCGTCCGATGGGCAGTTTTCCGCTTTCCATCCGTGGCATATCGTAGGCTGTGGCAAACGTCGTGGTTTCTGTTGGCCCGTAGACATGCAGCAAATGTTGAGGGGAATATTCTGCTCTGAGGCGCATGGCGGCCCGATTATCACTCTTTTCACCACCGAACAGGACATAACGCAGCCCTGACAGTGCCGGAGCAATCAGGTCGGCATACTGGTTAAACAACGCGGTGGTCAGAAACAGCGCACTGACACCGGCATTTGACAGGCACTGACCAAATTCAGCGGGTTGTAACAGGGTTTTCTCCGGCACCAGCAGGATACGGGCACCATTTATTAATCCAGACCACACTTCCCATGTGGCAGCATCAAATGAAATATTGGCGCAATGCGCAATGCAGTCATCCGGCCCGATATCGGCAAAGCCATTATTGATAATCAGGCGCAACACATTGCGGTGCTCCACCATGACGCCTTTCGGTAAACCTGTGGAGCCGGAGGTATAGGTAACATAAGCCAGATGGCGAGATGTCAGCCCTAATGCCTGCGTATCAGGATCCGTCTCCGGCAGGGTGGCAAGATCTGCCGCTTGAGTATCAAGCAATACCGTGGTGACGGTGCCGGATAATTTATCAGCCTGTGTGGTTTGAGTCAGCAGTGCGACCGGCGCTGAATCCGCCAGCATAAAGCTGAGCCGTTCAGTGGGATAGGCCGGATCAAGTGGCACATAAGCCCCGCCTGCCTTAAGAATGGCGAGTAAGCCCACCACCATCTCCGGGCTGCGTTCAAGACAGACAGCAACCCGATCATCAGGACGTACCCCCAGCGCAATCAGATGATGAGCCAGTCGGTTGGCTCGAGCGTTAAGTTCGCCATAGCTCATGCTTTGGCCTTCAAAGATAACGGCGATAGCCTCAGGATGTTGGTCAGCCTGAGCTTCAAACAACTGTGGCAGGGTTTTATCCTGTGGATAAGGGGCCGCTGTCTGATTCCAGCGGTACAGAAGAGTATGACGCTCTTCTTCGCTGAGGAAAGAGACTGACGTATGTGGCTGGTGTGGATTACTGGCTACCGCGTACAGGATACGTTCAAGCTGGCAGAGTAAATGCTGCGCCTGTTCTTTTGTCAGCCAGTCTTCCCCGTAACTGAATTTGATAACTAAACGGTTATCCTGTTCATAGGCCATGATCAACACCGGATAATCCACTTTTTCGACCGCTTTACGGAATGTCAGAGTATGCTCGATACCCGCCATATCTTCGCTTACCGCTGGGACAGGGTAATTTTCAAAGACCAGCAGGCTATGGAATAACCGCTCACCGTCAGATTGCAGACTGGACAGGGCAACATCACTATGGCTGTTGAGAGCAGCGATATCCTGCTGAATGGCCTGTAAAACCGTTGCCACACTATCAGTATGATCCCAGCGCACCATCAGCGGTAACGTATTGATATACAGACCAACGCTATCCTCAATGCCTGATACGGGGACATCGCGGCCGGATATTGTCGTGCCGACAATAGTCTGTTCATCGCTCGTGTAGCTATGCAGTAATTTATGCCAGGCAAATTGTAGGGCCACATTCAGGGTTACGCCCTGCGTCCGGCAGATCGCTTTAAGCTGTTGATAGGCACTTTCTTGTAGAGTCAGTAACTGTGCAGCGGGTTTTTCAACGGTTTTTACCTGTGTTAAATCAATGGAATGGCTCAGTAAAGCAGAAAAATCATTGGCACCCTGAAACTGGATTTTACGCTTGGCCCAGTAGCGGTCTGATTCTGCTTTATGATCCAGATAATATTGCTGGGTGGCCGGATAAGCTTGATCCACCGTGATTTCAGGGAGTTCGCCCTGAATGATGGCGTTGTAATACCCATGTACAGCCTGCAATAAAATCGGCGTACTCCAGCCGTCGACAATGCTGTGGTGTAATGTAATCAGCACCGTGGTGAGTTGTTCACGCTGTTGAATCATCGTAAAACGAACCAAACCGGGCTGACTTAAATCAAACGGCTGCGTACGGTCAGTTTGCTGAATTTCGTCAATCACCCGGTTGCAGTCTGCTTCTGATAATTGGGTGAGATCTTCTCTTCTGAAGTGGGCCGAACCAATACCGGCCTCGGTTGTAATAACCTGTAATATTTTCTCTTCCCAGTCAAAGGCAGTTCTGAGAGTAGGGAAACGGAGCGAAGCCAGCGCCCATGCCTGTTGGTAGGCGGCAGTGTCAACATTGGCGTGATAATCCAGCAACCATTGTACGCGATAGGCATCATCCTGCGGTTGAGCCAGATAATGGTAGACAAAACCTTGTTGCAGGCTGGTGGCAGGATACAGGGCTTCAATTTGATACTGCTGTTGAAGTTGATTTAATGCCCTGACTGAAAGCCCTTCAATACCATAATCGCTGGGCGTTTTTATCCCGCCCGATTGTGCTTGTGCCTGAGCCATGGTGATCACGCTGTTGAGCGTGTGTTCAAATGCGGTGATAAACATTGTTGTCTGGTTTTTCGGCAGACGGGAATCCACACTGAATTGCAGTCTTCCGTCCTGAATTGCGCCATTGATGCCCAGCAATAAATGGCTGCTATTTTCACTGGCTATTGCATTTCCGCAATCATCGCTGGTGATGCTCCAATCCTGAGAGCTGGCCCCTCCCAGTTGGCCGAGATAATTGAAACTGATCGCCGGTAAGTCACCGCTCAGATACCCTGCCTGATGTAGTGTGCTGTAACCGATACCTTTATTCGGAACACCACGTAGCATTTCTTTGGTATGCATAATGGTTTCGGTAATATCGGACTGTGTTTGCAACTGAACCGGATAGAGTGTGGTAAACCAGCCTACGGTTTCAGAAACATCCAGTGTGTTATCAATATGTTCCCGTCCGTGTCCTTCCAGTGTAATGTGATTGACGGGTTGTGCGAAGATATCCTGCAAAGCCAGCGCCAGCGCACTTAACAGTAAGTCGTTAATTTCAGTGTGATAACCGTTATTGGCTTCATGCAGCAGAATGTCTGTCATCTCCGTAGAAAGGCTTAACGGGTGACGAGTGATGTTATCCTGTGCCGGTTTGGCATCATGGCCTGCCATCACCTGTTGCCAGTAAGCAACCTCATTCTGATGCTGCTCGGCGTAGTGGTGTACTGCGGCTACCCATTGGCGATAACTGCTGGTTTTCGGGCGTAACGGCATACCTTGCAGGAGTAAACGCATATCTTCGGCAATAATCCGCCACGAGACGGCATCAATAATCAGGTGGTGGAAGGCAAAAAATAAACGGGCACTGCCATCTGCGTAGCCGATCAGATGAGCCGCCTGCCATAATGGCCCGTTGTGATAATCGAATCCACTTTGCCATTGGGTGAGTTGTTGATGCAGCGCTTCCTGATCGAATTCACGGATATCACCATGTTGTAAAAGAGAAGGTGAATCCGGTATTTCTGCGGAATAACACTGGCGATAACCTGTTTCGGTTTTAATAAAACGAGTACGTAGCATATCGTGTCGTTCAGCCAGCATTATCAGTGCTTGCTCAACCTGAACAGATTTAATATGACCGGGTATCTGAATCATAAAAGCCTGATTCCAATGGTGTGGATTGGCGAAATCCCAGTCAAAGAAAGTCTTCTGGACAGGCAACAGTTCAAATTCTCCGGTTAGCCATCCTTGTTCGGCGATGACTGTCTCAGTAGAAACAGCCTGTGCCAGCAATCGGGCTAATTGCGCCACCGTGGGAGCCTCAAAAATGGCTTTGACCTGAAGAGTAAAACCGGCCTGACGCAGTCTGGAAACCAGTTGGATGCTGACAATCGAATCGCCGCCAATACGGAAGAAATTATCGTCAACGCTAATCTGCTCCAGCCCTAACACATCCTGCCAGATATGACACAGCTGAGTTTCCAGTGCGTTACGCGGCGCAGTATAGTGCTCCTGATTACCCCAGATTGGCTCCGGCAGAGCACGGCGATCCACTTTACCGTTCAGCGTCAGCGGAATAGATTCTATAACGCTAAAGCTGGCAGGCAGCATATATTCCGGCAAGCGGGAAGAGAGATATTCCATCAGGCTGTCATTGGAGAGTGTTCCTTCTGTCACCAGATACGCGATTAGCACCTTATGGTTGTGATGTTCCCGATCAATGACGACGGCCTGTTTTATTTGTGGATGAGCGGTCAGGGCATTTTCGATTTCCCCCAATTCAATACGGAACCCGCGTAACTTAACCTGAAAATCGTTGCGGCTCAGGTATTCAATATTGCCGTCCGGTAACCAGCGGGCGAGATCGCCGGTTTTGTACATACGGGCATTCGGTTCTGGGGAGAATGGGTCGATCAGGAACCGCTCTGCCGTCAGTTCAGGCCGGTTCAGGTAACCTCTGGCAACGCCGTCTCCGCCAATATGGATTTCACCGGGTACACCTGCCGGAACGGGCTGGCCCTGATTATCAAGAATATAGATGCGGGTATTATTGATAGGTTGCCCGATAGGCAGTTTTCCGCTTTCCATCCGTGGCATATCGTAGGCTGTGGCAAACGTCGTGGTTTCTGTTGGCCCGTAGACATGCAGTAAATGTTGAGGGGAATGTTCCGCTCTGAGGCGCATGGCGGCCCGATTATCGCTCTGTTCACCGCCGAACAGGACATAGCGCAATCCTGATAGTGCCGGGGCAATCAGGTCGGCATACTGGTTAAACAGCGCGGTGGTCAGGAACAGCGCACTGACGCCGGCTGCTGAGAGACACTGACCAAATTCAGCTGGCTGTAACAGGGTTTTTTCCGGCACCAGCAGGATACGGGCGCCATTCACTAACCCTGACCACACTTCCCATGTGGCGGCATCAAATGAAATATTGGCGCAATGCGCAATGCAGTCATCCGGCCCGATATCGGCAAAGCCATTATTGATAATCAGGCGCAGCACATTACGGTGCTCCACCATGACGCCTTTGGGTAAACCGGTGGAGCCGGAGGTATAGGTAACATAAGCCAGATGGCGTGATGTCAGGCCTAATGCCTGCGTATCAGGATCCGTCTCCGGCAGGGTGGCAAGGGATCGTGCCTGCTCATCAAGCAATACCGTGGTGACGGAGCCGGATAATTTATCAACGTGTGTGGTTTGAGTCAGCAGAGCGACCGGCGCAGAATCCGCCAGCATAAAGTTGAGCCGTTCAGTCGGATAGGTCGGATCGAGCGGTACATAAGCCCCGCCCGCCTTGAGAATCGCGAGTAAGCCCACAATCATCTCCGGGCTGCGCTCAAGGCAAATGGCGATCCGGTCATCAGGGCGTACCCCCAGTGCAATCAGATGATGAGCCAGCTGATTGGCTCGCCGGTTGAGTTCGCCATAATTGATGGTCTGATCTTCAAAGATAACGGCGATAGCCTCGGGGTGTTGGGCGGCCTGTGCTTCAAACAGCCGTGGCAGGGTTTTATCCTGTGGATAAGGAGCCGCTGTCTGGTTCCAATCGTGCAGTAGTGTATGCCGCTCTTGTACCGATAAAATATCAATGCTGGACAAGGATTGTTGCTGGTTTGCCACAAAAGCGCTCAGTACCCGCTGATAACTCGCCGCCAGCCGTGTGATCGTGTTTACGCCAAACAGACTGATTGCGTAATTCAGGCAACCCGTAATGCCGCTTTTCCCATCGGCTAAAAACAGGCTCAGGTCAAATTTGGCCGGGCTGTATAGCGGTTTTTCCAGTGTTACCGAATGAAATGGCAGATGGGTTTCGTTTGACTCAGATTCACTCTGAGCACTGAACATCACCTGAAAAATCGGGTGACGGGAGGTATCACGTTCAAGGTTCAGGGCATCAATAAGTTGTTCAAATGGCATATCCTGATGAGCTTTGGCTTCGCTCACTTGCTGATGAGTCTGCTTAACCAGCTTTTCCACGCTGGTGGTTTGTTTAAGCTGTGCCCTTAAAACCAGCGAGTTAACAAACATTCCAATCAGAGGCTGAGTCTGGGCATAGTGGCGGTTATCTGTTGGCGTTCCCAGCACGATATCGTCCTGCCCGGTGAGTTTCGCCAGTGTGACGTAAAAGGCGCTCAGCAACACGGTATACAGCGTGGTTTCCTGTGTTTTTGCCAGTGTCCGCAACTGTTCTGAGAGGGCGATATCCAGTTCAAAACTGAAATCCTGCCCCTGATAATTTACCTGCGCAGGTCTGGGGTAATCAGTGGGTAAATCCAGTGAAACATAGCCCGTCAGAGTGTGTTGCCAGTAAGCAAGCTGCTGTTCATAGTTATCCCCCTGTAAATAATGGCGTTGCCAGACGGCATAATCTCCGTAGTTGATCTCCAGAGGTGTGAGCTGGTAGTCACGACCATTTTGTAGAGCCTGATAAATTTCCGCCAGTTCATTGTTGAAAATATCGGCAGACCAGCCATCAAAGGCGATATGGTGCCACAACAGCAATAAATAGTGGCTATCAGCGACCTGATAATGACACAAGCGCAAGCTAGGCTCGTTAGAAAGATCAAATGGTGTGGCTATCTCAGCCTGCACGGTGCTCAGCAGAGTTTCCATCGTTTCACAGGACTGGGATTGGATAACCAGATGACAATCCATTTCTTGCTGGTAAATCTGGCCGTTATCATCAGGTTGGTACAGCATTTTTATGACCGGATGGCGTTCAGCCAGTCGATTAATGGCGGTTTCTAATAAAGGCAGACAGCTTTCATCATCCAGCTGAACCAGATAAGGAATATGGTAGGTATCAGAACCTTGTTCAAACTGCTCGATAAACAGCATCCGTTCCTGAGCAAAAGATAAGGGATAACGATCCAAATTCAGATGAGGAATAATCGTATAAGTCTGCTTCTCCATCTGCGTGACCAGACCTGCAATCGTTTTCAGCTCAAATAGCTGTGCCAGCGAGACTTCAGTTGTCAGCATACGGCGGATCGCGGCGGTCAGCTTAATGGCGGTGAGAGAGTTTCCCCCGATTCGGAAGAAATTATCTTCAATCCCTACCTGTTCCAGCCCCAGCACATCCTGCCAGATGGTACACAGTTGAGCTTCCAGCGTATTGCGGGGAGCAACATAACCTGTTTTATTGCCGAAAACCGGTTCCGGTAATGCCCGGCGATCGACTTTACCGTTTTTGGTCAGCGGGATCGCTTCAATCGAGGTAAAGCTGGCAGGCAGCATATACTCCGGCAGGCGGGAGGATAAATAACCGGTTAATGCATCATCTGTCAGTTCGCCCTTGATGACCAGATAAGCAACCAGCGTTTTGTTGCCCTCATATTCCCGATCAATCACGACGGCCTGTTTTATCTGTGGATGTGAAGCAAGTGCGCTTTCAATTTCCCCCAGCTCAATACGATAACCACGGATCTTAACCTGAAAATCGTTACGTCCCAGATATTCCAGCTCTCCATTTGGCAGCCAGCGGGCTAAATCGCCGGTTTTATACAGACGAGTGTAACCGTATTCTTGGTCTTTCTCCGAGGCAAAAGGGGTCTGCACAAAACGTTCAGCGGTGAGTTCCGGTCGGTTTAAATAGCCCCGCGCCAATCCTGCGCCACCGATATACAGTTCGCCCGGTGTGCCAATCGGGGCCAGCTTCCCGAATTGATTCAGAATATAGGCAGACATGTCACGCAGTGGCCGCCCAATGCAGGAGACTGTGGTGACATCGTTTGCGGTTAATTTTTTATAGGTCACATGGACGGTGGTTTCGGTGATCCCGTACATATTGATGAGGGCAGGAGTTTGATCGCCATAATGATCCCACCACGGTTTCAGTTGTGCCGGATTCAGTTTATCGCCACCGAAAATCACATAACGAAGGTGAGGGAACTCTGCTTTTATATTCAATGCAGCATCAATAAAGGCATAAAATGCGCCCGGTGTCTGATTCAGCACGGTGACGTTCTGAGTTGAACAAAGGCGGCTGAACCGGTCAAAATCCTTAGTACATTCAAGGGTCGGGATAATCAGGCGCCCGCCATAGAGTAATGCGCCCCATAATTCCCAGACACTGAAATCAAAAGTGTAAGCATGATACAGCACCCAGATATCATTCTGATCAAATTGGTAATCTGCCTGTGTACTGGCAAATAAGCGGGCAACATTTTCATGCGTCTGCAACACGCCTTTTGGCTGCCCGGTGGTGCCGGAGGTGTAGATAACATAGGCCAGATCGGTTGCCTGATGAATGAATGCCAGATTCTCCGTTGACGGATTTTGTGTCACAGCCGGATCATCAGCCGCAATCAGAGCGGGCTGTTCCATCTCTGTTTGTGTACATGCTTTCAGTGCTTCTAAATGCCGTTGCTGAGTCACTACACACGGAGTTTGGCTATCTTCCAGAATAAACCGGACTTGTTCAGGCGGATATTCCGGTGAGACGGGCACATAAGCGCCTCCCGCTTTCAGGACTGCCAGAATACTGATCACCATTTCCGGGCTACGAGCCAGATAGAGGGCAACCAGCGTATCAGTCGGCATCGGTTGATGATGTTGTTGCTGATAACGCTCACGGATCACAACCGCGAGTTGATTGGCTCGCTCATTTAACTGGCGATAGGTCAGCGTTTCATCCTCAAATATCAATGCCACATTATTTGGGGTCTTGTCTGCCTGAGCTTCAAACAGTTGCGGCAGGGTTTTATCCTGCGGATAACATATCTCCGCCTGATCCCAGCGATGCAGCAGAGTATGGCGTTCCTGTCCCGACAGGATATCCAGCCCGAATAGTGGCTGCTTTTGATCTGCCACAAAGGCGACCAGTACCCGTTGATAAATATCTGCCAACCGCATAATGGTCGTTTCATTAAACAAACTGACCGCATAATTCAGGCAGCCGGAAATCCCGCTTTGTCCATCGGATAAATACAGATGCAGGTCAAATTTAGCCGGGCTGTACAGAGGCTCTTCCAGTATTACCGGGTTGAATGGCAGATGCGTTCCCTGTGGCAGACTTTCTTCGGGGTTTTGCAAGCCGAACATGACCTGAAAAATCGGATGGCGGGAGGTATCACGCTCAATACCGAGTATTTCAAGCAACTGTTCGAACGGCATATCCTGATGAGCTTTGGCTTCGGTAACTAACTGATGGATCTGCTGAATCAGGTTTTCTACGCGGGTGGTTTGTTCAAGTTGAGTCCTTAAAACCAGCGAGTTAACGAACATCCCAATCAGAGACTGAGTCTGGGCATGGTGGCGGTTATCCGTCGGGGTGCCGATAACGATATCGTCCTGTCCGGAGAGTTTCGCTAATGTGACGTAAAAGGCACTGAGCAGCACAGTATAGAGGGTGGTTTCCTGTGCTTTTGCCAATGTCCGCAATTGCTCCGAAAGCCGGGTGTCCAGTACAAAATTGAAGTCCCGTCCCTGATAACTGACCTGAGCCGGTCTGGGGTAGTCAGCAGGCAAGGCCAGCGGTTCATAACCGGCCAGCGTTTGTTGCCAGTAACTCAGCTGATGTTCATACCTGTCACCCTGTAAGTCATCACGCTGCCAGACAGCATAATCACCGTAAGTGATATCCAGAGGTGCAAGCTGGCAGGGACGGTTATCCCGCAGAGCCTGATAAATTTCTGCCAGTTCTGCCATAAAAATAGCGATAGACCAGCCATCAATAGCGATATGGTGCCATAGCAGCAGTAAATAGTGACTGTCAGCCACCTGATAGTGGCATAAACGCAGGCTGAATTCTGTGGTCAGGTTGAATGGGCGTCCTATCTCGGTGCGCACAGCACTCAGTAACACATCCATATTTTCGCAGGATTGGGAGGTTATTTTCAGATCCCTGTTCAGCACCTGTTGGTCAATCTGGCCTTCATCATTAGAACGGTACACTGTTTTTATCACGGAATGGCGTTCAGCCAACCGGTTAATGGCGCTTTCCAATAAGGGCAGGCTAATTTCATTATCCAGTTGAACCAGATAAGGTGCATGATACGCATTGCTGCCCTGTTCAAATTGTTCGATAAATAACATGCGCTCCTGCGCAAAGGATAAAGGATAGTGCTCCTGTGCCAGATGGGGGATAACGGTATAACTCTTCTCCCTCATTTGCGTTGCCAGTTCCGCGATGGTTTTCAGTTCAAACAGCTGGGTGAGTGAGATTTCTGTTGCCAGAATACGTTGAATAGCCGCAGTCAGCTTAATGGCGGTCAGGGAGTTCCCTCCGATACGGAAGAAATTATCTTCAATACCTACCTGCTCCAGTCCCAGAACATCCTGCCAGATAGCACAAAGCCGCGTTTCCAGTTCATTACGGGGGGCAACATAGCCCATTTTATTGCCGAAAACCGGTTCCGGTAATGCACGCCGATCCACTTTGTTATTTACCGTCAGAGGAATTGCATTAATGCGGGTAAAGCAGGTTGGCAACATATATTCAGGCAAACGGGCGGATAAATGACGGATTAATACATCGTCGGTAAGTTCGCCATCAATGACCAGATAAGCAACCAGCGTTTTGTTGCCGTCATATTCATGATCAATCACGACGGCTTGTTTTACTTGTGGATGTAACGTCAGTGACCGTTCAATTTCACTCAGTTCAATGCGATAACCACGGATTTTGACCTGAAAATCATTGCGTCCCAGATATTCCAGTTCACCATTTGCCAGCCAGCGGACTAAATCTCCGGTTCGGTACAGGCGGGTATACCCTTTGGTTCTGTCTTCTGCGGTAGCGAAGTGATTAGGCACAAAACGTTCAGCGGTCAGTTCAGGCTGATTTAAATACCCGCGCGCCAGCCCGGCTCCGCCTATATACAGTTCTCCCGGTGTGCCGACAGGCGATAAATGACCTTGTTCGTCAAGAACGTAAAGACGGACGTTATTAATGGCTTTGCCAATATTGGCCGGGATATCCCCTTGCTGAAATTGCTTTTCAGTCGCACAGACCGTGACTTCCGTCGGGCCGTAAGAGTTCAGTACGCGGCTGGTTTGTCGGAAATGTTTAATGAAATCGGAGGACGGCGCTTCTCCCGCTGTCACCAATACCCGCAAAGAAGGCAACTCAGTATCAGTCAGTAATTTCAGCATCGCGGGAGGTAAGGCGGCCGCTTCGATACCTTCACGTTGAATGAGTTGCGCAACTGAAATGACATTCCGCTCTGTTTCACTACAAAGGTAAAGCGTAATTCCTCTGAATAGGCAGGGGAATAATTCAAAAACCGAACCATCAAACACATAGGCAGCAAACATTAAGGCTTTCTTTATTTTCGGGGTATCCAGAATGTTTGTTTGCGCAGCCGCCATATGAGCCACATTGTTGTGTTCAATCATGACCCCCTTGGGCTGCCCGGTTGTGCCGGAGGTATAGATGATATAGGCCAAATCGGTGGGGGTATTGATCCGTGCCGGATTTTCTACAGGCTGTTCTGCGGTAATAGTATGGTCATCTGCCGCAATCAGTGCCGGTTGTTCAGGCAGCGCCTGACAATATGTTGCCAGTGTTGTCAGATGATGTTGCTGAGTCAGTATGCAGCGTGCCGTAGTATCAGCCAGAATAAACTGAACCCGTTCGGCAGGATAGGCCGGTAAAATCGGAACATAAGCCCCACCGGCCTTCAGCACCGCCAACATGCTGATCACCATTTCCGGGCTGCGATCAAAATAGAGTGCTATCGGCATATCTGCCTGTAACGCTTCACCATGCTGCTGCCGGTAGTAAGCCCGGATAACACAGGCTAGCTGGTTCGCGCGTTCATTCAGTTGACGATAAGTCAGCGTTTCGCCTTCAAAGACCAGCGCTGCATTATCCGGTGTTTTTTCCACCTGAGTTTCAAACAGTTGTTGCAGAGTGTGATCCTGTGGATACGGCGCATCAGTCTGATTCCAGTGATGCAACAGAGTCCGGCATTCCTGTTCTGACAGAATGTTAATGTCAGCCAACCTTTGCTGGTGGTCTTCGATAAAAGCCGCCAACACACGTTGATAATAGTCAGCCAATCGTCCGGCGGTGGCTTCGCTAAACAGACTGACGGCATAATTGAGGCTACCGGTAAGACAGGTCTGTCCATCCGATAAGAACAGACTCAAATCAAATTTAGCCGGGCTGTATAAAGAGTCATCCAGATCAACCGGGCTGAACGGCAGTTCAGGGGTATTTGTCAGGCTTTCCCCAAAACTCTGTAAGCCAAACATCACCTGAAAAATCGGGTGGCGGGAGGTGTCCCGTACCATCACCAGCGCGTCAAGTAGCTGTTCAAATGGCATGTCCTGATGATCTTTGGCGCCGGCAATGACTTTATGAATTTGCCCAATCAGTGTTTTTACACTGTCCGTCTGTTCTAACTGTGCACGCAATGGCAGTAAGTTGATGAACATGCCCATCAAAGACTGGGTCTGGGTATGATGGCGATTATCCGTCGGCGTGCCCAGCACGATATCCTTCTGCCCGGATAGCTTCGCCAGCATGACATAAAAGGCGCTGAGCAGAACGGTGTACAAAGTTGTTTCTTCTGCTTTGGCGAGCGCTCGCAATTGTTCGGAAAGGACGGAATTCAGCGTAAAGGTAACATCCCGACCCTGATAACTGACCTGAGCCGGTCTGGAGTAGTCTGTTGGCAAATCCAGCGTTTCAAAGCCTGCTAGTGTGTGTTGCCAGTAAGCCAGTTGTTGTGCATGAACTTCGCCCTGCAAATATTCCCGTTGCCACCGTGCATAGTCACCATAACTGATCTCCAGTGCCGGTAATTGGCTGGGACGTCCTTGCAGAAGTGCGTGATAACTTTCTGCCAGCTCGGTGGTAAAAATATCAGTAGACCAGCCATCAGTGGCAATATGGTGCCACAGGAACAATAAGTAATGACTTTCAGCCACTTGATAGTGGCACACACGCAGACTTGGCTCAGAGACCAGATCAAATGGCGTGGCGATTTCAGCGCGTACTGATCGTAAAAGGGTATGCATATCCTGACAGGATTGTGATTTGAATCTGAGGTTCTCTGCTAATACCTGTTGATATTCATGCCCGCGAGCATCCGTACGGTATACCGTCTTCATTATCGGGTGACGATCAACCACCTGATTAATCGCGCTTTCCAATAATGGCAGGTCCGTGTTGTCATCCAGTTGCACGAGATAAGGAACATGATAGACATAAGTACCCTGCTCAAAACGTTCGATAAACAGCATTCGTTCCTGAGCGAATGACAGCGGGTAATGCTCCTGCTCAATATGCGCAATAACCATACCGTTTGCTTGCGCCATCTGTGCTGCGATCCCGGCAATGGTTTTAAACTCAAAAAACTGACTTAATGAAACCTCCAGCCCTAATTGCTGGCGAATGGCGCTAATCAGCTTAATGGCTGTCAAAGAATTCCCGCCAAGACGGAAGAAGTTATCTTCAATTCCCACCTGTTTCACGCCCAGAACGGTCTGCCAAAGATCACAAAGCCGGGATTCCAGTTCATTACGGGGAGAAACAGAACCGGCTTTGTTGCCGAAGGCGGGTTCTGGTAATACCCGCCGATCGACTTTACCGTTCTGAGTCAGAGGGATGGATTCAATATGGGTAAAACTGGCCGGTAGCATATAGTCAGGCAGAAGGGCGGATAAGTGGCTGATTAACGCCTCATCCGAAAGTTCTTCATGGCTAACCAGATAAGCGACCAACACCTTATTACCTTGATATTCGCGATCAATCACAACCGCCTGTTTTACCTCTGGATGCGAAGCGAGCGCACTTTCAATTTCCCCCAGTTCAATGCGATAACCACGGATTGTGACCTGAAAATCATTACGCCCCAGATATTCCAGTTCCCCGTTAGGTAGCCAACGGGCTAAATCGCCGGTTTTATACAGGCGGGTATAACCGGATTCTTTTTCCTTATCCGTAGCAAACGGATTCTCTACAAAGCGTTCAGCCGTTAATTCCGGCCGGTTTAAATAGCCAGATGCCAGCCCAGCACCGCCGATATACAACTCACCGGGCGCGCCAATAGGGGCAAGCTGCCCTGAATGGTTCAGGATATAGGCAGACATATCACGCAGTGGTCGCCCGATGCAGGAGACTGCGGTTGCATCGCTCTGAGTTAATTTTTTATAGGTCACATGGACGGTGGTTTCGGTGATCCCGTACATATTGATGAGGGCAGGGGCTTGATCGCCGTAAAAATTCCACCAGGGTTTCAGTTGCATCGGATTCAGCTTATCACCACCAAAGATGACATAGCGAAGATGAGGAAATTCAGCTCCGGCCTTTAATGAAGCATCAATAAAGGCATAAAACGCCCCCGGAGTCTGGTTCAGCACGGTGACATTCCGAGCTGAACAGAGATCGCTGAATTTATCAAAATCCTTGGTACATTCCGCTGTCGGAATAATGAGACATCCGCCATAGCGCAGTGCCCCCCACAATTCCCAGACGCTGAAATCAAAGGCGTAGGAATGGTACAGTACCCAGATATCATCCTGATTAAATTGATAATCTTCCTGTGTACTGGCAAATAAACGGGCGACATTAGCATGTGTCTGCAATACGCCTTTTGGCTGCCCGGTGGTGCCGGAGGTATAGATAACATAGGCCAGATCGGTTGCCTGACCAGCGCATACCGGATTTTCCGTAGCGCGATTTTCAGTTACGCAGTGGTCATCAGCGGCAATCAGAACAGTTTGTGCCGGTGCGTACTTGTTCAACACTGGTAGGTATTTTTGCTGCGTGATCACACAGAATGAGCCGGTATCCTCCAGAATAAACCGAACCCGTTCCGATGGATAATCCGGTGAGACAGGCACATAAGCACCACCTGCTTTCAGCACTGCCAGAATGCTGAGCACCATTTCCGTGCTGCGCTCCAGATAGAGTGCAACCAGCGTATTAACCGGCATGGATCGATTATGCTGCTGCTGATAACGTTCACGAATAACAACTGCGAGTTGATTCGCCCGCTCATTTAACTGGCGATAGGTCAGCGTTTCATCCTCAAACACGACTGCCGTATTATCCGGCCTGACGGCTGCTTGCGCTTCGAAATGTTGTTGCAGGGTTTTATCCTGTGGATACGCGATATCAGCCGGTTGTTGGAGACGCAATAATGATTGACGTTCCTGCTCTAATAAAATAGGTAACTCGCGGACGAGAACAGATGGATTATCAATTAATGCGGCCAATAAATTTTGTAGCCGTTCAAGCGCATTTTGAATATCGGCATCATTAAAGTAGGCCTGCAAATAATCGACTGTTATTGTTAATTCCTGATCATAACCGTGATCTTTCAAACGGAATGCGATGGGATAAATATTAAATATTCCATCAATATGGCAATGCTGATTCTGGTTAATTTCAGTGGCTGATGCTGAATAGCGGTCGTAGGCAATAAAAATATCAGGTAAAGAAAAACCCTGTTGGCTTGCCAGACGGGCAAGATGTGATTGAGGAAACTGGCTGTGTTTGTAACTGTTTTTCAGAGCGGATTCTATCCCTTTGATTTGTTCCATGACACTGAATGTTGGCGAAATATGGCAATGTACGGGATACGTATTAGCCTGCATACCAACAGCATATTTCTCTGCTTTTGTTCGCCTGCCGTGTGTAACGGTATTAAAAATAAGCGCTTTTTGCCCTGTGAGTTCTGTCATCATGATGGTGACAAGGCTGGAAAAGACAGCCAGTAAATGAGTTTTATGCTGGTGACAAAAAGCCAGTAAATTTTCTTTAGCAGAAAAAGGGAGTGTCAGTGAGTGATAACCGGCTTCATTATTTTTATAGTAAGGGGTTAAGTGATGTATTTCTTTTTCTCTTAAAAAATCGACCCAATAATTTTTATCATTCGTATAATGAATACTGTTTAAATAATCCCTTGCATTTTCGATGGATGTTAAATATTGCGGAATATCTGATAACCATGCTGTTGATAGGCCTTGTTTAATACAGCCGTATAACTGATAGATATACTCATGAAGCCGATATAATCCAACGCTATCTATCATAATGTGGTGGAATTGTGTGAATAAATAATGTTTTTTATTATTCAGCCGGATTAATGTTACTTGATAGGGCGTTGTTTTTAAGTAATTAACAGGAATATAGCTTTGCTGCCTCATCCAAGTAAGAGCGTGTTTTTCGGGTTCAGGCTGTATTGTCGCATCGTAGCACCTGATTAATTCGGGTTTACTCAGTTCCGGGATATATTGTACAACCTCATTATCTGAATTTATTGATATCTGCAAGCGTAATGTATCAATATGCTGATGCAGTAAATCCCATGCTTTTTGTAAAATTGCGATATCAATATTTTCTTTTAAAGCTGTATACCAGCTAAGGCTGTGTATCGGAGTATTTTCATAAAGTGCCTGCTCGTAAAAGACATCTTCTTGAGAAGGGTGAAGAGGATAAAAAACCGAATTCAAAGAACCCTTAAATGCTCTCATAATAAATTATACGAATGTATTCCGTTTACAAGTTATTTGTAATTGATTCCGTAATATTTCTGGCTGTCATTTATGACCTAGTGGGTATAATTCATCATGGTATCATTACAGATAATCTCGCAATCTTTCAACATCCTTCCTCATGAAAAATAGTTAATGTTTATCAGTAAATGATTCTGTTTTTATTTATTACTGCATGATCATAACCCATGATTGTGTAATTTTTCTGGTCATTTTGGCTGGAAACCATATTATTTTTTATGTGCTATAACTATTTTGCTGTTGGATATATTGATTGAGTCCAGTATTTTTCGTCTCGGCAATGATGATTGAGTTGATTTATATTATGTTAAATATTTAACATGTGGATTATTTTTTTCTGACAATAGAAATGGACTCAATAACGTTTTTATGACAGTGATCATAAAGATACGTTATTGAAAATGATTAAAGTATTTATCACGGATACTTAAATCGAGTACTATTTGGAATAATGACAAAAGCATTTCCCTGTTGGATCCTAATCCTTTGACTATCTGGTAATTTGAACCATGGGCGGGTAAATACATCCCAGCATGATGTTGTCATAGCGTTGTCATATAAATTTATATTTGACTTGTATCCTATGGCCCAGCCAATTTTTACGCCTTCCTCTATCAGCGTCTGAACAAGTGTAGGCAAGAATTCACCTTTACCCGCTTGACAGGCTTTCATTGATATCAAACCAACCTGAGTTAACCCGTAGTCGATAAGCATACGGGCAAACGATGCGCCATCAAGCCGACCAAATTCTTCGTGGTAAATTCGGTTGCCATGATCTGCACCATGAGCAACGACGATTAATTTTGAATTAAGATCGCACTGAGCAAAGGGCTTATCCGCAGGTTGAGAAAAGTGACTATGAGGAGGAGGTAAATCTCGATATCCGACAATCGTTTTTGTGGCGAAGGAGTGTGCCTCAGGGATCTGGTATCTTCTTTTGAGCATTTCACTAGTGGGTAACAAAGGATCTCTGGGCCTGTTTGGTCTATTGACCGGAAATAATAGTATAAAAACTTTATTCCATTTCATGGTGTTACTCCTCATTTTTATCGGAAAATAAATAATGCGTATGCTCGGAGATAACTGGTTTTAGCGCGGTATTGCAGTGATTTCAGCTGATTAAAGATTAATATAAATGGGAATGTTTGTAAGATCGTCTGGAATTCTCAGCTTTAGCCCGCCTTGCTGAACATCACGGTTAAGCCTGTCAATACGGGATATCGGGATAACAGGCCATGCCCAGAAAAAATCAATACCCGCTCTTTATACACAATACACAATGGATTTCAATATATATTGCGGCGATAAGGAGAGTATCCCCAGTAGTATAGATAGCCGTATGTTTATAAAAACGGTGACCGGGGTTTAACAAAGAGACAACGTGAAAGGCGAAATGTATATTAAGCTTTTAGTACAACATGCTATACGTATCCTCGGTATGTTTAAACCGATTATTGAATGAATAGATGCGGATGAATGATTACTCAAATTTTGTTAGAATTCGTGGCGTGACATAGGGATTACTGTAGTGAATTAACAACAAATAAAATAATAGGTTAATTGAATGGAAAATGTGTATCAGAAACTTAATATTCTGAATAGAATTGATAAATTATTAATGGAACATAAGCCCAATAATAGCACCGGTGTTAAACGGTTTATTTTAGAGTTTCTTTTCTTTGGTTTGATTAATGCCCGTTCGTGCTTATTCGCCGGTTTCTTTTTTTTGGCTTTATTTTTAGTGCCGGCAAAAGGTATCTTGGGTATACCGCGTTATGATGTACTGCTAGTCTTTGCAGTAGGCTTTCAGGCATTGTTAATACGGTTCAAGCTTGAAACATGGGATGAATTTAAAGCGATTTGTGTCTTCCACTTAGTGGGTTTTATCATGGAGTTGTTTAAAACTTCAGCCTCTATCAGTTCATGGCAATATCCTGATGCTGCGTTCACTAAACTGTGGGGAGTCCCATTATTTACAGGTTTTATGTATGCCGCTGTAGGGAGCTTTATTATACAGTCATGGCGTTTTTTTAAAGTGCGCATTGAGCACTATCCACCGTATTGGATGGCCACATTGGTAGCTCTGGCTATTTATATCAACTTCTTTAGTCACCATTATATTGATGATTATCGTTGGTACTTAACGGCTTTTATTTTTGGATTGTATGCCCGTGGCACTATTTTTTATACGCCATTGGATAAAGAACGTAAAATGCCGCTATTATTATCGTTTATATTAATTGGCTTTTTTATCTGGTTAGCAGAAAACTTCGGCACCTTTTTTGGAGTTTGGCAATATCCTAATCAATTAGGTGCTTGGTCTGTTGTTCATGCAGGAAAGTGGGGAGCATGGTCATTATTGGTCGTTGTGACCTTTACGATTGTTGTCCACCTTAAACATATCAAATCAAGTGTGGCAATTGCCCGTTAGGGTAGTTTTGTTAAGTGGTGGGGTTCAGGAAGTTACCCCACCATTGCCCACTCAGGTGGATGAGGTGTGATATAACTATTAATATATTTATTTTTACATCTATTGCATTGGCTTTGAGTGTTAAAATATATTTATTTTAATGGCTTGGTAAGAATTTAATATATTCATTTATGGAAATCTGAATAAAGTAATCTCTCTTTTTTTATTGTTTATTTTTGTGTTTTTATATTTGCAACTATACTTTTAATTTAAACAAATGAATTTTTCATTAAAAATAACCTTGGGATAACGACCTTAAATTACATTTAATAAAAACAATAAATTGAATGGAAATATTTATTAAAAATCATTTTAAATAGCATCAAATATCTTAAATAAAAGATGCTATTACCTGACTAACATACAATAGAGAGAAAGTTCAATGTCACTTACATATGAATTCCTTGTCCAATGGACACCCTCAACCGGTGACTGGAATCTTTACCAGTTTATTAATTCTGATACTGCTGAGCTTCATTTAGTTAAGTCAGGCAATTGGCAGACAGTGAAATCAGGGCATCAACTTATTCCCATTGGTAACTATGTTATCGACAGGGAAATCGCATCCAACCAGTTCCGTTTGTGGCAAGTCGATATCTTTCAGGCGGATTTTTTGCCGTCTCTCATAACACAAGGAGATCTGAGTGCTGAGTTGGATCCTTCGACAGAAATTATTCCTTTAGGTAATTATTTGCTGTTATACAAGCCAGATACCGGTGCCTATCAATGTCAGCGTTTCGATCCATTCAGCAGTACATTGATGCTTACTGCTGATAGTCCACAAAATATTACCGGACACTGGCAAACAATCACGAATGCGGATTTAATACCTGCTGCAGGTTATGTCGTCAGCCGGGACAGAAGTAATGGTCAGTGCCGGACGTGGATGTTTGACGGTGGAAGTGCCTCTGATATTCTGCCTGAACCACAAATTCCCGGTATGCAGTGGACAATTGACCCGAGCACGAAACTTTGCACGCTGGGTGACAGAATTGTCGGCTGGGATCCTGATTCCCGCGATATTACTCTTTGGCCTGTTGATCCAACGCTGGCACATCCGGGGTTACCTTCAAAAACGATCACCGTCTGGAAGAGTGCCTTACCTGCCGATACCGTACTGTTTGGTATGACTCCCCTTGTCCCATTAGAATTGCCAGAAGGAGTGCAGGGTGGAGAGGATGGCCCGGGAACAATTCCCTGGATGCGGCAACGGATCAAAAAAGTGGTATATCTGATGCTGGAGAATCGCTCCTTAGACCATATGTTCGGTGATCTTTATACCGTGGATAAAGTCGGTAAATTTATTGGGCCTGATAAGCCTTTTGATGGAGCCAGTAATACGAACTGGAATGCGGATAAAAATGGTCACCGCTATTATCAAACCAAATTCTCCGTACACAGTGTGGACTACCCAAGAAGTGATCCCGATCATACATATTCAGGTATTATTCAACAATTATTTGATGGAGCTGAGCCCGGTGCTGGGCATATTCCAGAAATGAAAGGTTTCGTCAAGAGCTATAGCTTCAGTGGAAAATCGCCTAATGAGGTCATGGATTATTACGATCCTAGTATGCTGGAACCACTGAGTCTGTTGGGGAAGCAATATGCGGTTTCCGATACCTGGTTCTGCTCCTTGCCTGGCCCTACTGACCCAAATCGGGCTTTTTCGCTAACAGGATCATCTTTCTGCAAAACGGAGAATTTTGATTCCGGAGAAATCTATATTTCGTGGCCTAAGTCTCCTCGTCGTCCCTCAGTTTGGGATGTGTTATGGGCTCACGGTATCAAGGACTGGAAACTTTATTACCACGCTACGTGGGGAAAACTGCAATATACCAACCAATTGTTTTTAAAGGGACATATTGACGAAGTCGATCAAAAAACCGACCATTACAACACGGATATCAGCGAATTCATATCATCAGCCAAAGCAGGTACATTGCCAGCGTTCAGTTTTATTGAACCCGCATGGGTTGGAAATTCATCAGGCATGGTTCCTAACTCCTGTCATCCTCCTTCAGATATGGCTCCCGGATTAAAAATGGTGGCGGACATCTACAATGCTTTACGTCAGGGGCCTGACTTCGATCAGACACTGCTGATAATCACTTTCGATGAGCACGGTGGCATCTATGATCACGTTCCACCTCCTTATACCAACAATGCTTATCGTAATGATACTGAGGGAGGTTTTGGCTTTGATTTGCTTGGGGTACGTGTCCCGACGGTGCTCATTTCACCCTGGATAGAGAATTCGACGGTCTTTCGTTCAGCGCAAGAAGGACGCCAATACGATGCCACATCATTTCTTTCAACCTTGTTGCAATGGCAGGGAATACAGGCATCGAATTGGTGGTTAGGTGATCGCATACGGGCAGCTGCCAGTTTTGAATCGGTATTTCAGGCTGAGCATCTCCGCAAAGACATACCACTCAGTGTACAGGCTCCTGAGCTTGATCCTAAACAGCTCGACATGCCCATGAACGAGTTACATCAGCTCTTTATTACTCGCATCGTGTACACACTTTGTACCGGTATTTTATCCTCTGAAGAAATAGAGCAGGAAGCTCAGGGCATTTGCGCCCTTGGAAGCATCCGGCTGGCAACACAGGCTTTGGATAAGCTGGAGATCCGACTTAAGGCTGTTCATTCAAAAAGTTGAGATAAATTATTATTGGCGTCAAATAACGAAACCTCCAAGGAGCTCATCAAACAAGAAGGTATGCTACCGGTAATTCCATGTCAGAAAAACAGTCGAAAATTGGATAAACAAATTGATATTTGCCGGAAAATATCGGAGTGGTTGAAGTGGCGTCGGTGGTTTTGATTGAGGATAGAGGTATCAAGGACTTTTCCTGCCCGCCCGAACAGCAAAAAGCAGAGGTACGTCATATTAACCTGAATCTCCTGAACCAACCGACGTCCACTGGGGACATCAAATAAATAGCTCAGCACCATCCTTTGGAAAATAGCGGAGAGCAAGGTATTTATTCACTGATCCTCACTCAACCTTCAACAAAAGACGTGATGTAGGTATGGAAAGTGCAATCATTAAATTGGCATTCGGAACATTTGCCGCTAACCAGTACGGGGTTGATACCATTTGATGAAATCTGATGAATATACCAATGTTTCTCAAATCCATCGGGAGTATCAATCTCATTAAATACTAAACCATAGGTTTGTCTCTCTATGATAAAGGGCAACATCTGATAAGAATAACTGTAATCGGTTCCGGGTGCAGATCGATAGACCCATTTACCTTGTGCCAGTATAGGGCCTGTAGGACCCTGAGCCGAAATTTGTTGAATATACCAGCCGTTAAGAGAAACATCTGTGTATCCGAAATAGTAGGTTTTTTCTCCTTCGACAAAGGAGAATGATGGGTCTTTATCATCGCCATATTCTTTACTCCAAACACCAGTGTTCAGCTGTTTTCCCACACCTGTTTCCGAAGAAATTGGGTAGGTTTCCCACCAAGAGACAGCATCAATTATTGTGGCACCATTTGTAAGTATGTATGTCCCTTTAACAACCGGTGATACAGGTGTTGATTTTGTAATTGTGACTCTGTTAGTTGCGGAGTTAGCTGGGTATCCTTTACGATTAATAATCGTATAAAAAATATCATATTCACCGAGAGGTATAGTATAAAAAGGTATTGTTATTTGATACACAGGATAATTGATATTGTCACATGTAATAGAATATGGAGGTGAAGATATATATTCATTCAAATGAACAATAATTTTATCATCAATATGGACATCATCATATTGGTATATTTTTATTACTAGTTCGTGTTGATCTGATTTTTCTTCATCAATAGTATTATTGTAGCTTTGGGGTAAATAGGGTGCTCTAAGTTGGTTATTTTTCATCGCCATGTAATCACCTTTTCAAAAATTATCTTCTGAGTAAAAGATGACATGCTAATTATAAAATTAATAATTAGCATGTCACATATACTGATTATTAAGGCAAGACGGTATTGAACGCCGTAGTGAAAATTTTCGAGTTTTGGCTTTGAGTTTGGCCCTTAGGAATACGGTTGTATTCTATTGAAATCGATCCTGCCACATTATCACCTGCTGGTGCATAATTTTGAAGTTCATTAGCATTAATATGGGCTTTAAAATAACCAGATGTTACATCATCTGACTTCACGACATGATTTTTATCAATCTTAAACGGTAGAGTACGTTTTACTTCATTTTCATCAATGCAGTTTGAAATATGTACAGTAATCGTGATTGTATCATCTATGGCGATTGATTCAGAATTGTCCTTGACGTATCTCAGCCAAACTTCAAGCCCTTTGTTACCAATATCGTTGAGTGATATTGGATTAGGTTCATATATCTCTCGGTTGAACTGATTAAATACCCGGGGTTTATACAGAGGCCGAGGAGCATCACCAGGTTTTGGATTTTTGCTATCATAATATATGTATTGGAATTTGGATCTTGATGCGTTGTTGGCTGTAACAACAAGGTAACTAATATGATTAATACCCTCATACAGATACTTGTAAGGAACGCAAATATTATAATATCCGTTTGAAGGATCTGGTGAAAATTCAGCGTATAATTGTTTTTTATAAAAATTTTGCGTATTGTCCGTCACAAATCCAATTAAGAAACTACCAGACTTGATAGAATTGCTGGTCGGAATTTCAAATTCGAAATTTTCCTTGTGAGGCGGCTTTGTTAAATGAGAAGAAGTTAATATTCCGCCAATGCTTGGTGGACTAAGGTTTTGGGATAAATGAACTAATTGAGTAGTGATAAATATGGGTTGTGATGAGTAGTCTTCATTATTGAATATAGTATCAAGCTTAATTAACTGAACGAGATCTGTGGTGGCATATATTCTTAAATTCACAGCTTCATTTGATGTTTTCCGGATCAGATAGGAATAAATACCATTATATTTAAAATAATGAGTTATTTCATCTGGATTGCTCTGATCTCCTGTGAGTATTCTTATTTCAGCCGGTACTCTAAGGTGTATATCGTAGTGTGAGATTGAACCACCATCTTTTAGCTTCGGATTGATTGATGCCTGAATGAATGGATTATTTTCTGTTGGCAAGGGGCCTATAGCTCCAGCGGGTTGTGGATCGAATAAAAAAGCCGACTCTACGCTCACTTCACAAGTAGATGGATTCAGGTCTGGATTGTCGATAATTGTATAGGTTACACTTTTGTTTAACTCGGCTTCTGGACCAGCTGAAAACGAGAGTGTGCACCTGTTACTGTCATCTTTTGCATTAAATATTATTTGTTGATAAAAAGTAGTTCCTTGCATATAAGCAGGCATATGAACTAGTTGTTTGTTCACATCTGTCGTATTTTCCGGATCATACTCCACACCCGAAAAAGAAGTTATAAGGATTTTTGAATTATTGTTAAGAGATGCATCACCGCTCACTTTCACCATCACACTGAATGGTTGGCCTTTGATAACACTAGAACCATCAGCAGGATATAATACCTCGAGTTTTCCAGACATTTTATTATCCTTTTCAACGCGTAAAGTTTGTTGGAGTTTGCAAGCAAAGGTTATACTCAAAAAACAGATTTAATGTATATGAGAAAACATATAACTCTTGCAGTGAATTCCATTATTTTAAAAATAAGTTAATATTTATTTGACGATTTATTTTGTGTGCGTTAAATAATATTACCTATGTAATTGATAATTACAATCCTTTTGAAAGAAAACATTAATATGCTAAGGTGAATAATTGGTTAATGTTTTTACTCGTATATTTATCTGTCAATTGTAAATTTAATTACACTTTATTATTATTTCTCCAAAATAAGACGGTGTAGCTCTGATATACATCAGTATTAATTCAATGCATTGATAGTTTTGTTTTATTTATATCTGATTGACTATTGATTTTTAAGTGCTTGAAAATATATTTTTAGCCAGAAAATTCTTTAAATTCCCACGTTACCTTATAATATTATTGTCCAGTATGTTCGTTAGCACTCGCCTATACATTATGCCTGCATATGTAACAATGAAAATATTTTATCGGGTGCCTGATGCCGGAATCCAGAAGATCAATTTTTACTGATAGCGAACTACATGCTACTTATGGGGCGGAGCGTCAATATATCAATAGTAATGCGACCAAACCGGAATCTTAGACGAAGTTGTAAAGTTATTCTAAAGTAATAATGGTCTGAATGTATCTAGTTGTTTATTTTTTATATCAGACAGTTAGTCCTTTTTTAAACTTATTAAGAGTTATTTAAGGGTTTTACTTATGAAGAGATACAAACAGGCGGTATTGCCGATTGCACTTAGAGTGGCTTTATTTTTTCCTGGGGTGAGCACTGATGCAACTGCTGCCTCACCATGTGGCACTCCGAATACGACAACGACTATTCACGATACTCAAACAGAACCATGCAATTTATCAAATGGAGAAAATCTTACTATCAAGAAGAGAGTATCTATTAAAGTCCCTACAGAGCCATCATATGATTCGGGTAACTATGCCCTGAAATACAGTGCCGTCAATATCGGTAATGACAGTAATCAGGCTTCACTAATTTCAGTCGATAACATTAACAATAATGGCGAGTTACTAGGAGCAAAGGGAGTCACAGTAACTGCAACAGGTTCTGTTGGTGAATTGCTTAACAATGGAACTATGAGTGGAGGTAGCACAGCTATATGGGTTTCTGGTGAAATAGAAAAGCTAGATAATTATGGCATTATTAAATCTATAGTTGATACAGATGCCATAAATTCAATCGCTATTTATCAAGCCTCAGGACGATATACTGACAATAAATATGGGCGAGTAGGTAAAATCACGAATCATGAAATGGGATCGATTGATGGGATTACTGTTAATACAGCAACACTGACCACTCTTGATAATTATGGAACGTTGAAATCCCTTGCGGATATTGTAGGTTCTGCTGGTGCGACGATAGAAGTCTCAAATAATGGTGGAAATATCAGCAATATTAATAATTATGGAACAGTGTGTGGTCCCAATCATGGTATCCTAATCCAAGGTGGTGGACACCTCGGAAACCTCAATAATTTCTCGGTAAGTAAAGGCATTATGGCTGTTCAGGATGCCATTCAGGTATCTGGACAAGATATATCAGGCCTCCTCCCAAAATCATCCAGAATAAATCAAATTACTAACGAGTCCAGAATACATGGAAAACGAAATGGAATTCATATCGACAATAAAGGCACTGTTGATACCATTACGAATTCAGATGCGGGCGTAATACAGGGTGATCATTTTTCTATACTTAATAATGGGACTATTACTGATGGCATTCATAATGCAGGCACGATTAACGGTAATGTAGAGCTTGGAAGCGCCATTCTCTATGTGTCTGGATCGAAGGCCATTCTGAATGGCAATGTTACTGGATCGAAGGCCATTCTGAATGGCAATGTTACTAAATTGAAAGATTCAGTTGTGACTATTGGAAATAACGGCTCTACAGTGGAAAACCTTGACTTTACATTTACTCATAATATGAATGTCGGAATAGTCAAGATATTATCAGGAAATACATTACGCCTAGGAGACGGACATAACACAGGGAGTGTCTCTAATGACATTGATAATGAAGGACACCTTTATTTCAATCCCAGCGATAAATCAGCTTATAACCACGCTATAAGAGGAAAAGGCACTGTTCACCAAACGGGTAGTGGTACAACCATTTTGACAGGTTCAAATATCTATACTGGTGAGACAAATATCGAATCAGGCACTTTGCAACTGGGTCATAATGGGAGAACAGGGAGCATTGATAATACTGCCAAGGTGATAATCGGGCAAAAAGGAATACTGGCCTTCGATCGTTCAGATAAAGTGATGTTTGACCGTCATATTGAAGGAGTGGGTTCCCTTCGCCAGCAAGGTTCAGGAGATCTGATACTGACCGGCAATGTCGCTACGGGTAAACCGATCACCGTGACATCCGGTAAACTGTGGTTTGGCGATGGCACCACAATTGGCAAACTTTCGCTCGCCGGAATTGAGAATCAAGGAGCCGTTATCGTTGCTGGGGCAGATGACAGTACGGTGACACTTGATGGTGAGATAAACGGCACGGGAACGCTGGACATCATGGGAGGCAAGGCGGTTTTAACCGGTGACAGTACCTACTCGGGCCAGACCACCATTGGTCAGGGGGCCACGTTGCAGCTCGGAAATGGGGGTTCAGTGGGAAATTTAACCCAGAGCAATATTTTCAATAGTGGCATGCTAGCGTTTAACCATAGCAACAACAAAATGACTTATTCCAATGCCATATCGGGTAGTGGCAGTGTGGCACAAACTGGTACCCGTGGTACCACAATCCTGAACGGCCAGAATACGTATACCGGAGTAACATCGGTCAAAGCCGGTACATTACAGTTTGATTCCTGGACTAATATGCCCCAGACCCGCCTTGTAGATGTCAAATCTGAAGGCACACTGGCGCTTAATCTCAAGGGTACAAATCGCTTTGACGGTGTGATTTCTGGCAGTGGTCTTATCAAGAAGATAGGCACGGGGCTCACTACGTTCAGTGCAGATTCAGTTAACTTTACCGGTTCAACCCATGTTGAAACAGGCACTTTAGTCGTTGACGGTCAGTTAAACACATCTATGCTCAGGGTTCAAAGTGAGGGTACTGTCGCAGGTGTTGGCACCATTGGTGCCATAGGGAGTACGGCAACGATTGAAAACGGAGGGCGCCTTATCGGTCACCAAGATAATACTTTGACATTTGGTAACGATCTTATTTTCAGCAACGGCGCAAATGTAGATATATCACTTGGGGCAGAAAACATATCTGTACCCACATTATTTGATGTTAAGGGTAATCTGACACTGGCCGGGACGCTTGACGTCACAGATCTTGGCGGTTTCTCTGTCGGTGAATACGATATATTCAATTATGGCGGCAAATTAAACTATGACAGTAAGCTACCTGATTATGGTATGACGCTACTTACGGGTGGAAAACCGGGTTCACTCTCTCTCACGCACAGAAATAATAAAGTCTATCTCATTAACACTGGGGGTATACGCCTGAACTATTGGGATGGCGATAATGCCAGCAAACACGATAATGGTGTAATTGATGGGGGTAATGGCATTTGGCAGGTCGGTGGACCAGATAATTGGACATTAAAAGAAGGTAAACTGACAGGTGAACGTAATACCAGCTGGAGTAATAGCGACCAGTTTGCCATTTTTTCCGGCACCGCAGGGACGGTACGAGTCGATGATAGTGGTGGCAATGTCACGGTTAATGGCATGCAATTTAGCACCAGCGGCTACACTATCAATGGTCATCCATTAACTTTAAAAAATGATCCCAAAAACAGCGCTAAAATTCGCGTTGGAACGGGGAAAAAATCAGCAACTGATATGGTTGCGACGATTGAATCAAACTTAACGGGTTCGGCCACGCTTGAGACAACGGATTACGGTAAGCTGATTTTGAAGGGTGAGAATGATTACAACGGGGGTACAAAAATAACCCGCGGTGTTCTTCAGATAGGTGATGGCAGCACCAAAGGCAGTATTGCTGGCAATGTTGCCATAGGAAGTGAAGGTACCCTTATCTTTAACCGTTCAGATGATATAACGTTTGGCGGAGATATCACAGGTACAGGAAAACTTGTTCAAAATGGTACAGGAACCCTTACTCTGACTAGTGCTAATAACCACACAGGAATGGCAGAGGTACGGAGAGGGACATTCCGTCAGGGCAAAGAGGGGGCTTTCAGCCCAGCTTCGCTTTATACCATTGGACGACAAGGTAAGCTTGATACCGGTGGATTTAGTGCGACAATTTCCGCTTTGAATAACAGTGGCAGAGTATTAGTTGGCGGAGATAATAAAACCGTTGGGCGAGCACTAACCATTACGGGTGATTACACGGGAAATAACGGTACTGTAACTTTATCAACTATATTGGGCGGAGATAACTCAAAGACTGATAAATTTTTGGTAAAGGGCAACACATCGGGTTCAACTTATCTCGAGATCAAAAATGCTGGAGGAAATGGTGCACCGACGAGTGAAGGCATAAAAATTATTGATGTAGAAGGAAAATCAGACGGCACGTTCACTTTGTCTGGTGCCTATAGTTACAAAGGAGATCCAGCTATCGTGGCCGGAGCCTATGCCTATCGTCTTTATAAGAATGGCCTTGATAATTCGGATGGCAATTGGTATTTGCGCTCATCTCTGACCACTCCAAGCCCTAAACTAGAGCCAACGCATCTTTATCAGGCAGGTGTCAGTATTTACGAAATTTATGGTCGGGTTTTGCAGACGCTGAACGCTCCTGAATCCTTGCATAACCGACTCTATAGCGGTGAAGATAGGCTGCGTAGCATGAATAGCTTCAGCACTACTGTGGATGATGTGGATGAAAATAGTACAGACAATATCCCCTCTGGGGTATGGGGGCAGATAACAGCGTCTCACGGTAAGCTATCATCCCGTATCACTACCGCTGGAACTGGCAGTATCACTTATAATATGACCCGTGCTCAGGTTGGGGTAGATAAACGTCTTTATAACGATGGGCTGGGTACAGTGAATGGCGGTATTTTTCTGCAATATGCGAATATTAATGCTGATGCAGGCTCTGTGCACGGTGACGGCAATATCCATGCAAATGGTTACACGCTGGGTACTACCAGTACATGGCATGACAATAATGGGTTTTATTTGGATGGATTGGCTCAATTTAGTTATTTTAACAGTGACCTTAATTCAAAAACGGCAGGCCAATACTTGGGAAATAAGAAATCGGCTTTCGGATATGCATTGAGTCTGGAGTCAGGGCGTCGGATTGATTTAACCCCGACATGGTCACTCACCCCACAGACTCAGCTGGTTTATTCTTCTATTGATATGAAAGATTTTGATGACAGGTTTGGTACAAAAATCCGCTTTGATCAAAGCAATAATATGAAACTGCGTGTGGGCGCGACGATAGACTACAGTCAAAAGTGGTACGATGAGCAGAATCAGGATGAAAAAGCGTCAAATCTCTACGGGCTTTTCAACCTTCGACAGGAACTTCTGGGACGTAATGATGTAGTTGATGTTGCGAATGTTTCCTTCCATGGCGGCAATGAACGTACTTGGGGTGAAGCGGGAGCAGGTGGTTCCTACAGTTGGGGTAATGGTAGATATTTTGCCTATAGTCAGACTTCAGTCAATACCAGCCTGAAAAACTTTGCAGATAGTTACGAGCTGAGTGGGAAAATTGGTTTAAGGATGACATGGTGATTTAGATAGCCCATTGGTTTAATTTGATTTTTAGGTGGCGTGGCGCACTTTTCTCGAATAGTGTGTCACGATAATTTTTTTCAGAAAAATCTTTTAGTAATATAAATCTTAAAAAAGAAATATTTTAACTGATCATGAATGTGATAAAACGATTTTTATTTTGAGGTCATTACTATATCTCGTATAGTCACATTTTCTAATTTATGGATAATAATAAAATCTGATAATTAACCGACAAAGATACGAGTAAAAACACTAACTAATTGCTCACTTTAGCAGCTAATTTCTTTTTTATTAAAGGCATTGTGGTTATTTATTTTATCGGTAATACTGTTTTTTTGATATTAAAGTGTAAATAACACCCAAGGGAGTGTTAATTTATTTACAATGTGTTATTAAAAGTATTTGGTATACTGATAAAGTTATATTTTTTATATTTGGATACGTTATAATTTGGTTTTTAGCATAATTTTTATTTGAATGGAGTAATAAAAACCACACGTTGAAAAGGTGATTTCATGACGACAAAAAACAACCAGCATGCAGCCCCTTATTTACCACAAAAACACAATGACATCATTGATGAAGCAAAACAAAATAAACCAATTTTATTGGTGGAAATAGAAAAGTATGAGAGAGTTCATTGTCAGGATAAAATTATTGTTTATCTTAATGAATATATACACTCACAAGAGTTAGATATTACAAGTGACAATATTAATGACCCTAAGTATCAAATAAAAATACCTTTTTATACTATACCTCCCGGTGAATATGATATTTTCTATACTATTATCGATTGGGCAGGAAATTCAGTTAATTCTGCAACTAACAGTGTCATAATTACAAACTCAAATTCCTCATCTCCTTTCGGCGAAGGGAATCAAGCATATTTGTTTTCTCTATCAATGAAAAATATTAATAATTATGATGAGTCTTATGAATGGGCTGTTTACCCAATTTCACCAGTAAATGGTTTAGGTAAGGCATTGAAAAGGGGACATTGGCCTTACGCGATAGATTTTCCATGTTTTTTTGTTGAAAAGGGGCAGACATATACCTTTGGGCGGGATTTTGATAATAATTGGTTTATTAGGCAGATTTCCATAAATGGCCCCGGCCCTGTAGTGGCACAAGGAAAATTTACTCTTTACCCTGATAGTATGATTATAGATAATTTAATAAATACTTTCCTCAGTACCTTTGTCGAAGGAGAGAAGACATATTTATATGTGCTGACAACTAAAGAAGACTACTCTGAGAAGAATTGGTTTATTTATCAGATTTCCACAGAAGGTCTCAGTCGCATATTGCAACAGGGTAAGTTACCTATTTATGATGGTGCTAACGCAATACCAAGATATACGGTATTACACTTTGTAGAAGTATAGTTATCAGAAAATAGTAGTTATGACTGTAGTAGTAAATAGTTTTCCAAAATTATAGAACCCCGTTTGATTCCTCGCGTTGCGAGGAGTCATAACCTGCTGTTTTTTTGTTACCGACGAAAGACCATAGCTCATTCAACCTGCAAATGAGTGTGACATCATTTAAGCCTCTTGTCTTGATTTTACCTGCTTTGGTGAGAATTTAATGAATACCATCGCATTGATTGGCGTCGATCTTGGCAAACATTCTTTCTATTTTTCTTAGCATTCCAATCCCTCGCAAAACCAGCTCCGGCTAGAGATCCCCGCCTCAGCACAACTGCGCAAAAACACATCCCTTTTGTGCACGCGCGAGGCGGGAGGAGCAAACGCGCCAAGGGTGTGGATAGACACATTTTCTCAGGGAGCACGATAGACTGTACTGCCGTCTCTGATATTGACTGGCCTGAGCAGCAGAAATAATAACAGGGGCACAGTGCTCCTGTTATTGGTTTTCTGTCTTTTTGATGATTTACGAACCTGCCATATTCAGATGTTTTCTGATGATGTTATTTACTTCATCAACGTCCATTATCCTACCGCTCTGATTTTTCACGTTTAAGCCTGCCACGGCTTCGGCAAATGAAAATGTCTCAACGGGGGGAAGTGGGGCATTCCATTTAATCGTATTAATCGGGCTGCACATTTCTTTTAATAAGACGTTGATAATGGCTCGATAGGTCGGTTCTATCTGCTTAAATGTTTTATCATATCCGATAAAAAACCAGTAATTCATGACGTAGCTGTGCCATACATCACCCCATCCATTGAACGTCTCACGAAAAAACGGGGCTAACATGTTTGCCCACGCTTTGGCTTCGGCTTCGGTGATGTATTTCAGTCTGCACCCGGCTAAACAATGTTTGATGAAGGTATGATAGTCAGTCGGGAAATATTTCAGGCTTTGCGCCTCATTGATATTGTGATACATCACTTTGTATTGCCAGATAAATGCCTTTTTCTCCTCCTGAGAGACGTTACGCCGTCTGATTTCTTTCAGAGCTTTTTTAAATTCCTTTTCAGGTAAGCCAATCACTTTCTCCCTTGTTTCATGAAATAAAACATGTCCTTCATCCTGCCCGGTGATTAAACTAAATAGTTCATGGATTAAATCCTGCCTGTTTTTTACTCCATAGATTAGGTCGAATTTACTGTCGGTGTCATCCTTAGGTGAATAATCCGTGCAACTCTTCCCGTCAAATAGTGCCTGAGGCGCAATGACCATCATCCCCCAGTCTTCATGGGATAAGGGAAGGAGCTCACCCCGCGCCCGTTTTTCATTCTCTTTTTGTAAGGTTTTTTCGGCATCTTTCGGAATTATTTTTATGCCATATCTCATGATAAAAACCACTAAAAGCCATATAAGACCCTGATACAATAAATATACCGACAAGAGACCAATGGGTATCCATCCTAACCAATGCATAAAAATCTCCCTTTAATATGAGGTAAAAACGCATTGATAATAAATGGTTTTTAATGAATGGCAAAAATAAATAGGTTAAAAATCAGCTCAGCATCTCTTTTTCGCCAAACCCAGAAATCCCCAGCACGCCATTAAGTGGATTGCCGGCTCATCCCTGCTGCTCATGATGAGGGCAGGGCGATAGATTCGAGTGAAATTAACGTCACAAGCGTAATTTGGGAATAAAAATCTTTAATAATCATATTGATGGAATTATTTATCGATAAAAAATGGAATTTTTGCCATAAAATCCTTCCGAAAAAACCTGAATGATATTATGCTGCATTCGGTTGTGCTAAAACAGAAATACTGATTGTGATTAATGTGTTGTATCTTTTCATCCAGTCCAAGCAGTCGCTGAGGCTAAAATTTCTGAGTTAGTGCGCCTTGGTATCACTAGTCCACAGAATCAATGTCAAGATTCCAAAGTAGCCCTTACAAAAACAGTGGCTTTTGCAAAACGTGGTCTTTACACAAAACCGTGGTCTTTACACAAAACATAGTAGCCAAAACAACTTATTTTTCCCGCGACAACGATGATCCCGAAAAACGATTGGGTAGTCATGTTTGTTATTTTTCCACACTTTAACTGAACGAAATTCAAAAAATTATTCATTGATCCGATTAAGACATCAGGATGTTATGCAATCTGATCTGACTTTATCCAATACGAAAATAGGCAGGGTCTCTGACATGCGCTACCGTGTTGAAAAGATTGAGAAGGTATGAAGATGAGAATTAGTGAAGTGGTGGAGTCAGATAACGGCTCTAAAAAATATTTACTGTCAGCAAGTGATTCAGACTTAAGAAAAAGTGTTGAATCTACGTTCTTTAAGCATACCGAACAACATTTACCTTATCTTTGTATTTCCAGCCAATATGGTTGTGCCGTTGGCTGTGTATTCTGCGAAACCGGCAGGCAGAAACCATTGGGGAATATGACGACAGAACAAATAGTGCAACAGGTCTTATTATGTCGTGAACATTTATTAAATTCCGGGTCATTGGGAGATAATCAGGAACTCAATACAATACTGTTTGCTGGTATGGGTGAGCCGATGCTGAATCTGAAAGAGATCAGTGGAGCGGTTACTGAATTTAAAAGCCAATCACTGGCTAATCGGGTTACACTCACTTCGGTTGGTATCCGCCATACCGCAGATAAGCTTTATGACCTTCCTCTGGATACTATTTCTGTTTCTCTCCATGCAACCACGGATGAACAACGTGATATGTTGATCCCGTCAAAAGCAAAATTCAGCACGAAAGATCTGCTTGAATATTTTGCAACTTATCACCATAACACGGGGGTTCCTGTTATCGTTAATTACCTGATGTTGGAGGGAATTAACGACTCACAGGAAGATTTGGCCCGGTTAAAAGACTTGGTGGATAAAGACACTTTTATTATTAAGCTGAAATACCTGAACGAAGTCAGTAGCATAAATGGGATTATATTGAATCCGTCCGAAGAAATGCCGTCTTTTGCGAAAGCACTTACTGAAGCCGGCTTTCGGTGCATATCAGATAAAAGCGATGGTACGGAAATTCTGGGTGGCTGTGGACAACTTAAATCTCAGATCAGGGATATCCGCAGTAAATATCGAATTATGTAACCTTCTATGGCCTGGAGTCATTATATTCTGGGCCGATACCAGTATTTATCCGCGACGTAAACTTTCACTCGGAGTCTCCCCATAACGCGCTTTATATTCAGCGCTGAATCGCCCCATATGCGCAAACCCCCAACGCAGGGCCACTCCCGTAACGTTGCTTGCTTCTCCTGCCAGTAATTCTGTACGGACATGTTCCAGACGCAGATTGCGTAAATACTGCATCGGGCTGATATCCAGAAATTCCCTGAAACCGGAATAAAGGCTGCGCAGACTGACTCCCGCGACCTGAGCCAACTGTTCAGCAGTGATCGGCTCATGGGCGTGAGCCTGCAAATATTCCTGTACCCGCCGTACATGCCGTGGTCGGATAGAACCTCTGTGATTAGCGGGATCACCGCTGTAATTATGCTGATGTGCAGAAAGCAGGGTGGCAGAAAGCAATTGTTCAATCTGAGTAGTAATGAGCTTGTATTGCAGAATATCGGGTACCTGAACTCTACATTCGAGCAGATAGAGCATCAGGCAGCGCCATGTCTGGCATTGTTGCCATTCGAATCCCAGTTCAAATATCAATGGTTGATCCAAAGGATGCCCCAACTGCCCGACAAGGGTTCGTTCCAGTAATGAGCGGGAAATTTTCACCATAAACTGATCGTTATCAGCATTCCAGCGCATAACAGTATGTTGATCCGGGCTGAGGACGGAGGCCAGATTCGGAGTAGAATCAATACACTGCCCGCCACTTTCAATAGAGGCATAGCCTGATAACGGCATTTGAATAAGAAAAAAAGAATCCAGCGCACCCGGCGTAATTTCAACATTGGCGCCATAATGCAGACGGCTGATGGAAAAATCCCCAAAGGGTATATAGTACATCCTTGAATTCAGTTTTCGGCTGCTACCCAGCATATTGAGCTGATGGGGCTTCATCACCCGCCCGACCATTGATCTTGTTTCATCAAGATCACAGGACGAAAAAAGCAGATGTTCCGGAGAACTGAGATGAGACTTAATTGTAGATACAGCATATCTGGAGTCTGCATATTTTGAATCGGCGCTTTTATTATCAACGTTTTTATTATCAATGTGTTTATGATCAATGTAATAGTTGTGCCACGGCTTACTCGTCATTATCAGAAACCTCATAACGTCATACCCGTTGTTTCTCAGGCCATCGTTTTGATTAACTCCTGAAATTCATAAGGTATATAAAATGTTCTGTTAAGCAGTATCCACATTTTTTCTAAATGGAAGTTACATCATCGTGAATATATTCATGAATGGATTACGAGCACATCATCGTCGGGATTCCCCCTCTGATTACAGAATGATTACGATTGTAGTATTAGTCGGGATATGGCGGGCGGATACTCATATTTTGGAGAATTAGATAAATTACTCTGAACAATAAATGGGGTTAAATTGGATCCCCTGCCTGCCAGACAGGGGAAATAAGAGAGAAGTTACTTAACTGCTTTTGTTGCTATTTCGTCTGCTGTGTCATTTTCATCTTCACTGACCGTAAACCACGGATAATACTGTACCCGACGCAACCCATTTTTAGCGGTTTTCACCGATATTTCCCGCCCAATCGGATCATAATAATAAGTATCGGCATAAGCGTTTTTGCGAGAACTATCATCAGCGACATAACGCCAGTCATTCAGATAATAAGGCTGATAAGTACGTATCACCTGCCCTTTATTATCATATTCAGTCCGTCCGGTTACTGCCCAGCGGTTTTTCGTTGATTGGTATTCAGAAATGAGTTTACCATCATGACTGCGCTGCCATGCTTTACCATCTTCATGACGAATTGAGGATTGTAATACACGTCCGAAGCCATCACTGAATGTCACCTGCTGGCGAATTTGCTGTTCGGCATCAGAATCATAACGATCAGTAGTCAATGTTAGGCTGTGCGGTGGTAAACGGGAAAGTTGTGTTAACTGCTCTTTCAGAAGAGTGTGATTAGGTTGCTTCTCAATCCAGTGGAGTAAAGCGAGAATGCGGATATAACCATCATCAGTGAAAATTTTTTGTTTATCCAACGCCGTCCAATCAGAGGAGTTTATCAATGAATCAACGTCTTTATTTTTTTCCGAGAACATCCAACTCGAAGGATAGTAACGCTGGTAGATGGCAACAGGTAAAGGTTTACATTGTGTAACTAATTCTTTGATGGTGGCACCACAATCGAATGCTATTTGTTCTGATGTTGGGAAAGACACCTTTTGAGGTTCAGAATAACCCACAGTTTCACCTTTTTCCGTTCCCCAGAAACGCTGGGTTGTTAAACGTCCAAGTGTATCCAGCGTGATAAAATGATGGTTATCGTTAATATCAATAAGATGAACGGGCAACAAAAAACGCCAGTCATATTCTTTTACTTGGGTGGTGGATCCAGCTGCATCTTTGGTTTCTGTGACTACACAGTAATGAGATGCCCATGTTAGCTGGTATTGACCTGTTAACAGAGAATCTCGTTGTGTCATTGGGCGCCAGAATTCTTTAGTGCTGCCATAGTTGGTATAGCCTTGACGAGACACCCATATTTTAGGGGGGTTTTTCTTATCTTTTTCCTCCGTATCAAAGAGGACGAGAGTTCCTTTCTGGTATCCTCCTTTTTTTAAAATATCATTACGTTCTTGCTCTGGCATTTTACTATCGAAAACGGATGATAGTTGCGATTCGGTAAATATTGCGGTTTCAGTAAAAGCAACTAATGCCTGAGGTGTAGGTTCCGATATCGGTTTTTCACCGCAGCCCTTAGTATAGAAGGTTCGTTGTTGACCCAGATATTCCCACGAAGAACTCTTTGAGTTCAGGAGAATAGTTACATTTTCTAAGGTAAATCCATGGGTTGGAGCTTGATTCTCGTCATAAACAAAAGCATCCTGACGTGTCTCATAGGGTAATCCCAATACTCGAGTTTCAGTATTAACCAAATGGTGCCAATTGAATAATTGTTGATTCAATCTCAATACTTTTTGTTGTTTATCATCGCTGTCTTCTAGCAAATTGGCGGGCAATGATAATATTTTGGCGTAATCCTGTTTTATGTCAGAAAGCGGCCTGCGTGGATATTGAATGCTGATTTGCTTTAATGGATAACCATATTTATCCGTTTTCAGGGTAATACTCTGGTGGCATTGAGGATCACTGCTGATGCGCTCGTAGTGATATTGGCGGCTTTCTAATACGGAGGTCTGATAAATAAATTTATTATCAGCTGCGTGAATTCGGCGGACTTGAGAACGGTATTCGTTGACCGTGTAGGGAATAGATTCTTGTCGGCTTTCATCCAATCCATACAGCTCACTGCGTAATAATTGGCCTTTTAAGGCACGATTGAGCCAATAACTGTCATTTTGCTGAGTGACAAGAATATCAAGATCATCATTTTTTTCCCAAACGGTAAAACGCGGGTGAAATAAATTAAATGCTTTTTTATCTTCCTGCCAGAATTGATCTGATAAATTATCATCGACAGCAGGTAACCCTGTGGCGTACCAACTTTTGTTCAATGCAGGAAATGCGTGTTTTGATGCACTATCTTTCACCTGGTTAGATACACTGCCTTGCGCCCGTTTGTTCGTATCACGTTGTTCAACATAGCCAAAACCACGGAATTCGCGTTCACGACCATCCCAGACCCCATATTTGTATCTGACTTCATTAATGAGTTTATTCCCGGAAATTTCATCGGTAATTTCAGTTTGCCATAACGTATGTATCGGAAAGGGTAAAAAACAAACTGCTTTTTTGCCTGTAGCGATTAAATCAGCTTTTTCGTCCAGCCAGAACTGGGCAGAACTGCGGTAATGCAGAGTATGATGAGCTCCCATATTATTGTTCATTTCATTCAACAGCCACGGTTTTTGTTTGACAAAGTCATAACGCCAGTGCCGTGTACCATTCTGTTGCCCCCCATAAGCCTGACTCAATATCAGGCTGGCAACACCCAGTCCCTGAATATCGGCGACTTGTAGCTGACTGATGTTATCAAAACACATATTTTCGGGAAGTGGCAAGAGATATGGTTCTGCAAAATGATTTCCGCTTTGGTTGATGAAAATTTTCAAATGATCAGCACAAGCATAAATTAAATCTGTTGTGCCGCTGCCATCGATATCAGCCAGATAAACGTGATCGGGATTAAAATTATTTTCTGGAAGATTAAATCCCGATAGGGTGGTCGGTTGCCCGAAACGGCCTTGCCCCAAGTTTGGCCAGCAGGTAACACCATTTGCATTGATTTTAACCAGATGCGTCTGTCCAGAACCGAGAATATCACTGAATGCAACTAATTGACGGGCATCCATTCCCGGTATTGGTAATGTAATTCCCTCGGATTGGATTACGGTTTGTCCGGAATTAAACCCTTTACGTTGATTGGCGTATAAACGAACGCTTTTCGGGCCAATCATTACAAGGTCTGATAATCCGGTACCGATGATATCTGCCAGTTGTGCCTTTGGATGGAAATATTCTACCGGCAGAGCATGGATCGGCGTGAAATTCGTCCAGTTTCCATCAGGGCACTGGCTATAATAGCCCTGTAGCCCAGAGCCGGTAATTACCCAGTCCAGTTGCCCGTCACCATTGATATCAAACAGACTGGCATTTTGTTGCAGGGAAGGGATGGTAGGCAGAGGTTGAATATCCCCCCAAACGACAGTATCAGGTTGGTTTTTATCAGAGGATCGCTGTGGCGCCCGATACCACCAAGCGCCGTGTTCCTGATATAAAAGTCCCGGAATACCTTCACCCTTAAGATCGACAAACTGCCAATGTTGATGAGGATAAAAACTGGCAGGCATTTCCATCGGTTGCCATTGTGTTGGTTGTTTAAGATCAAAAGGCTGATAGCCTAATTCCAGTGGTGGCAGGGATTGAAAAACATCAGATTTGTCTTTCTCAATCTCATGACTGACACGTTGGATCATCGTTAATGTGCTGGCAACCTGTTTCTCGTCATATTTCAGTACTAAACGTGCAACAAGCGCTATCTTATCTATGTTGTTATTCTTGGTAGAAGAGTCCAGTTGCTCAATGTTGTGATACATCAGAATTTGGCGGCATAAACGACGAGTCCGTACTTCAAAGCCATATTCATAACGTGAGAAGCAATCTTTACGACATAGCCAATTTTTTGGTGAGACAAAAACAGGTTTATCCTTTAGATGAGAAGAACGCTCTCCGTAATCAAAGACCAGATGAAACAACCAATCATCTGTTGATATTTCTTTATTGCAGTCCAATCCTAATAATTTACTACTGGCCTTAATATTACCGTAATGTACTGCGGTCAAATAACGTTGGGCACTCGATTTTGGATGTAATTGAAGCTCTGTGGCACTACATGCCATATCGTTTTCACAACGATATTCATAATAAATTTGCTCACCGTGGGTTGAAACGGAAGATTCAAGTAACCACTGCGCGGTTTGATGATTTTGTTGATGGTTAGAAATTCTTGCTCCGGTATTTTTACCCAGCAAATGTTTTTGTCCGTCAGCACCATAGATAAGCCAAAAATCATCTTGTTGCGGTTTGGTTTGTGGTTGCCAATATTCGAAGCGATTAAATTGCTGTTCCTGTCGGGAGCAATAGCCTGTAACCGTGTAAGTATCCCCTAATTTAACCCCTTGCAGCGAAGAAGCAGAGCGAATATCCGGTTGTTGTTCTTCATTTAATGCAGCAACCAATACTTCACCGTCTGGTCCCAGAAAAGTATCGGTATTGTTATAATCTGGAACGCCTTGGCTGGTGCGTCGACGAATAGACATGACAGCACAGTTCCATCCTAATCCGAATGAGCCGTTACCATTACCGCTACTGTAATTCAGACTCAATGAAGGTGCATATCCTCGTCCCGCTGAAATAGGTAAGGGCAGGGAAATATTTGCCATACCATCAGGGCCGGCTGGTGTCATCGCTTCACCCATACCCGTTATATTGCCACCACCTTTAGGCAGAGATAATTCGGTAACGTTAAATGTTGATGATTTTTTCATATACGGTTCCTTGCCGATCCTGCGGAAATTGCAGGATCGGTGTTAACTTTATCTCGGTGGTTTATTGATTAATGGTGTAACGGATATGCAAAATAATGTCGTTCAGACTTTGTAATATTGTTTCCTGCTTACTCAGCGCATTCGGGAAACTCAAAGTGAGCGTTCCTTTATCATCAACAGGAATACCTTCAAATGGCAGGAATTTGCCATCATTGAAATCCAGTTGGAACTGACCGCTATCATTTAAACCACGAGAAATGGCCAGTGATTCACAACCTTTTGCCAGATTAGAATGGCTGCCACCATAGGACAAGATAGCCTGAATATCTTGATATGGGCCAAGCAATGCAGGCAATGTCACGCTGATCTGTTTGATACGGCGGGTTCTGTCTTTGAATTGAGGGTAATCGTCACTGATTTTCAGGTCGACCAAAGAAATAGAGGCTTGTAGTGATGTCAGTGAATTAGCATTTTCTAGCTTCAGGGTATTACCATTTTGACCATAGTTGCCTTTGCCATCCCGCAATAGCTCTGAAACTTTATCTGACAGATTGAATTTATTATTTTCAGATAGGTTATTATAAACATTTGCCATAGACACGGTACGTTCTACTTCTAACGCTCGTTGCTCATAGCGTAAATGGCTGTCTTCCATTTGTGCCAGATTCAGCATCAGGGTTTCTCCAGCCAGTAAACCTGCGTAAGTCCCTTGCCATGCACCCGGCTTGATAAAACTTGCTTCGAGCTTATTGGTTTCCCAACGGTATGCTTGTTCTGCCATCAAACAGCGGGAAACAGTCAAATCGTAAAATTGAAAGTAAATCGCTGCCAAACGTCCGCGTAACCAGTGATAAAGTGCCTGATTACTGAATTTGGTTTGCATGAAACTTAATTGTGCTTCAGCCTGTTCCTGTTGAGTGATCAGGTTTTGTTTTTGCAATTCAGCAGATTCAGTACGAACTAACAGAGCCGCTAACTGAGCATCGATTTGCTTCAATTCTGCATCAGCATTTTTATACTGAATTTCCCACTCCTGACGACGGCGACGCCATGCTTCAGATTGTGCCACTGTATCCGCAGCAATTTGTAGACTACCTGCAATCACTTCGCTACCAATCGCGATGGCATTAGTGATTGCACCATAACGAGAGCCACCGACAGCCATTCCGTAGATATTGGGTACCATTTCCAGAGCCGCGCCTGCCATATATAAACCTTTTGTTCCCAAAGAGATGCCCTGAGACGTTGCTCTCATCTCCATGGCTGATTTTTCACCGGCATTAACATCTTCTTCATATAAGCCGTGATAATGGTCATAGCGGGTTTGAGCACCTGCTTTGGATTGCTCCAGAACGGTTTTTTCTTTAGCCAGTTCTTCAATGGCTTTATCCTGTATTTTCAGGGTTGTCAGCATTAACTCTTTGGCCTGATTATGCAGCAGGGCATTGAGAGCCTCCGCATCCTGACGCTCAATAATGGATTGTAGGGTCGAACCAAACTGGATCAGGTGGCTAACCATACCACGGGCATTTTCCAACATGTGCGGGAAACGCCATAGCGGCATAAAAGCTTTTGGCATTTCATTGCCACCCTGTGAACTGCTCACCGCAGCACTGAGCAGTGCTTTAGGATCAGCAGATTTGGCATAAATCGGCAGATAAAGCGGCTGACCATCAATCGATAAGTTATGACGTAGGTTATACAGGCGTTGTTTCAGTTTTTTCCAGTAATCAAGCATGACCCCGTTGATTTGTGGCAGGAACAGTTTGGTGAGGCTGTTTGCGGTATACAGTGGTTCAGACACTTCTGCTGGTGGTATTTCTTTATGTTGAGCCGCAGCCAAAGCCAATGTATGGGCACGTTGTGTTGTTTGGCTGGCAGCACTTTCCAGTGTGGGTTCAGACCAAATAGAATCCATTGGCAGGGGCGGCATATCTCCCAACAAATGTAAGGCTTGCATATACCACATTTTGGCTTCATTCAACGTATCACGCTCAAGTTGGCGGTAAGCGTGATCACCACGAGCCAGCAACAAATCTAGCGTACGCATAAAGGTCGCAACCTTATAGTGTGTTGGATCATGCTGGGCAACGGCATCAGGATCGACAGAATCCAGTGGATGGCTGTTCCAGCTGGTTTGTTCCAATAATGGGCGCACATTCCAGTGGTAATCTTTATGATGACCCTGCACGGTATAACCGGATGGGCTAAAGACATATTTCAGCCAGCGGTTGGCTTCGTCAAAGTTTTGCTCTTGTAAAAGGCGCTGTGCCACCATCATCGGGGTGTAATAGAACAATTCCCAGAAATAGAGCGCATTTGCCCCACTGAAATCCATTTCAGTTTCGGCTGAATCAGCTATTCCCGGCTCGTGAATTTTCTGCGTTTCTATATTCAGAATGGTATCGATACCATTACCCGCTAATTTGATTAACTGATGGGCAAATAATGTATTCAGACGAATTGGCTTTTTATCCCATTCCATATATTGCACACCATTTGAGTTATGGCGCAGCAAAATAGGGGCGTTATCCTCTGATTCAATTTTCTGGTAGACAGTCATATTAAAGGTTTCAGAGCCTAAATTACGATTATCTTTTGCTACTGCGCTAAAAGTAATTTCAATATTTGCTTTGTTACCTGTGAACTTCAGTTTAGAAACATCAATCTTAATAGGAGAAGATGAATAAACAATATTCTGTAAATTTCCTGATTTATGATCTTTGATGGAGTTCTTGTCAATGAAATCTATGTTATTACCACCTGATTTTATGGTGACTTTTACAGTATCAACATCGATACCCGTATCTATTGTGACGGGGCCTTTGACAGAAGTTCGCGAATAGGTGATACGATCCCGCTCACGGAAATCAGACCAAGGCCAATCGAAAGGGTCACGCCTTCTTTCCCAAGACTGGGGCCAATAAGAATCACTAGGGAAAGGAAAAGCTTGTAATTCATGAGAGTCAACATTGCTATAATAAGTGCGCTGTTGTTGAGTAAGCATGATGGAGAAATCCTTATTGAATATATCTCCACTGTCATTTTTATTATCTATAAACCCTTCATGGACACTGAATTTCCCACTATCCTTTTTTGAACCACCATGTAGATAGACGGATGCATAATGTTCACCGCTCTTTTTGTTGCCAGCTATTGAGAACAGTAAACGATTCGCATTGTTTCCATTATGCTGATACACAGGATAAATATGAGGTGTGCCCTGATTGATATTGGTATAGATTGTGAATTTATCGCCAACCTTGCCATGCTTTATCATCAGGTCGCACTGTTTCTTTAATGACGTTGTTTTTCCACGATAAGCAATACATATTTTGGGGGAAAGAGACATTTTTGAACCAGTCAGTGAAATATTTGAAATACTTCCCCCGCTGAGCTGAGTTAATCCATATTTTCCCCAACTGTTGGAATTGCTGTGTCCTATTGAAGTTCTGGATAAAGTGTATTGACTCTCTGTGCAAGGGATATTCACTCTTTTGACATCAGTAGTATCAAAGTGAGTATAACCGCTGGTATGGTAGAGACTCCAATCCTTCATCTTTTCTGCACTCATATCAGCAGAAATACATAATCCATGAACTTCTTTGGAATTATTCTTATAGTCTTTAGTTTCTTTTTCAGTCTTATGTAACATTGCCAGTAAGGTATTATTATCAGGGCAATGCACACAATATAAACTGATAGAGTCATTATTTTGTGTCAGTAAATTGACGGCTTCCTTGGGGAGAGTAAATACCAGCGGTGCATTCCAGGTACCGTCATAACGGATATAGGCTAATTTAAGCTCATAGTAATAATGTTTTGCTACGCTTTTTGATTCAGTTTTTGTGCCGGTATTTTTTGATTCAGTTTGCGTTGCTGCATTTTTTAATTCATTTTGTTGCGCTTGTTCTTTTTGTTCCAGCCATACCAGATAGAGACGAGATTTATAAATCACGGGATGGAGAAGAGCACGGTGTGGATTGATTGGGCAATCAATTTTATGCCATTCACTCCATGCATTGGCAGCAAATTTACCTTCTGAGAATTTACTGTGATCAACACTACGCCAGTAATATTCACCCACTTCTGTTTTGCTTTGCCCAATAAAGTAAGTTAGTCCTTCATGATTATGGATATGGTCATGATAAGCACTGATAATTTCCAGATTGGCAATTTTTTCAAATTCGGTCAGATAGGTTTTAAAAGCATCTTCCACGGTATCCGTATTTAACTGACTCTGGCTGATGGATTGCAATAAATTATCCATCATATGGGTCTGCCCGATACGCATAGTTGGATCGATATAGTTTTCCGGATAGTAAACTAATTGGGAAACACCGCTCCAGGTGCTGTAACGTTTATTATATTTATCCCAATCCATGAAAAATTGTCGGGTGGTGACATTAGCCTGAAATTTGTCAAGTTCCATTTTTTGCAAGGCACGGTTGATATAGAGCTGAACACTACTGATTGCCTCAGCAATACGGGTCGTTTTAATAGACGCAGAAACCTGATTGTCTATTAATAAGTGCTGATAGAGATCCTCACGGGTATTGATATGGAGGGTAGAATCGGAAACTTCACGGATATAGTACTGACTTAATGCGGTACTGCGCACTTTATCAAGATAATCATTCAGGATATTGGTTTTCTGGTTATCCAGACCAGCACTCAGCAAAGTGGCTGCTGTTTGCCAGTTGGCATACTCAGGATTCCGATTTAGTTCCACCAATAAAGCCAGATGCTGAGGAGGAGTATTGAATGTTTGTGAAAGATTAACCCATTGCAACGTTGCGTCGATTGACGGCCAATTGGTGAGGATAATTTCTTGTTCTTTACCGTCCAGCTCCTCCAGGAAATTTTTGATAAATTCTTTCAGGCTCTCTAAGGAATTTAACTTATTCAAGTCGTCCAGCATTTTTTGTGGATTTTTCAGAACATTTTTCAGAATATTTTTCAGGTGGCCTTTTTTTAAATCTTCCAGATAATTTTTCGGAATTTCGGGGTTGTTTAGATCTTTCAAACCCAACATGATGTATTCTAGATCTCTTCTCAAATCTTCCAGATGTTTCGGGTGCTTAAGTTCTTTTGTATTAACCGAGGAAAACGCCTGAATATTAGCTTTTTTCAGCAGTTCTATATCCAGATTCATGGCATGGGCTAATTGTTCTGCGGTCAACGTTTGTTTTGTAAACTCGGTCAATATGACAGAAGCCTGCTCACCCAGTGAGTGGAACCAATCAGAAAAACGGGTGAGTGTGATCAATGAAAACGGCGTGCGTGTTATGTCGGATGATATACCAAAATATTCAGGCGATTTCACAAACAACTGGAATGCGGTTTCACCCAAATCAAGGGCACGATAAATCATCGCCAATTGTGCCAGACAGTGGCAATACTGCACAGCGTGTTCCTGAGTGACAACAGAATTTTTATTTTCTGAATGATATTCGGTGCTCAGCCAGCTCCAGAATTTTTCCGCAGTCATCTGACCGTTTCCGGGCTTGAGCTTATCAGCCCACAATAAAATAGAATGAGCGACATTCTCCGAGGGCAATTGCAGGGAGGCGGCAATAAAATGTGCCATTTTTTCTAATAAAACAGACTTAGTGGCTTGATTCTTAGCATTATCTAAGCTTTGTAAACCATGTGAGACCGTATTATGTAAACTCTGAATTTCTGGTGTCAGGGTTTTATCATAGGTATCAGTTGTCATCAAAAATAACTGATAGACATCCCATTTCTTGGCCTGTAACCATTGTGTGACGGTATAAATATTATCAATTAATTCTGCCAGATCGTTATTATTCATCCCTGATAAGAAAGCATTATTCTTACCCAGCGCTGTCAGCAGTAATTTTAATTCAATCAGGCTTAATTGGTGTGTTTCTGCCAATAACTTGGCCCGATACAATGCAGAAAGGTTTTCTTGGTTATTAACAAAAAATTTTCCTTTATGACCAATTGCAACGTCTAGTAGGTGATAAAAGGCGATGTCATCTACATTAAAGGCGCGCTTTAATATGGTTTTATACCGTTCCGGTGTGTGATTTGATGTGAAATCAATCTCTTTGTTATCCGCAGAAAACGTGTCATTATCCAATAATGGAGTATTAAACAGGTGGTCAAACTGGCTGAATTTATTTTTATTAGCCTTAGCAGAAATAACACCATTGCATAGAACTGTTGCTTTTTCGGCATCAATACCATAGCGGTGCATATAAGTATATGGCCGGAAAAATGTATCCATAACCCTTTTTTCTATTTCCTGATTATCGGAAATGTCTTTAAGGGATAATGGAATTTTTATCAAACGTGACAGCCTGATTTTATTGAATAATTTTACTAAACTTAGTTGATCCTTATTAATCATGGAATAAAGATCTGTTCTTTCTATTTTAAATTCTGATGAGGCTACTACTTTTGCCTTGCTTGTTCTTGACGCATCAAACTTAATTAGTATGATTTTTAAAGGATTTAAAGAGAAAGAATCATCATGTTTTTCTCTTATTTCCTGATTTAAATTAATTACAGTGATTAGATTACCATCTGTATCTTCAAATTGATCTAAATTTGAAATATGAATTCGTTCAGCAGTTTCTTTTCCATCTTTAAAACGAGTAATGAAAATATCTGATTGATAATATGTTTCTGGGTTGTTCTTTGGGTATACTAATTTATAGAATCCCCTTCCTTTAGGAAATAGTCCAATGATATTTTCCTGACGGTCATGTGATAAATCAAGATCTCTTATCGCTTCTTCAGGCAACACTTCTTTAGGGTCTATGTGTGTTCTAGTAATCTCATAACGAGCATTGAAACCGTTTTCTTCTTTTAAAGAGATAGTGAGCTTATTATCAATATATTGTTTTTTCTGCTCAACCTCCTTGTTTACACGGGTAACAAGTTCAATTTCTTTAAATTGCTCTATTTCCTCATTACTAAATTCAAATGGTAGGCTTTTTAAATGGTTTGGAGTGACTGCCATTTCTGGTAAAACATAACCAAAATACCTCTTATAAAGCTCTTCGGCATTCTCTTCAGTAACATTTTCAGGAAGTTCCTTTTTTAGGTTCTCAAACGCGACTGGAGAAATAGTATTCTGCATTGCCAGTAAAGAGGCAGGTGGTATCAATTTAGCTACAGCTGGGGATGCAGTAAGCTGTTTCAGCCCAGGATCGTGTAAATTTATCGCTTGGCGAACAGTTTCATAAGCATCATGATAAGGAGTGAAATCTGTAGCCCCTATAATAGAAAGGTGTTTCATTACAGCGGATTGATCTTTTAATCCCCGTTTCTTCTTAATGCCTTCCAACAATAATTCATTGGACAGTGACAAAGTAGAAATTTCTTTATCCATATTCTGCTGGCTTAATGCCAACGTGCTTAAATCAGGGCGACGCTTATCCAGATGATAAAGGGAATCTTCAGTATGTAAATTCCGTGCCTCGCGATAAAGCTCAGTCAAATAGGCTGCGGGTGAAAACATTGATGCGACAGAATCCGGAGCAACAAATTGATTAGCTCGGTCACCGAATTCATTTTTATAGCTATATTGAGCAGCATCAGAATTATTCATTGCCAGATGAATGGCATTCTGTAATTGTGGATTAGTACGGGAAAGTAATTTGGCTTCATACAGGCGATGACTTTTTTGATCTTCTAATGCATTGTCATATAAAGCACGGGTTTCTGACCAAGAGAGATGTTCACGGACTTCCTGACGGAATTGTTCAAATGAGCGCTGACAAATATCCGAAGAACAATAAAACCCACATTTATTTCTTAAAGCCTCTGGGATTTGTGCGTGAAACTTATTCATTTTTGTTTCCTTTAAATATAGGGGGGCTTATCGTATTTCTGTAATGGAAATACAATATGAAAGACAGGGTTTAAATACTAAAAAAGGAGTATTTAAATCCTGTTAATGGTGATGTGAATATGCAAAAGATATAATTTTTATTAGAGAGAAACTATAACAAAGGATTATTGAATTATGCAAATTTATATCATGATTGCTAATTTTAAATATGAGAATACTTATTATTTAGTTTTTTAATTAACGATTTTATATCTTCAATTGATCTTTATTGTTATTTTTTAGACGTTTATTAATCAGTTATATTTCATTTTTGTTAATGTTTTTTCTTTTATTCCCTTTCTCTTAGTGTGCTTTTTGAATGAATATTCGTCTTCGTCGTTATTAACGAATGTCTATTAATGAAATAAGCACCATAAAAGATCTTTATTCTCACTATTGATTTTTAATTATCTATTTAATTCAATTTCAAAGGATGTATCCTAATAAAGGAGGTGTTTCTATACAATCTTGCTTAATTATTCGTTAAAAATTAATGCAATTGCTTATTACGATGTACTCTACTGAATAAAGTTCCAGCGGTGATATTATGGGATATACCCGATTTCATCATCATTAATGAGATTAGGGTGTTATTGATAGAATATAAAAACATCAGCTGGGATGCCTATTTCTTATAATGCGTAATGCCGAAAACAATACTGAGAGTAAAAATTCTCATTTATCGGATTAATACTTCAACAATAAGGAGCCAATCATGAGCACATCGCTGTTCAGTAAAACCCCTATGGTTACGGTTCGGGATAATCGCGGGCAGACTGTGCGAGAAATCGCCTATCACCGTCATCCCGACACACCAACGGTGATAGATACACGTATCACTCACCATCACTATGATGCACGGGGTGCCCTGACGCAGAGCGCCGACCCGCGTCTGAATGACGCCGGACAGGTGAATTTCACATACTTGACTGACCTTACCGGTAATGTGTTGCGTACACAAAGTGCTGATGCTGGTATCTCTGTGACTCTTAATGATGCCGCCGGGAGGCCGTTTTTAGCCGTAACTGGCATCGAAACAAATAAAGAGGGTAGGGATGACAAAAGCCGGGCTATCACTCGCTCCTGGTTGTATGAAGGCAGCGCTCTACCGGGACGTTTGCTGGGCATTACTGAACAGGTCTCCAGTAAGGAGATTCAGTTTACGGAGCGATTCGTGTATGCAGACAATAGTCAGGATAAAAAAAATCTGAATCTGGTTGGTCAGTGCATCAGTCATTATGACACGGCAGGTTTGGTGCAGATAAATAGCATTGCCCTGTGTGGTGCTCCGCTTTCTGTCAGTCGTCGTTTGCGGCAAGATGCAGACAAAGCGGAAACGGTCGTCAACTGGCAGGGAGAGAATGCTTCTGTCTGGGATGCTTTACTCGAGGAGAAATTCCACGAAACCCTGACCACAGTGGATGCCACCGGTGCAGAGCTGACCACCACAGATGCAGCAGGTAACCGCCAGCGCGTGGCTTACGATGTGGCTGGCCTGCTAAAGGGTAGCTGGTTAACGCTGAAGAAGAAAAAAGGTCCGGCTAAGGAACAGGTTATTGTGACGTCACTGACTTACTCTGCTGCCGGGCAGAAGCTGAGTGAAGAACACGGTAACGGAGTGGTGACTACATATACTTATGAACCTGAAACGCAACGCCTGATAGGAATAAGAACAGAGCGACCGGCTGGACATACTGTCGGGGCTATGGTCTTACAAGATCTACGTTATACATATGATCCTGTCGGAAATGTGCTGAGCATCAAGAATGATGCGGAAGCAACACGGTACTGGCGAAATCAAGAAGTGGTGCCAGAAAATACCTACACTTATGACAGTCTGTATCAGTTGGTCTCGGCAACGGGATGCGAAATGGCAGGAACGGCTGCACAGGGGAAAAAACGACCTGACAGTATCCCCTTAGTTTCAGACAACGCCTATACCAACTATACCCGCCATTACCACTATGATCGGGGTGGTAATCTGATACAGATATGCCATTGCGCACCAGCCAACAACAACTGTTATACCACCAATTTCACCGTTTCAAACCGTAGTAACCGGAGCGTACTCAGTACACTGACGAAAGAGATTAGCGAAGTTGATGCATTATTTGATGGCAGTGGACACCAAAAACAAATGCAGCCGGGCCAACACCTGATGTGGACACTGCGTGGTGAACTACAGAAGGTGATGCTGGTTACCCGTGAGAGTGGGGAAAATGACAGTGAAAACTATCGCTATGATGCGGGTAGTCAGCGTGTTCTGAAAGTCAGCACGCAGCAGACAGGAAATATCACGCAAAAGCAGCGAATGATATATCTGCCGGGGCTGGAACTGCGCACGAAGACAAATGGTAAAACAGAAAAAGAGAAACTGCATGTTATTACCGTGAGAAACGCTGGTCGATCGCAAGTACGGGTACTGCACTGGGAGAACGGTAAGCCGCCAGAAATCAACATTAATGATCAGGTGCGCTACAACTACGATAACCTTATCGGTAGCAGCGGTCTGGAAGTGGACGGCAGTGGTAACGTCATCAGTCAGGAAGAATACTATCCGTATGGAGGCACAGCAGTCTGGGCGACCCGTAATCAAACAGAAGCAGATTACAAAACTCGCCGGTACTCAGGCAAAGAACGGGATGCGACGGGGTTATACTACTACGGACACCGGTATTATCAGCCGTGGGCGGGTCGCTGGCTCTCAGCAGATCCAGCGGGAAAGGTGGACGGCCTGAACTTGTTCAGAATGGTAAGAAATAACCCGATTGGATTATCTGATCCAACAGGATGTAATTCCATAAACCATAGCGAATTACCTGCCAATACAAAGTTATCTCAGATAGCTATGTTGGGTAGCCATGATGCAGGAACTTACGCCTATAGTAGAGCAAGAAATGGAGCATCTTCATTAGGCGCATTATTTACCCGCGCATTTAAAACTCAAAACTTGAGTCTGAAAAAGCAAGCAGAAGCGGGAGCCAGATATTTTGATATTCGTGTAGCACAGAATAAAAATGGTTCATTTAGCTTTTTTCATGGCCCTAGTATTGCGGGAGGCAATGCCACATCTGATATCAGGGAATTGTTAGATTACGCAGCAGATGATAAAAATAATTTTTATCTAATGAAATTTGTATTCAAAGGAAAGAAGAAAGCGGTGTCAGATATGTTTTTAGGGGGTGTAATTAAAAATTATGATGATCATCTTATTAATCATGAAGATACACGTAGTTTGGCAAACGCAACGGTTGACTTACTCAGCCAAGGAAAAAATATCGGGATCATGGTTCATGGCAATGCCAGAACTGAATCAGAGTTGTGGTCTTACAAAGAACAAGTTCACACAAAGTGGGCTAATCGTGCAAACGTAAACGGCACGGTTCAATTCCTCAGCCAGTTTCACGCAGACCCAGCGCCAGAAAATAAACTTAATGTTATACAGACAAATATCCCTGTTGCTTCCCCTGCTCGTAAGCAATTGACTTTAGGGGTAAAAAGCTATCTATCCAGAGTAAAAAATACTTTGGCCAATGGTATTAATAGACTGCCGCATGCGGGAATAATCAGTGCAGACTACATAGGGAGTAAACGTAGCGCAACGGAAGGATTTATGCGAACAATTGAACGGCATAATCACAATTTAATGACGCAACACGCATAAAGTCAGAAAATAATAAAAATTCAGTTAAGTAAAAACTAATGACATAGAAGAAGGTTTTGCCACTTCCTCCTAAATCGGGGGGAAGTGGCAGACTAATTTCAAAGCGATATTCACACATCAATTATCAGGTAATTGGCATAAAAAAGATCAAATATGGATATATCGTTACATAAAAACACTCCGACAGTCACAGTGTTGGATTGTCGTGGGCTAACTATTCGGGAATTGGCTTACCATCGCCATCCCGATACACCTGAATCAACGGCTACCGGCGGTAGTATCGATCAGGTTGCGGAGATGGGAACATTCGTCACCTTGCAGGCGGGAAACAATGGTATCAAATTCTCCATTACAGTCCCGATGGACAATATTGCGGGGCTTGATACACCAGTACGGCGGCCATAGTAGTGGCTGTATTTTGTGATTGAAAACTGAAAGATGAAGCGTATATCCATTCTTTGCATGACCTATCCGGGTACTGCATAAATAACAATTGTATGATAGTTCATGCATTGATCATTCATTCATATTCTCCATACTCCTACTATACACTTCGTCTTTCAAGCTGCCTCTTTGTTGGCTGCGCTCGCTCACCCCGGTCACATAGTTATCTATGCTCTCGGGGACTCACTCTCTTGCCGCCGCGACGCATCTTGAAATCCATTGTGTATACATATACCCGTCTTTCTAGTTGCCTGAACTTATTTATTGGTTGCACTTAAGTCACTCCAATCACCGTTTTTATCAATATACGGTTATCTACCGGGAAGTTATTTCCCTGTTGCCGCAATGCAATTCGGAATCGATAAAAAGTCGCATGAAAAGAGAAAAATGAGAGGTGAGCATGGCAGAACGATCCTTCATAAAGGAAGTGGAAAAATTAAGGTTGAAGCAGGGCGAAGTTTTCAGCGGAGAAGGCATACTCGCTGTTACAAAAGCATTGTTGGAATCAGGTGTCAGCTATGTTGCCGGTTATCAGGGCGCGCCGATTTCCCATTTGATGGATGTTCTGACTGATGCGCAGGATATCCTCGCTGAATATGGTATTCATTTTGAAAACAGTGCCAGTGAAGCCACTGCGGCTGCCACACTTTCTGCCTCAGTTAACTATCCATTACGTGGCGCTGTGACATTCAAGGCAACAGTCGGGACAAATGTTGCTTCTGATGCATTGGCAAATCTGGCATCTGGTGGTGTTTTAGGGGGAGCCTTGATCATAGTGGGTGAAGATTATGGTGAGGGTTCCTCAATTATGCAGGAACGTAGCCACGCATTTGCCATGAAATCACAGATTTGGTTACTTGATCCACGCCCAAATCTGCCATCGATTGTACAGGCAGTGAAGATGGGGTTTGAGTTGTCGGAAGCCAGCCATACACCGGTTATGTTACAGATGCGTATTCGTGCTTGTCATGTGCATGGCAGGTTTGTCTGTGCTGATAATCAGTTATCGATGTTCAGGATTGAAGATGCTCTGGAAAACCCGGCCCGTGACCTCAACCGTATTGTTCTGCCGCCCGCCAGTTTTTTGCATGAAAAAGAGAAAACTCAGGAACGCTGGCCTGCCGCCGTGCGCTTTATTCAGCAGCATGCGTTGAATGAGTTTTTTGCGGAAGGAGCGGATGATATCGGCATTGCTTTACAGGGAGGATGTTATAACACCGTGATCCGGGCGTTGAATTTACTGGGGCTGTCAGATGTATTTGGTGAAAGCGCTATTCCACTGTATGTCATGAATGTGGCTTACCCATTAATTGATGAGGAGTTTGCGCGTTTTTGCCACGGTAAACGGGCAATTCTGGTACTGGAAGAGGGGCAGCCCAATTTTGTTGAACAGAATGTCGCCAGTATCCTGCATCAGCGCAATATTTCGGTTCGGCTACACGGTAAGGATCTACTGCCAATGGCGGGAGAATATGATACAGCCACGGTGTTGGCAGGTATTCGTGCTTTTCTGGAGCGTTATGGCCGGATTGAAGTCAAAGTACCTGCTGCTGCCTGTCAGGTGCAAATCCCATCCGTGACTTTACCGAATGGAGAAACAGAAGGCACGGATGCGAGAAATGAAATATCAGACAATGCGGTTCATGCCCGTCCTCCCGGTTTTTGTACCGGTTGCCCGGAACGTCCGATTTTTACTGCGATGAAATTGTTAGAACGGGAGTTGGGGCAGCATCATATTAGTGCGGATATTGGCTGTCATCTGTTTGCTATTCTGCCGCCATTTAATCTGGGTAATACCACAATGGGGTACGGATTAGGTACAGCCAGTGCTTCCGCGCTGAGTACATCAGCCTCAGGTAAACGGGCTATTTCCGTGATGGGTGATGGCGGGTTCTGGCATAACGGTTTGACGAGCGGTATTGCCAACAGTGTTTTTAACCGTAGCGATAATCTGACCATTATTGTGGATAACAGCTATACCTCTGCCACTGGCGGGCAGGATATTCCATCTTCAACTGCCTTGAATACCCGTCGTAGTACGGGGCATGGTATCGAAAAAGCCGTTAAAGGGGTCGGAGTGAAGTGGGTACGCACAATCAGACGTACGTATGATCTCAAACACATGATCAAAACATTACGGGAAGCACTGACAACCAAAGAACAGGGCCCGAAAGTCGTGCTTGCGCAAAGTGAATGTATGCTGAATAAACAGCGCCGGATAAAAAAAGAAAATAAAGCCGTGCTGGTCGCCGGGCAGAGAATGGTACATGAACGTTTTGGCGTTGACCCTGATACCTGCACAGGTGATCACTCCTGTATTCGCTTGTCCGGTTGTCCTTCCCTTTCCATTAAGTCAAACCCTGACCCGTTACGTACTGATCCGGTGGTAACGGTATTGAACAGTTGTGTGGGATGCGGGTTGTGCGGGGAAATCGCCCATGCGGCAGTGCTATGCCCCTCTTTTTTCAGGGCCAGAATTGTGACTAATCCCTCCCGCTGGGAGCGGCTGCTGTACCGTATTCGCAAACGCGTCATCCATTACCTGCAACGTCGGGATATATGGCGTCGTGAACAAAATAAGGTTTAACAACCGTCTCTGTCATCCTTGAGGGAGAAACTATGTTGGTATCACCATCCATGAATTCGCTGATGATGAAAATGAAAACCCAGCCTATCAAAATTGCCATTTTGGCAATGGGAGGTGAGGGAGGTGGTGTGTTGGCTGATTGGATTGTCAGTCTGGCTGAAGCACATGGCTATTTTGCTCAGGCTACGTCAGTACCCGGTGTCGCACAACGGACGGGAGCCACAATATATTATGTTGAACTGTTCCCCGGCACAGACGATCCTGATGCACCGGCTCCGGTACTGGCATTAATGCCGACAGCCGGTGATGTGGATATTGTACTGGCCTCTGAATTAATGGAAGCCGGACGGGCAGTCCAGCGCGGTTTTGTGACTCCGGATCGTACAACGCTGATCGCCTCAACGCACCGGGCTTTCTCTATGAAAGAAAAGTCGGCAATGGGTGATGGACGGGTGGATAGCCGTCGGTTAATCCGCCAGTCACAGCAGGCAGCCCGATGTTTTATCCATTTTGATATGGCACGGATGGCGGAAAAAAGTGGCAGCGTAATAAGTTCTGTACTGTTTGGCGCACTCTGCGGCACAGGTATTCTGCCATTCAGCAGTATTCAGTTTGAGCAGGCGATTATCAGGGGTGGCGTCGGGATAAAACCCAGTTTACAGGCATTTGGACTGGGCCTGAGCCGGACACAGTCAGCCCTTTCCGGTGGGCAGTTTGCTGACAATCACCATAAAAATGATGCCAGACAGGATACTTTTGTTAAACATAGCCGGTCTATCAATAACGATTCCGTTAATAATAGCCCCATTAATCACAACTCTATTAATAACAGTGAAGTGAACGCACTTTTATTGCGTATTGAGGAAAATTTACCGCCTTGTATCCATAAAATCACGCTCAAAGCGGTCAGGCGGTTGATAGATTATCAAGATCCGGAATATGCCGGTTTATATCTTGATCGGTTGCAACATTTGGTCAATCAAGTCGGAGAGATTAACCAGCAGTTATTGCACGAAACAGCCCGTTATCTGGCACTCTGGATGACTTACGAAGACATTATCCGGGTTGCTGACCTGAAAACCCGTGCCAGCCGTTTTAAACGGGTTCATCAGGAGGTACGGTCGAATCGTTATCAGATCGTCGAAATCAATGAATTTCTGCACCCCAGAACAGAAGAGATCTGCGACACCTTACCAGCCGGTTTTGGCCGCTGGTTATCCCGCCCCCACACTATAAACCGGATGCTGACAAAGTTATTCAGTCGTGGTTACGTCATCACGACCAGCTCAATATGGGGGTATTTACTGCTTTATATGCTGGCGGGTTTACGTCGGATACGCCGCCGTACCCTGCGTTTTCAACGTGAAACAGCAGGAATTGACAACTGGCTACGACAAATTGTGGCAACGGCAAAACATGACCCGATACTGGCTGTGGAAGTTGTGAAGTGTCAGCAACTGCTGAAGGGATATGGCGATACCCACTCCCGTGGACGGAAAAATTTTCAGACTTTGATGAACTTTGTCGATTGTCATCGGAAAAAGCTGTCGGCACACAGCCTGAGCCAATTACGTGAAGCCGCACTGGCTGATGAGGATGGACGGCAGTTACATGAATATCAGCAGTATCTTGAAACTAGCATCCTAAAAAACGAAGGAGGAGTCAGTCATGAACCTGCATAGATTTGTACAGCCTCATAAAATTCGCTTTTCTGAATGTGATCCGGCGGGAATTGTTTTTTATCCCCAATATTTTGTCATGTTCAATAACCTGCTGGAGGATTGGTTCGATGAGCTGACACCAGAAGGATATGCTGCGTACATTGTTAAGCATCGCTTCGGCTTGCCAACAGTACATTTGGAGGCGGAGTTTAAGGCGATTAGCAGAATGGGCGATAAAGTCTGGCTGGAGCTGAATGTTGAAGAGATTGGTAAAAAATCACTTAAGCTGCACCAGCGCTGTTTTAGTCAGGAAGGCGAATTAAGAATGAGTGCAATCCAGACTTATGTCACGACCTCACTGGATACGCATCAGGCAATACCAATACCCGATGAATTTTATTATCCACTAATTAACCAGCCATTAATTATCTAATCAATTATTTATCCAATAACCATGCCTTAACCCGTACCCATAAGAGGTGTGACAGGAGAACCAGCATGAACAAAAAAAATATGAACATCGTGTGTATTGGCGGTGGGCCTGCGGGTTTATATTTCGGTTTGCTGATGAAGTTACAAAATCCTGATAACCGCGTTGTCGTGATTGAGCGCAACCGCCCCTATGATACTTTTGGCTGGGGAGTCGTGTTTTCAGATGCCACGCTGGAAAACCTGAGTATGGCTGATCCGGTATCTGCCGAATCTATTAGTGCAGCATTCAGTCGCTGGGAAAATATCGATATCCACTTCAAAGGAACCGTAAACCGCAGCGGTGGTCATGGTTTTATTGGTATTGGCCGCAAAAAATTACTGAATATTCTTCAGGATCGCTGTCAGGAATTGGGGGTAGAGCTGGTATTTGAGACGCAGGTTCAGGATGAGCAGGAGGTAGCCCGCCAATACCATGCTGATTTGCTGATTGCATCCGATGGGATCAACAGCCAAATCCGCAGCCGTCATGCTGAAAACTTCTGGCCTGATATTGAACAGCGCCATTGTCGGTTTGTCTGGCTGGGAACTCATCGGATATTTGATGCTTTTACCTTTTTGTTTGCTGAAACAGAACATGGCTGGTTTCAGGCCCATGCTTACCAGTTTCAGGATGGGTTATCCACATTCATTGTTGAAACAACAGAAGATACATGGTTGGCCGCAGGGATTGACAAAATGTCGCAGGAAGAGGGCATCGCGTATTGTGAAAATATCTTTGCTCAATGGCTGGATGGACATGGTTTGATCTCCAATGCGACCCATTTACGCGGGGCGGCAATTTGGATCCGTTTTCCCCGGGTTCTCTGTAATCACTGGGTACACTGGATCAAGCCCAAAGGGAATAAAGGCAAAAATGTCCCCATTGTATTGATGGGGGATGCGGCCCATACCGCGCATTTTTCTATTGGTTCCGGCACCAAACTGGCATTGGAGGATGCGATTGAACTCGCCAACAGCCTGAAAATTCATAAGGGGAATTTACCGACAGGGTTGGCTCATTATCAGAAAGTACGCAGCGTGGAAGTACTGAAAATCCAGAATGCGGCGCGTAATTCCACAGAATGGTTTGAAAATGTGGCCCGTTATGAAGATTTCCCGCCAGAGCAGTTTGCCTATTCTTTACTCACTCGTTCGCAGCGTATTTCCCATGAAAATCTGAGACTGCGGGATAAATCATGGCTGGAAAACTATGAATATTGGTTTAATCGGCAGCCTGATCAATCTTCCCCGCTGAGCCCTCCCATACTGACGCCTTATCAGGTTCGGGGGATCACGCTGAAAAACCGGGTCGTAGTTTCGCCTACACTGCTGTACAAGGCAGTGGATGGTATTCCGGGAGCCTTCCATCAGATTCATCTTGGCAGCAGAGCGTTGGGAGGCGCGGGGTTAGTGATTGCCGAAATGACCGCGATTTCGCCACAGGCAAGGGTGACGCCTGCCTGCCCCGGTTTGTGGAATGAACAACAAGTGCAGGGATGGAAAAGCATCACCGATTTTATCCACCAGAATACGGATGCACGAATAGGCATTCAACTGGGGCACTCAGGAAGGCGGGGTTCTACTCAACGGGGCTGGGAACAGGTTAATCATCCGTTGCCGGAAGGAAACTGGCCGCTGGTTTCTGCTTCATCCTTGCCTTATTTGCAGGGTATTTCACAAGTGCCGACGGCGGTTACTCAGAAACAAATGAGTGAAATCATTTCGCAATTTGTTGAAGCAACTCATCGTGCTATCACAGCCGGTTTTGATTGGCTGGAAATTCAGGCAGCTCACGGTTATCTGCTTTCCAGTTTTATTTCGCCTGTTACCAATCTGCGTGACGACGAATATGGCGGTTCGCTGGAAAACCGGCTGCGTTTCCCGTTAGCTGTTTTGCGCGCGGTTCGCTGTGTCTGGCCGGCTGATTTGCCAATATCCGTACGTATTTCTGCCACTGACTGGATAAAAGGGGGCACCACTGTCGATGAAGCCGTCATCATCGCCCGTACTTTCTATGAGGCGGGGGCTGATATGGTGGACTGTTCAACCGGGGAAGTTTCTGCGGAACAACAGCCCGTTTACGGTCGGATGTATCAGACGCCGATGGCTGATCGTATCCGTAATGAAGGCAATGTGCCCGTTATCGCCGTGGGTGCGATTACCGATGCCGATCAGATTAACAGCATTATCGCTTCCGGTCGGGCAGATCTGTGTGCCTTATCGCGCCCATTTTTATCCGATGCCGCATGGTTGCTGCATGAATGTGCCAGATATGGCTGGACAGATATCAATTGGCCGGAACCGTACCTTTACGGCAAAGAGCAGCTGGAACGCCAGCTTGCCCAGAAGAGTATTATCTAGAGCTCAGGCCGATTTTCAAATGAATGATAGCTATTATCCGTGTAGGAGATACCTAATGTCTCAACAAGAAAATGTGCGTGAATATGAGCAGCATGAGCAAGAAAGCCACGATCAGTACAGAGAAGATATACTCGGACGTGCCAATGTCGCCGATAGCCCTGAACTGCTGGCCTATTACAAAGAGCTGGCAAAATATCACACAGGAGCACTCTGGACAATCGCCAACAAAATAGAGCCGTGGCAACCTCAGTCCACTTCTGTTCCGGTACTCTGGCGTTATCGTGACTTACGTGAGCATGTCCTTAAATCCGCGGAATTAGTCACACCGGAAAAAGCCGGACGTCGGGTTGTCTATCTGGAGAATCCCGGTAAATCTGGTGAAGGGCCGGCTGTCGGTTTACTGTATTCCGGGCTTCAGACTATGCAACCGGGGGAGGCAGCTTCGGCTCATGCTCATTCTTCCTCGGCCCTGCGTTTCATCATGGAAGGACGTGGTGCCTATACGATTGTTGATGGTCAGAAGATGTTGCTGGAAGCGAATGATTTTGTTCTGACGCCCAATGGCACTTGGCATGAACATGGTGTTGAGCCTGATGGTTCTCCGTGCATCTGGCAGGATGGTCTCGATATGCCACTGGTGAATACTCTGGAAGCCGGGTTTTATAAGGTGCATCCTGATCTGCGTCAGGCTGTGACTGAACCGGTGGATGCCTCGGTAGCCTTGTGGGGAGCGCCTGCTCTGCGCCCGCAGAATGTGGGCTGGGATAAACCCTATTCCCCATTATTCAGATACCAATGGAAACCAACTTACGCAGCCCTGCAACGCTATGCCCGCATATCAGCGGGATCGCCGTTTGATGACATATTAATGTATTACACCAATCCTCTGACTGGCGGGCATGTTATGCCGACTCTGGGGGCCAGTATGCAACTGCTGCGGCCCGGATTCGTGGGTCAGGCGCATCGGCATACCGGCAGCTTCATCTATCAGGTCGCGAAAGGAGCGGGATATTCTATTATTGATGGTCAGAGGTTTGATTGGCAGGAGCGGGATATCTTTTGTGTACCTTCATGGAAATATCACGAACATGCGAATGCATCACAAACCGAAGATGCCTGCCTGTTCTGTTTCAGCGATTTGCCGGTGATGCTGGCATTACAGCTGTATTACGAAGAAGCCCTGAATGAGAATAACGGGCATCAGCGAGCGGGAGAATAACATGCGTTTAATTACTTATCGTACCGAGGTAACGGCGGAGGCCCGATTAGGGGCGATAGTGAATAATAATGTCGTCGATCTGGCAAAACTGGCGGCTCATAGTGGCAGCACATTACCGGACAATATGCTGGATTTTATTGAACTGGGGCCGCTTGCCATCACCAGCACCGCAACGTTGCTGAATTCATTTGACGGATTATGGCCGGTTGGTGTCATCCGGCCACTGGAAAATGTCAAAATTCTTGCTCCTATTCCCCGCCCGCGTAAAAATATTTTCGGTATTGGCCTGAATTATGTTGAGCACGTTGAAGAATCAAGCCGTTCGCTGGATACGGCAAAAGATCTGCCCAAAGAACCGGTTATCTTCTCCAAACCCCCTTCCACGGTGATTGGCCCGGGAGAGGCGATCGAACATAACAGTGAGATTACCCAACAACTGGATTGGGAAGTGGAATTAGCCGTTATCATCGGAACACGGGCTAAAGGCGTATCGGAAGCTGATGCCCTGAAATATGTTTTCGGTTATAGCCTGATTATTGATATGAGCGCCCGTGACTGTCGTCGTGCCGGACAGTGGATTTATTCTAAGGGGCAGGATACTTACGCGCCTTTTGGCCCCTGTATTGTCACTGCCGATGAGATCCCCGACCCGCATGATCTTGCATTGAGCCTGAAAGTTAACGGCGTTACCAAACAGGATTCCAATACCCGCCATATGTTATTCAAAGTCGATGCCCTGATCGCTGATATCAGTAAAGGCATTGTGCTGGAGCCGGGTGACATTATCGCCACGGGGACACCGTCAGGTGTCGGAGCAGGGCGTAACCCGCAGGAATGGTTATGGCCGGGGGATGTTATTGAAGCTCATCTTGAGAAAATCGGGGATTTGCGTCATCCCGTCATTGCCGTATAAACCTCATTCATATTAAACAGAGACCTGATATGCTGAATCTTCCCAAATTCAAGGCAGCTGCGGTACAGGCTGCTCCCATCTTTCTGGATACAGAAGCCACGGTTGATCTCGTTTGCCGGCTGATTAGTGAGGCGGCGAATAACGGAGCCAGTCTGGTGGCTTTCCCTGAAGTTTTTATTGCCGGTTATCCCTACTGGAACTGGATCATGAACCCTGTGCAGGGTAGTCCGTGGTTTGAAAAACTGTGCAAATCGGCCATTGAAGTGCCGGGCGCTGAAATCCTCAAGGTGGCACAGGCCGCGGCTCGGCATCACATCAATGTTGTTGTTGGCATCAATGAACGCAATCCCAATGGTGTTGCGACAATTTATAACACACTGGTGACCATATCTGACGAAGGGAAGATTTTGGGGCGACATCGTAAGTTGGTGCCGACATGGGCAGAAAAACTGACATGGGCAAACGGTGACGCTTCTTCATTAACCGTACATAACACCAGCGTTGGCCCATTGGGCGTGCTGGCCTGTGGCGAGAATACCAATCCACTGGCGCGTTTTACGTTGCTATCGCAGGGGGAGCTGGTACATGTCGCCAGTTATATTTCTCTGCCTGTCGCCCCGCCGGATTATGATATGGCAGAAGCTATCCGTTTACGCGCCGCAGCGCACTGCTTTGAAGGCAAAGTGTTTACTATTGTTTCCTGTTCCACCATCTCGCCGGAAATTGTGCAGGCGATGGCTGCCAACCATCCTGAAGCCAAGCATCAGTTGGCACGTCGTAACAGCGCATTTACAGGAATTATCGGGCCGGATGGGCGTGTGATTGGCACGCCTCTGATTGATAAAGGCGGGATTGTTTATGCGGAAATTGACTTAAACCGCTGCATTCAGCCCCGCCAGATGCACGATATCACCGGGCATTACAACCGTTTTGATATTTTCGATCTGGCCGTCAGCCGCCGTGCTATGAATGCAGTCAGATTTACTGATGAACCGGAACAGACGGACTTGAATCCTGCTGTGGATGGAGTTAATGCTATACGGGAGGATATTTCATGAGTGGGCAGCGTCGTTTTCGGGTAGGGCTGATTGTCCCCTCTTCAAATACCACCATGGAAACGGAGATCCCAGCTATTTTGCGTGCCCGTGAAATGATTGCTCCTGAGCGTTTTACCTTCCATTCCAGTCGTATGAGAATGAAAACAGTCAGCAAAGATGAACTGGCGGCAATGGATGCAGACAGTGATCGTTGCGCATTGGAACTGTCAGATGCTTCAGTGGATGTGCTAGGATATGCCTGTCTGGTGGCAATCATGAGCATGGGTAAAGGATATCATCGTGTTTCTGAAAAACGCCTGCATTTGAGGACATCAGAAAACGGATATCCGGCTCCGGTGATCACAAGCGCCGGTGCATTGGTGGATGGACTTCACGCATTAGGGGCAAAACGGATCTCAATACTGACACCTTATATGAAACCGTTAACCCAGTTGGTTATCGATTACATCGAGAGTGAGGGAATTGAAGTTATTGACAGTATCTCGCTGGAAATTGCGGATAATCTGGCGGTCGGACGTCAGGATCCGCTGGCACCAGCGGAAATAACAAAAAAACTGAACAGCAATGTGGATGTGATAGTCGCTTCAGCCTGTGTACAAATGCCTTCATTGGCCTCAGTGCCCCTGATCGAAGCTCGTATGGGTTTACCTGTGATTTCAGCTTCTGTAGCGACAACGTATATGCTCCTGAAGCGACTTAGCTTGAATACCAGCGTGCCGGGTTTTGGGTCATTGTTATCCTGAAACCGTTCTCTGGAATGAAAATAATCCCCTGAGAAAAATGAACATGCGCCATTGGAATGAGTAATATCCCGTTATTGAAAGAGATATGACAAGAATTGAGCAAGCAACGCCGGTCAGCAAATAAGTTATAGATTAGAGTATAATAGTAGCAATGCTCTGTTAATGACCTATAACACTTTAAGGAAGACCCGGCCTATGACACGCTACGAGCAATTGGCAGTGACAATCCGCCAACAGATAGAAGATAATATCTGGCTGGAGGGAGATAGGTTACCCTCCTTACGGAAATCGGCGAAGACGTCAGGGTTGAGCCTGATGACCGTGTTGCAGGCCTATCAGTTACTGGAAAGTCAGGGCTGGATCGTAGCACGTCCACAGTCAGGCTATTATGTCGCTCCCCGGATAAAGCCCTTTGCAGAAGCAAAAGGGGGAAAAAGACTGAATTTGAGCGAAAATGTTGAGATCAGCGCCTCAATTTTTGATGTTTTACAGGCGTGTAAAGATCCTAAAATTGTTCCGTTCGGCTCTGCATTTCCCGATCCTTCCCTGCTGGTGGAACCTAAATTAGCCAAGACACTGGCCTCAGTGGCTCGTCGCTTTGTCCCCCATAGTTCGTTAGTGAATTTACCTCCGGGAAATGAGCAGTTGCGTCGCAATATCTCCCGCCGTTATGCCTCGCAGGGGATGCATGTTTCTCCCGATGAAATTGTGATCACCGCAGGTGCAATGGAATCGCTAAGTTTCAGCCTTCAGACAGTCACTTCACCCGGTGACTGGGTGGTCATTGAATCACCGGCTTTTTATGGGGCATTGCAAGCTATTGAACGTTTGCGTCTGAAAGCCATTGCCATCAAAACGGACCCTAAAACCGGAATTGATTTAGATGTACTGGAAGAGGTGGCCGGAAAATACCCGATAAAAGCCTGTTGGCTGATGTCCCGTTTCCAGAACCCGTTGTGCGTCAGTATGCCGACAGAAAACAAACAACGGTTGGTAGACATTCTGAATGAAAATGACATTGTGCTGATTGAAGATGATGTTTATGGTGAACTCTATTTTGACCCGCATCCGCCAATGCCGGTCAAGGCATGGGATAAAGAAAATAATTTCATGCACTGTTCATCATTTTCAAAATGCCTTGCGCCCGGCTATCGTGTCGGTTGGGTCGCCGCAGGAAAACACGCCCTGAAAATTCAGCAGCTTCAGATGACGAGTACTGTTTCAGCCAGCATTCCGACTCAACTGGCCATAGCTGAATACCTGTCTCAGGGAGGCTATGATAACCACATACGACGGCTACGGCGTCAACTGGAGCTACGACAGATTCAGATGCTACGGGCGGTGAGTGAATATTTTCCCGATTCTATCAAAGTGAACAGTACACGGGGCGGGTATTTTATCTGGCTGGAATTTGAACCGTCTTTCAATGTCAAGCGGCTGTATCAGCTGGCGCTGGCCAAAAATATCAGTATTGCGCCCGGCAGTATGTTTTCTACCAGTTCTCAGTTTGATCATGCTTTCCGTCTGAATACTTCGTTTGCATGGAACGAAACTCAGGCTGCTGCGATGAAAACATTAGGAAGTTTGTGTCATATGTTGTTAAAGGAATACGGGTAATCAGTCACATTTTAACTGTTTTTCTATTGCGACAGATAAAATTCTTTGCGAAGTTTATAATTCGACATAAATTGCCTCTTTAGGTGTAAATAGAATATAAAAGCAGTGGAAAAATAGGAGCATGAGAATGAAGTGTTTCGATTATACAGAGTTACCAAGAGAGCAATGGGTTGGGGGCATCGGGGAAGTAAGAGATATTGTTTGTTGGCCGAATACTGATGATTTTGCCTGGCGTGCCTGCTTCACATCTATCCATAAAAACGGAGTATTGGGGCACTTTCCGGATATTGATCGTTCAATTGTATTGTTAAAAGGTAAAGGGCTTCGTTTAACCAGTCCCGGGTTTCTTGAACATGAACTGGTACAAAAAATAGCGCCTTTCCATTTTTCCGGTAATACGCCGGGTAATGTTGAACTGTTGGATGGTTCTGTTCAGTGTTTCAATATCATGACCCGCAATGCTGAGTGGGTTTCTGAAATTTCTTTTGTAACGGATGAGCGCAAATTACCAACATCCCATAGCGGTGTGCTTTATGTCCTGAAAGGGCGCTGGGAAATAACGGGTACAAATAATGTGCAGCTGGCTTTTGGGCAGGGTGCATGGTGGTTGCCTGATGATATGCGCGAAGGAGCGATTAAGCCATTAGTCGCCGATAGCCAGTTGCTATGGGTGGATTTACATCCGGCTGAATAAATTCAGCAAAGAATCAACTGGAAGCATGGAAACTCTACTTAATTAAAAACCTGTGACCTGCTTTTATTTCAGGCCACAGGTTGTGTGATATTTACTTCATGCCAAAACACAATCATGGTATCCAATCTTTCATAGTAAAGTTTTCATAATCCTGCATCTCGATTGCTATTAGATACGATTTATTTCCGTAGATATCTGTGAATCTGAATAAAGGGCTCGCATTGGACCAATCATCCCAAAAACCGTCTATTGGTGACTGAAAATATAATCTACTCAGACAAACAGCATCTGTACGTGGAGTGGTTACTATAGTGGCTTGTGGCGTTGCCTCGTATATAAAGTAATCCATATTTTTTTTTGTAGGGTGAGTATCCCCTGCATCTTTTACTGTTCTTTCTTGCCCCCAGATAAACCAAAGATAGAGATCGTTAGATTTTGTATGATGGGTGAAGCAACGATAATTATTCTCCTTAGTATAAAAATCGTTGTAGGTACGAGAAACGGTGACATTCTTAATTGTAAAATTGCCTAATTCTGTCTTTGGTAGAATATAATAATTATTTTGCGCCCACTTATAGTGTTTTTCACTGACGATCGATTTAACTACATATTCACCAGAATTGACGTCTTTTTTTATAATATGGATAAGATCTTGTGCATGATAAATAATAGGAGGATAGCCAATAAGGGTAGTAAATGGATTGTTTACAACATGATCTTTTAAGGTCAATTGATCAAATGTTTTATAAGTTTTCCCATCAAGTGTTATTTTTGCTGATATCCTGATTGAATCAATATTATTCGTTGTAACCCAAAAGAGCTTCCTTTGATAATATTGTGGTTTTTCATCTGACTTATAATGCGGTATCCTTCTATATGACAAATCAAAAAAATTTTCCATTTTAAATGTGTCACTAGCAAAAGGAAATGTATGGCTATAATCATTTTCAATGCTAGTATATGACCATCCTTCTGGTAGTTTTTGACCGTCAGTGTATTTAATTAATTCAATAGTATCTAATATACTATCATATAACTTAACTTGTTCTTCATGAACATCCACTGCCATTATTGTAATAAAAACACCAACTTGCATATTCCCATTGGCATAAAGATAATCTTGTTGATGACCTGAATACAAATCAATACTAAAACGACTCAAATGGTCAACTACTCTAGGATAATCGTTGTTTTCATCTAATCTCATCATATTATTTCTCCTGCTTTATTGAAATATTTCTATCTCTTATTCGGGAACGGTTTTTATTTGTGTTTTTTAGGATTTGAAGTTTATAGAGTAATAGAGTCTTAATATTAACATTTAGTTACGGCTGCATATCTTGTAGGTGAAAAGATTTTGCATCCTCCATAATCAACTCTATTTGATAGGATTGATTTCCGTAATTGTCATAAAATCTGAAATGAGCCAAGGCATTTGGAAATTCATCCCAGAATTTCTCTACTGGTGATTCAAAGTATAATCTACTGAGACAAACAGAATCTGTACGTGTTGCTGTTAAGATATTAGCTTGTGCAATTGATGTGTATGTTGTTTCAACATTTGGAAGCGATTTCTTTCTTACTGTGGGGTGTTCATCCCCTACCATTTTATCTTTTTTCATTGTTCCCCAGAGAAACCAAAAATAGAGATTATCAGATTCTACACGATGGGCAATGCCATGGTAATTAGCAATGTCGAAAAAAGAATCATTGTAAGTGCCTTCTATATCAACATGTTTTACTGATAATGCAGCGGGTTTATTTATCAAAGTGAGATAATAATTGTTCTGTTTCCAATCATAATTTTTATCATAATGTTCAGGTGGTGATATAGAATATTCTTTATCTATATGAACAACGTACTGACCAGAGCTATCTGGTATAGGATCTGGATGTCCAAGATCATCAGAATGATAAATAATACGGGGGTAGCCCGTAACACAGGCAAATGAATCGTGACTTCCCTGATTTGTCGCAAATGTTGTTTCATCAAGCACAACTTGTGCTGCAATCATGATGGATTCATATTTTGTTGTTGTAACCCAATAGATTTTTCTTTGATATTCAGAGCTATTATCTGATTTATTTACGGTTATTCTTTTATCTTGTGAAGAGTCCTTTTTTGTATTTTCAGGAGTAGGATGAGGAAAAGTATTATCATAATCATTTTTAGTAGAACTGTATGACCATTCTAGGTCTAATCTGTTCCCGGTTACATAGTTGATTAATTCTATTTTATCGAGTTGGTCATCAGATAGGTGAACAATATGGCGATTTTCATCGCTTGCTTGAATATTGATCAATACACCCACTTGCATATTACCATTAGCATATATGACATCACTTTGATGGCAAGAAAGTAATTCTATACTAAATTCTGGCAAGCTATTTATTCTATTTGCTTTGTTAGTTTTTTTTTGTTGTGAATTCATTTTTATTTCCTCATATGAACATAAAAATTTCTGCCTTATAACATAATAGAATTAATTTTTGGTGAAAATGTTAGTTTTCAAAGATCTATGAAAATGGAGTGATTTATGTTTGGTATTGATATCATATCTATATACCTTTCCATAATAGTGAGAGTATCCGCACGCGGGGTAAGGAATACTCCTATCATTTTGAAAAGTTATCTAGTCGATTTCAGGCTATGACTAAGTATTTTGAAAACTAAAAAACATATTATCAGTATAGTTCATATTATGAAGAAGTAGAATGCTGGAGGAAGCTGAATTTTACAAGTTATGACCAATAGTGATGTTAACATTTAAATAAAGATAATTTTATTTTCACTTTAATTTTTAAGCAAAAATAATTAATTATGGTTTACTTTTATTTTTTTAATATGAAAATGAATTTCATTTAATTTTTTTATTTTTAAATTTATGGAAATATCTTGGGTTTATACTAGTGTTATATATATGTGATTAATGGGGTTCAGATTGACTTATCAACATTACATCGAGTTAACACTGATAATTTTATTTTTTTTAGATATATACCTTTTCATAATAGTGAGAGTATCCGTACGCGGGGTAAGGGATACTCCTTCATTTTAACTATTTATTTAATTAAACACATAGCATGGGATCTATTTATAATTTTTTATAATTATTGGGAATAATATAACAATATTGTCATTCTGAGTATTAAATATATAAAAATTAAATAAGGTTACCTAATATGAGCACAGATTTTTTTTCTCAGGCCTCGAATTTTCAGAGCATCGCCGCAGGCCGTGTCGATCCGCGCACGGGCCTGTTTAATTATATGATGCCGGTGGCACACCTTATCGGCAATAACCAGCTGGGGCCAGAGCTGACTCTGGCGCTGACATACAACCCACTGAATTCCGCGGATATCGGCTTTGGGATCGGTTTTTCCCTCGGGCTGACCTACTACGACAGCAACACGAAAATACTGCAGCTCTCCACCGGCGAGCGCTATAAAGTGGATGAAACGGATAAGGACGTGACTTTACGCCAATACAAGCAGGATGTAGTGCGGTTTGAAAAAAAAGTGGATGAGGATACGTATCAGGTGATCCATAAATCCGGTCAGGTGGAGATCCTCTCCGGGCCAAAAAATGCGTTTAACCTGAAAGTCCCGGTGAAGATCATGAATCCGCTGGGGCACAGCCTGCATCTGGAGTGGGATTATACTGTCGGCGCCGTGCCCCACCTGAAGGGGATTTACGATCTGGATAAAAAACACCGGGCGTTGCTGACCGTCAAGACAACACCGGAGGTAGCAACCTGGCTGACCGTCTGGCCGGGCATGTCGGAGGCGTATGAGATTGAACTGGTGCTGCATAACGGTCGGGTGAGTACCATCACAAACCGGACGGCTGGGCAGACGTTGATATGGTCACTGGACTATGACCTGCACTGCCAGTTTTTAAACCGGGTGTCGGCCCCGACCGGTTTGCTGGAGGAGGTGACGTATACGCAGAACGGCCACCATTTTCCGGCCAAGGGCCCGGCGGCTACCCTGCCGTATGTGACCTGTTACAGCCAGTCATCCGGTCCGGAGGACACCAGTGTCCGCACTTATACTTATTCGAAGGAAAACTTTCTCGGCAGTGGAACAGGGGGAGACTGGAGCAGCAATCAGGATTACCTCTACGGGATTTTGTCCGATTATCAGTACGGTTCAATCGAACGCTGCTACAACGGTCGTGAGGTTCGGGTGATTACTCGGCGCTACAATAACTACCATTTGCTGGTTTCAGAAACGGTGCAGCAGAATAATTGCACACGTCAGCATGAAACGTGTTATTACGCCCAACTAGGAGAGGAGTTTGCGAAACAGCCGCCGCAGTTTCAGTTGCCAAAATCGGCGACGGTACGCTTTATTTCCGGTAACGGCCAGCGGGAGGAGGTGACCCTGACGGAATTTGATGCGGCAGGCAACCCAACGATGCAGATTGCCCCGGACGGTACCCGCACGGAGTGGGTATATTATCCGGCGAAAGGGGAGGATGGGTGTCCGGCTGATCCCTACGGGTTTGTCCGTTACGTCAAATCGAAAACGGTAACACCGGGGGCGGCTTCCCCGGATGGGCTCTATGTCGATGCACCGGGGCATGAGGTCATTTACCGTTATGAATCTCTGCCCACGCTGCCGGGAACACCGACCACGGAGGCGATAGTGCGCACACATCAGAGTCTGTTCCATGTGGATTGGCAATCCAAACAGCGCCAGTTGCTGCATGTATACCAGACCGACTATATCAGTCGCCTAAATTCACCTCACTACGGGCGTGTAGGCAAGCTTAAGTTGACCGTGTACGAAGGAAAGACGTCTGGAGGAGGAGCGGCTGAGCAGCATTGGAGCTGTCGACAGGACTTTCACTATAAACTGGACAGACAACATCTGAAACAGACCGCGCACTGGACGAGCGATTATGATGGCCTGACAGTTTCCAGCGTACAAATCCACTCCTGCTTCAGTAGTAAAGTGAGGTTTGAGCAAAACCGTCAGGGTTGTACGGCGTGGTATGAATACGATGCATTTGGCCGCCTATCTAAACAGCTGAATAATGCCGGGACGGCATACGCCCGCGATATTGAATATACCTACACCATTGAACAGGCGGGGGTGGTGGTGAACACCCAGCGCGATGTGCTGAACAACCAGAACCGAACCTGGTTTGACGGGCAGGGGCGGAGCTACAAGCAGGCCATTTTGCCGAAAGGACAGGAGCACGCGGGCTGGAAAACAGTGGCGGAGACGAAGCGAGACAGCTGGGGGCGGGTGGTAAGTCAGACCCGGCATGACTGGCTGCCGACCGGGAACATGCCGGATAAAATCACCCCTATCTCGGTCAGCCAGCAGACTGGCTATGACGACTGGGGGCAGGCCTGCATGGTAACGGATGCCACAGGCAAACGTAGCCGACAGGATTACGACCCAGTGACCCGCATCGCTCGGCAGACGACGGAAGCCAAGGGCTTGAAATTTGGTACTACGGAGACAGTGTATGATGTGCGACACCAGCCACTGACAGTGACGGTGTATGACAGTACCGGTAAGGCGGTCAGCCAGCAGAGCTACTGTTATGATGGTCTCGGTAGGTTACGGGCCAGTCTGGATAGGCTGGGGAGGAAAACCGAATACACCTATGATGTCTTTAACCGGGTCTCGGCAGTTCTCTACAGTGATGGCACGATGGTGCGGAAAACCTATGCACCGTTCAGTCCCGGTAATTTAGTGGTAAAAATTGAGGCAGGCGGGAAAGTACTCGGTGAGCGTGAGTTTGACAGTCTGGGGCGGGTGACATCCAGTACGGTTGGGGGCCGGGCGGTGAAGAGCACTTATCAGGGTACCAGTCCGCTGCCGGAGACCGTCACAGACCCGCTGGGGCAGACAGTGACGATGCAGTATGAGCCGCGGCTGGGCAATGCCCCAATCCGCGTGGAAGCCCCGGGGATTACCCAGCAGTTTACCTATGATGGCCAGAGTGGGGCGATGCTCCGGGCGGAAGCCGTCGGGCAGGCTACGCTGCAACGCACTTATACGTCGGCGGGGTGGTTGCAGCAGGAAACAATGAAGTTTGACGATAAAGGTGCCGGGCCGGCGCGCAGTGCGGTGTATCATTACTCCCCGACCGGTCAGTTGACAGCCTATCAGGATATGGCGGGGGTCTCACACCAGCTGCGGTTTGATGCGCTGGGCCGGTCGGTGGAAGCGGTGGATAAGGCGGTGACCGTAACCCTCCATTATGATGCGGCCGGCCGGACAGACCGCTGGACGGTGCGGGACAATATCTCCGGGCAGCAGTTGATGACGACCCTGACGTTTGATGATTTCAGCCGGGAGATCGGGCGGCGGATTGAGAGCGGGACGGACGTGCTGACCCTGAGTCAGACCTATACCCTGACCGGTCAGCTGGCGAGCCGTACCACGGATTACCCTAAGGTGGGACGGTTACGGGAAGAGCATTATACCTACGATGCCGACCGCCACTGGCTGACGGATTACCGTTGTTCGGGTACGGAATGCCCGCGGGATGCCTATGGGCAGACTCTGAGTCGTCAGCAGTTTACCTATGACCCGCTGGGTAACCTGCTGACCTGTATCACCACCCTGAAAGATGGTAGCCACGATACGGCCCGCTTCAGTTACGCTAATCCGGCTGACCCTTGCCAGCTCACGAAAATTACCCACAGTCATCCGGGTTATCCGGCCGCGATTGTGCTCATTTATGATAAAGCCGGGCGGCTAATTGAGGATGAAGCCCATCGGATGCTGGATTATGACGGGCTGGGTCGGCTGGTATCAGTCACGCAGGCGGATAGCACACAGACTTACGGTTATGATGGCAGTGGCCGGCTTGCGTTGCAGCGGCGGGGCCAGACTGACACCCGAGAGCTGTACTATCAGGGCGCGAGCCGGGTGGCGGAAATTCAGCGGAAAAGCGGCGCGGTCACGCGGCTGGTGCAGGCGGGCAGTGCGTCGGCGGCGAGTGTCACGGATGACGGCGTGTATTTACTGGGCACGGACGGGCCGGGCAGTGTGCTGCTGAGCCGCCGGCAGGGTACCGCGTCGCGCTTTCGTTACA
>NZ_JBBMXG010000015.1:0-135311 GCF_037996705.1 Xenorhabdus bharatensis | reverse complement strand
GCCGGAGGCCGAATCATCCTGCACGACCCACCATCTAAATTACCAACCCAATACTCTTCAAGTAATCAATGACCTCAGTTCGTAGAGCCGTTGGCTTTTAATCAATTGGTCACAGGTTCGAGCCGAGCGAAGCGAGACAACAACGCATAAGCGTTGGCCCGAAGGGTGAGGCCGGCGGCCGAATCATCCTGCACGACCCACCATCTAAATTCCCAACCCAACACTCTTCAAGTAATCAATAACCTCAGTTCGTAGAGCCGTTGACTTTTAATCAATTGGTCGCAGGTTCGAGCCGGGCGAAGCGAGACAACAACGCATAAGCGTTGGCCCGAAGGGTGAGGCCGGAGGCCGAATCATCCTGCATGCCTTGTCTTGAAATCCATTGTATATATATCCTAATGTCGTTAACTATTTTTATATTGTTACTATTTACTGATTATTGATAATTGGTTTTTATGTTTAACATGTTAGCGTCTGGTAATTGACATTAAAATTTCTAAAATACTTAAAGACTTTTACTTAAAAACTCGCTATCTTGTTTAGTATATAAAACAAAAACCAGCTAATGGGTTGTGTTTTAACCTAATTTGATGCCTTTGTTATTGATATACTAAACATTAATTACGGTAAGGATAAGAAAGCATGGATTTCCTCAGCAGACTTTTTAGTATAAATAACCACATTCCTGTAGAGATACTTGGCTACCAACCTTCATATATTGAGGCGGTTGGCACAATTGCAGGTTTGTTATGTATCTGGCTTGCCAGTCAGGAAAAGATTATTAACTATTTATTTGGTTTAATTAATGTTTCCTTATTTGCGGTGATATTCTTTCAAATTCAGCTCTATGCCAGTCTTATGCTACAAATCTTCTTCTTTGCAGCAAATATCTATGGCTGGTATGCCTGGAGCAGAGTCAATGAACAACAACAGAAAGAATTAAAGATCCGCTGGCTCAGCCCCAAACAGGTGTTCAGTGTGGCTACTGTTTCCCTCCTTTTTATCCTGATCATGACATTTAATATTGACCAGATATTTGGTTATATGGCTAAAGTTTCTGTTGCTGCTTTACAGGGAATGGGCTTCGGGATCACCATGCCAGATCTGCCACCAGATGCTTTCCCGTTCTGGGATTCGGTTATGACAGTATTATCAATAGTGGCTATGATTCTAATGACCCGTAAGCATGTGGAAAATTGGCTGCTATGGGTGATTATTAATGTGATTAGTGTTGTTATTTACTATAAGCAAGGCGTATTAGCAATGTCTTTGCAGTATATTATTCTGACAGGAATTGCGTTGAACGGTGCTCGTTTATGGATGAAAGTGGCTAAAAATAATCATGAAATATCATCTACAGAGAGTGCTTCCACTGAAAATTCAAATTAATGACTAATCCAGAACAGGCCATAATGATTTATGGCCTGTTCGTTGATATTCCATTTACACATATCATTTTTCTAATTTCTTTTTGTGAGTCATATTTGCTGACTCAGATTATTATCATAAACATTGCGTTACCTGCATTTCTGGAATTATAAGAGCTATAACCTCTCCTTTAAGCCTGTCTTTGGTTGTGTAAATTTGTTTCTGACTAATTCATGATTCTCCGATTGGAATGATGTCACTCAGAATCTATTGGGCATATATATTTTTTTTCTTCTGTAAAAAGTCTGCTTATTTACTCACAAAGATTATTTACAGCACTTCATCTAACAGTTAGATTGAGATCACAAAATTATTTTAAATAACTGTAAACACATTAGGTGAAAGGTCGATGAATTACCAAAATGACGATGTAAGGATAAGAAAAATAACAGAATTATTGCCCCCAGTTGCATTGCTAGAAAAATTCCCTGCAACAAAAGACACTGTGACTACCGTTCGTGAAGCTCGTGAAGCTATTCATAACATTTTAATTGGTGCAGATGATCGTCTATTGGTAATAATTGGCCCATGTTCAATTCATGACCCAAAAGCTGCATTGGAATATGCAGAGCGCCTGAATAAATTGCGCCACGAACTGAAAGCCGATCTGGAAATCGTGATGCGGGTTTATTTTGAAAAACCGCGTACTACAATCGGTTGGAAAGGCTTAATCAATGACCCGAAAATGGATTGCAGCTTTGATATTAATGATGGGTTACGCACAGCCCGCAAACTTCTGCTCGATATTAATGATATAGGGCTACCGGCAGCAGGCGAATTCCTTGATATGATTACCCCTCAGTATCTTGCCGATCTCATGAGTTGGGGGGCAATAGGAGCGCGTACAACTGAGTCTCAGGTTCATCGTGAGCTGGCGTCAGGGCTATCTTGCCCGGTTGGTTTTAAAAATGGTACTGACGGCACAATAAAAGTAGCGATTGATGCCATCAATGCAGCCGGTTCATCGCACTGCTTCCTGTCAGTGACTAAATGGGGTCATTCTGCCATCGTTAATACGACGGGTAATCAGGATTGCCATATTATTCTGCGTGGCGGAAAAGAGCCAAATTACAGTGCTGAACATGTCAGTGCAGTTAAAGAAGGCTTATTAAAAGCAGGGTTAAAACCGCAGGTAATGATTGATTTCAGCCATGCAAACAGTGCGAAGCAATTCAAAAGACAAATGGATGTAGGGGCCGATGTTTGTGGGCAGATTTCTGCTGGAGAGAATGCGATTATCGGTGTGATGGTTGAAAGCCATCTGGTTGAAGGCAACCAAAGTTTGGATGATGATGAGCCGCTGGTTTATGGGAAAAGTGTGACAGATGCCTGTATTGGCTGGGATGATACAGAAACGCTATTACAGCAGTTATCTCAGGCTGTCAGAGCACGCCGAGGATGATTTTGTATGAAAAAAGCCGGAGTGATTTCCGGCTTTTTATTTTTCTCAATTACTTCGCTTTACCCTGGTTTGCGACGGCAGCTGCTTTTGCAGCAATTTCATCAGCATTACCCAGATAATAGTGTTTAATTGGCTTCATATTCTCGTCGAATTCATAAACCAGCGGCACAGCCGTTGGGATATTCAGCTCAAGAATTTCGTCTTCGCCCATATTATCCAGATACTTCACCAGTGCGCGCAGAGAGTTGCCGTGAGCAGCGATAATCACTTTTTCGCCGTTTTCAACGCGGGGTTTAATCACTTCTTCCCAATAAGGAACAACACGTTCGATAGTCGTTGCCAGGCTTTCTGTGACAGGAAGTTCTTCTGGTTTCAGATTTGCATAGCGAGGGTCATGGCCGGGATAACGTTCATCATCTTTAGTCAGATCTGGAGGAGTGATGGCAAAGCCACGACGCCACAATTTAACCTGATCATCACCATATTTAGCCGCAGTTTCTGCTTTGTCCAGACCTTGCAGAGCACCATAATGGCGTTCATTCAGTTTCCAGCTTTTTTCAACCGGCAGCCATTGTTGGTCGACTTGATCCAGAATATTCCACAAAGTATGAATAGCGCGTTTTAAAACAGATGTGTAGGCGAAATCAAAAGCAAAACCTTCCTGTTTCAGCAATTGACCAGCCTGTTGTGCTTCATTGCGGCCTTTATCAGACAGTTCAACATCAGTCCAGCCCGTAAAACGGTTCTCTTTGTTCCACTCGCTCTCACCATGTCTTACAAGAACCAGCTTAGTTACAGCCATAACTTAAACTCCTATCATTACTTTTTAATACAAAATGAAATGCTCGCTGCGGGCATTATATGGCGCGACAGATGGAAACAGCAAACAATAGTCGACGAACTTCTGTCTTAAATCATATATGGGAGGAGTTGCAGCCTGACTGGCTGCAACTTGAAATCCATTGTGTATAGATAGGATAGAGGAAACTAGCTGATTATCGCTTTAATCGGATAAGTGTAAAACAGCAGGTGTAACACATTAAGGGTAAAATGGAATCCGACAGCTACCCATAAACGGCCACTCCACATCCACGCTATACCATAAATCAGGCCTGCCAGTGTTGCGAACGCCATCAATAGTCCACCGCCTGCGAAGTGGGCGGCACCAAATAGCAAAGAAGTTATGAGCAGTGCAAAATAGGGATTCATCCACTGACTGAGCTTTTGCTGAATATAGCCACGGAATAGGGCTTCTTCTGCCAGTGATACAAATAAAATATTGGCAACAACGAAAGCAGGAAACCAACCGGGAAGGTGGAGTTCAACTGCTAATCCACCGAGCATTGTAGCAAGCCCTAATAATGCGGGTATCGCTGCGATTAACAGCGCCCAGCCGTGGGCGGGCGCTTTCACCACTGGAGTACAGCGGAATAGGCTCGGCATACAGCACAATAAAAGAAAAGGAATCAGGGCTTTGTCAAAGTTGAAGTACATGGAAAAAGGTGCGCTGAGTGGCCCGACCTGTACTTTATCCAGATATTTCAGATTATGAAAACCGGGAATAAAATGTATAAATAACAAAATACTAACGATAACCAACATGGCTTCGGTAATGCTCTTACCGATAATATGCCTTTTGATATTGAAATAGACATGCACCACACCCAATACACTTATCATTAATAATGAGATGATCGCGGGATAGGCCAGTATTTGAGTGCTTATCCCAACAGCGATAGCTAAGAATGCAATGAAAAATGCGATTTTTTGGCGAATATCTAACAGTGCCAGCGAAGCGGCAAGTAAAGTCCAGCCCATACAATTCTCGGTTCTTTTTGAAAAAATAGGTAAACGATCTAAAAAATAGGGCGGGATTTTATAGCAAGAGACAAAAAATTCAAAAAAAATAATAATAACCATCAAAAAAATGGTTATAGAACACACGCCACATTTATCTCTCTTCAGTACCCGCTGAGAGAGGGACTGATATTTTATGGATTTCAGGCCGGCCTCCGGTCAGAGGCGGCCTGAAAGATGAAGAGTATTTAAAAAATCACAAAAGAGGGCTAAAAGTCAGCTCGGTTTCATAACGATAAATATCGTTATCAGGAATAAATTTCAGCCGATGAGTGATGCATTCTGGCGCATCTTCCTGATGATGGGAGACAAACAGAAGTTGTGTATCGCCATTTTTAATCATGATATCAATGAAACGCAGAACTAACTGCCGGTTGAGTGAATCAAGCCCTTGCAATGGCTCATCAAGAATTAACAAAGCCGGATGTTTCACTAAGGCACGGGCAATTAATACAAGGCGTTGCTGCCCCCATGACAGACTGTGAAACGGGCTGTTTGCAGTTGCATCGGATAAACCCAATAATGCCAGCCACTCATCTGCCAATTGCCGTTGACGATCGGAAACGGCCTGATAAAGCCCGATGGAGTCGAAAAAACCGGATAGGATAACATTGCGAACGTTGGTACTGACACGATATTCAAGGTGAATACTGTTACTGACATAACCAATGTGGCGTTTAATATCCCAGATAGTTTCTCCACTTCCTCGCTGGCGACCAAACAGAATCAGTTGATTACTGTAACCCTGAGGATGATCGCCGGTAATCAGGCTGAGAAGGGTGGATTTCCCTGCTCCATTTTCACCGATAATCTGCCAGTTTTCACCGGGATTAACCTGCCAGTTTAGGCCATGTAATATCGGTTTATCATTGTATTGCACAACAACATTGTGCATTGATACCAGCGGTTGATCTGAGGGAAGCTGTTCATCAATTCGGTATTCATCTGTTTCCGGTAGCCGAATATTTTTTAGCTTTTCACTGTGTGCTAATTGTGCAACCAGAGATTCAGCCAAAACGTGCTTTTTTTCTCCGGATAGCATCAGCTGACAATCGGCAAGTACACCAATTCTCTCAACAAAATCAGGGATCTGGTTAAATCTGTTTAACAGGAAAATCAGTGTGATACCTTTTTCGGCCAGCGTTGCCAATAACTGAGATAACTGATTACGGGCATAAGCATCTAATCCGTCAAAAGGTTCATCAAGGATAAGAAGGTCTGGATTTGCCATTAATGCCTGACAAAGCAACACTTTTCGCACTTCGCCGGTAGAAAGATACTTGAAACGGCGTGAGAGCAGATCCTTAATACCGAAATAGGCCGATAACTCAAGGCACAATTCATTATCTTTATGGTGGAGCTGAATGATTTCTGCGGCAGTGTGCCCAGTATCGTCTTCATCCTCACTGAGCAGGTCTGTATTATTGCGTTGCCATTCTTTATCAACCAGTTGCTGAAGTTGCTCGAAAGAGAGGCGTACAGGAGTATGGAACGAGCAATGTATTTCACCTGTCAGTTGGGTTAATTCATTCGATAAAACACAGGCCAGAGAAGACTTTCCACTGCCATTCGAACCGACAAACGCCCAATTTTCCCCAGAGATGATTTTTAGTGACGGTATCTTCAGGATACGGGTGTCACTTAAACGGAAACTACCTTGCGATACTTGCAATTCAGACATTTTTCTTCCTTATTTAAGCAACATCAACTAAAGGATCACAGAAATAAGCGGAATAATGTTCAATGTCAATGAGTAGTCGTCTGTTATTCGTTATGGATTTATATTTCGGGATGGGGGAATATTAATTGTTAGGGGAAATATACTGATGTCCCTGACGGGGGCAAATATACCCGTCGTCTTTCAAGTTGCCTCTTTGTTGGCTGCACTCGCTCACCCCAGCACCGTTTTTATAAACATATAGCTATCTATGCTTAGGGGATTAATGAAAGGCTTCTCTTTCACCGGAGGCAGCCTCTGGCTGGGCAAATTCGTTCCCGACGAATTTGTTGCTTCTTTGCGGCCGCGATGCGACTCTAAATTCATAGTGCATATACCTAATTTAATGCTGCAATAATCACTTTATCAGCACCAAAAAGCGCGGTGACAGTATCATCCGGCTGAAGACCTAAATTTTCTATTTCCTGATTGGATAATGTGGCGCAGAGAGATTCGCCACTACTCAGATTCACAATAATTTCGCTGCACTGTGCTCCTGCCTCAATCTGGCTGATTTGACCGGATAATTTATTTTCAAAAGTGGCAGAGTTTTCGAAAGCGCTAGTATCTCTGGAAGAAGTTGTGTTGCAGGAAACGGTAGCTCCTTTGCGTAAGGTAATCCACGGAGCTTTAATCAGTGCGATCACCTCTTTTCCTTTTATCAGGCCTAAACGTTCAGCGCTTTGTTCTGTTACAGAAGCTTGGAGAGATGTTTTGCCATCAGCCAGCAGGATACAAATATTTTGCTGAATATTTCCATTATCACGCTCGACGACTGTACCGAAAAATTGATTTCTGGCGCTGGACTGTAAAGAAAACCGCGAAATGGCTGCCAGTAGACTATCCAGAGGCAGTGAATCCTGCTTGAGAGCATCGAATGCTTTTTGCTGAATTTGCTCCAGCAGACCGTAAAGCTGTATCAGACGTTCGCCATAAGGAGTCAGTTGAGCGCCACCCCCGCCTTTGCCACCGGTTGCACGTTTAACCAATAGCTCATCGGCCAGATGGTTCATCTCATTAATCGCATCCCAGGCACTTTTATAACTGATACCAGCCTGTCTGGCTCCCTGACTGATAGAGCCCGTAATTTTTATCTGTTTCAGCAATTCAATCCGTCGGGGATCGGCAAAAACCCGATGCTGCAATTTAAGAGTTAATAATATTTCGGCTTGCATAGTGATTCATTTCAGGTAACTATTTGAAAGTTTTTACAGAATAACCGTAAGAATCGCACGTTTCGTCGGTTACTGTTACCTTTTTATTGTCTAGAATAGCGTAATTGTTGTCTGTGCAGTAAAGCTTTTTGTTTCATTACCGGGCGCTCATTGCCGGATGAAAGTGAAGCTGAATCAGGCACAGCTTATTGTTCGACTGGATGATAGTCATTCATGATATGGGGTATACATGTTTGAACTGATTAAAAGTATAGCGTTTGAACTGGTCATGGTTCCTGTTGTCATGGCAGTCATTCTTGGATTGATTTACGGGTTGGGTGAGTTGTTTAACCGTATCTCTAAAAGTGAAACAAAAGGTGTTGAGCACTAATTTTGGGTTAATGTGATCGCTAGCGCCTCTGCGATTCTCTTTCTTAAAGAAATCATATTCTGAGAGCAGATTGTTGATAAACCCTGTTATTTCAAACAGGGTTTATTTTTTTTATGGCATAAGTTCTATCTGGCGAGTCTCTTTCCCCAGCCAAATTACAGCACCTACAGCTACCAGAATTGAAAAGCCGAACAGGGAAAAAATCAGAGAGATCGATGAATTCATTGCTACCAGATAACCGACCATCAAAGGGCCAATGATACCACCTATCCGCCCGACTGATGCTGCCATGCCTGCGCCGGTTGCACGAATTGCTGTCGGATATTGTTCCGGTGTATAGGCGTAGATTGCTCCCCAGGCACCAAGATTGAAAAATGACAGCAGGATACCAAAGATAAGAAGCTGGGTAATACTATCAGCCGTACCGAAGAAATAGGCACTGACAGCCGTTCCAATCAGATAGCTCGCCAGAACGAATTTACGTCCGTAGCGTTCAATCATCCATGCGGCAGTAAAGTAACCGGGAAGCTGGGCCAGCGTCATGATTAGCACATATTGGAAACTTTTGATCAGGCTAAATCCCTTCAGCATCATGACGCTTGGCAGCCACAAAAACATACCATAATAGGAAAATACTACGCAGAACCACAAAACCCACAACATGACTGTTGCCCGACGATAATCAGCCGACCATACTTCCCGTATGTTATGCATAATTGAATTGAGCGGTTTCTGGGCGCGCATTTGTGTATAGCGTGGTGAATCGGGTAAATGTAAACGCAGGTAGATAGCGTAAAACGCGGGTAAAGCACTCAGTAACATGGCAACCCGCCACCCATAACTAGGAATAATAAAGTAAGCAATCAATGCTGCGGCAAGCCAGCCGAAGGCCCAAAAACTTTCCAGTATTACAACCAGACGCCCACGCTCATGGGGTTCCACGCTTTCAGATACCAGCGTTGATGCGACGGGGAGTTCTCCGCCTAAACCCATACCGATAATAAAACGCAGAACCAATAATGCTGCTAATGTGGTCACCAATGCCGTTAAGCCACTGCCTACACTAAACAGCAGTAATGTGACAATAAAGGCTGACTTTCGTCCGGTTTTATCAGCCATCACGCCAAAGACAAAAGCGCCGACAGCCATGCCAATCGAATTAATACTGCCTATCCAGCCTAACTGTTCTGAGCTCAGTCCCCAATCCTGTTTCAGGGCTGCCAGTAAGAATGATAAGAGACCGACATCCAGAGCATCAAACATCCAGCCAAGGCCAGCGATGGTCAGCAACCGTTTTTTGGTGATGTCTTTTTGTAATGGGGTGGTGTGTAACAAAAGTTAGCCCTCATTTATGTAAAATACCGAATGTTTTTCGCTTTAAAAATATGCCCTGTTCCGGCACATATCAGTCGTTATATTCAATGAACTTTGTGTTGTCTTGCGGCCAACAAAGAAGCAATTCGAAAGACGGAAAGTCTATAATACAACAGGGTATAGCACTGTATATAACATCTTTTCTCCGTCTCACTATATTGACAATACTGAAGATTATTTGTGTTTTTTGAGTAATCTTTACATCAAATTAATACAAAAGCTAAAACTAACTCACAACTTGCCGATTAATCTCAGAATAGTATTTTCATTTAACGTTGTATCTTGTTATATACAGCGCACCGTTTTGGTTATCATAAGTGGAATACAACATGAAAAAGCGCGTAATAAAGAATTTTTATCAATTATTGGCAGGAGCTGTCGTGTCTTTTGCCCTTGTTAGCAACAGCGGGGCGGCGGAAAAAGTGACTGTTTTTGCTGCTGCATCATTGACGAATGCACTTAATGATATTGCCGAACAGTATAAAAAAGACAATCGGGAAGAGGTTGTTGCTTCTTACGCTTCATCTTCGACGTTGGCCCGTCAGATAGAACAAGGAGCCCCTGCAGATCTGTTTATTTCTGCTGACCAACAATGGATGGATTACATTTCTGGCAAGCAGCTCATCATTGAAGATACCCGTCATACTTTGTTGGGAAATCAACTGGTTCTGATTGCACCTAAAGAGAGTAAGCTGGGTAAAATTGATATCAATCAGAAAACGAAATGGAGTTCTTTATTGGCCGGAGGGCATCTGGCTGTTGGTGATCCTGACCATGTTCCGGTTGGTATTTATGCCAAAGAATCTCTGCAATATCTGGGCGCATGGGATTTAGTCAATCCATTGCTGGCCCGTACTAACAATGTGCGTAGTGGTATGGCGCTGGTCGAGCGTGAAGAAGTGCCACTGGGAATTGTTTATGCCTCTGATGCTGTTGCCAGCAAAAAAGTGAAAGTTGTTGGTGTATTCCCGCAAGACAGTCATAAACCGGTGGAATATCCGATTGCAATTATTAAAGGTCATGAAAATCAGGCTGCGCGGGATTTTTATGATTATCTTAAAACCCCTGAAGCCGTAGAAATTTTCACACGTTACGGTTTTAACCCACTGTAGGAACTGTTCTTTTGGAGATGTTAAGTGAATATGAATGGCAGGCAATTCTACTGAGTCTGAAAGTCTCAGGGATTGCCGTGCTGTTCAGTTTGCCATTAGGGATTTTGATGGCATGGGTTCTGGCACGTTGTCAGTTTTTCGGGAAATCCCTGCTGGATAGTGTTATCCATTTACCGCTGGTCTTACCTCCGGTTGTGGTTGGTTATCTGTTGCTCATGAGTATGGGGCGTCGCGGTATATTCGGGGAATTTCTCTATAACTGGTTCGGTGTTAGCTTTGCATTTAACTGGACAGGTGCTGCTCTGGCTTCGGCGGTTGTTTCCTTTCCGCTCATGGTCAGGGCAATCCGTCTGGCTCTGGAAGCGATAGACCTTCGTCTGGAACAGGCAGCCCGCACGTTAGGAGCCAGTTCACTTAAGGTCTTTTTCACGATTACTTTACCCCTTTCATTACCGGGTATTATTGTTGGCTCTGTGCTGGCTTTTGCCCGCTCACTGGGTGAATTTGGCGCAACCATCACTTTTGTGTCAAATATTCCCGGTGAGACACGTACCATTCCTCTTGCCATGTATACACTAATTGAAATGCCCGGAGCAGAAACCGCTGCCGCCCGCTTATGTGTGATCGCGGTAATTTTGGCTCTGGTGTCATTACTGCTGTCTGAGTGGCTGACCCGTTGGGGAAGAAAACGGCTGGGGGCAGTATGTTAGAATTAAATTTCGAACAGCATCTGGGTGATCTGCATATGCAGGTTGATACCACATTGCCGGCGGAAAGCATTACTGCCATCTTCGGGCTTTCCGGTGCAGGAAAAACCTCATTAATCAATGCCATTGCCGGTCTGACCCGGCCTCAAAAAGGCCGCATTATCTTAAATGAGCGTATTCTGGTAGATACAGAGCACAAAATATTTCTGCCGCCGGAAAAACGTCGAATCGGCTATGTATTTCAGGATGCACGGCTTTTCCCTCATTATCGTGTCAAAGGAAATTTGCAATATGGCATGTCACCGGACATGCAGCCACATTTTGGCAAAATTGTAGAATTGCTTGGTATTGAGCATCTGCTATCACGTTTTCCAATAACCTTATCTGGTGGAGAAAAACAGCGGGTCGCGATTGGGCGGGCATTACTGACAGGGCCTGAACTATTGCTGATGGATGAACCCATGGCCTCACTGGATCTGCCCCGTAAACGTGAATTATTGCCGTATCTGGAAAAATTGTCTGAAGATATCAAAATTCCGATCCTGTATGTCAGTCACAATCTGGATGAAATTATTCATCTGGCTGATAACGTGGTTGTTATGGATAAAGGAAAAATCCGCATGTCAGGTACACTGGAAGAAGTATGGTCAAATAGTATACTCCGCCCGTGGCTGCAAAAGGAGAATCTGGGCAGTATATTGACTGTAACGGTGATGGAGCATCATCAGCGTTATCACATGACGGCAGTTGCAGTGGCAGATAAGGCTCTCTGGTTACCGGAAATTGATGCGACTGAGGGAACTGACCTGCGTATCCATATTGATGCTTCGGATGTTTCTTTAGTATTAGAGCCACCAAAAGGCAGCAGTATCCGCAATACCTTGCAGGTCAAAGTTACGGAGCTTTTCGAGGATGCAGGCCAAGTTGATGTCAAACTTGCTCTGGGTGACCATTATTTGTGGGCGCGCATTACTCCGTGGGCACGGGAAGCACTTAATCTTCGAGAAGGGCAATGGTTGTATGCGCAAATTAAAAGTATTGCGTTAAATCGCCACTTATAAACGGAGTATAGTGGACTATGGGAGCATGATTTATGGATGCTCCCATCATCGTAGAATACGCTAAAGCACATATTTTCGGATAACTTCCGCAATACCGGGCTGAGTGTTACTTTTGGTGACAAGATCTGCCCGCGCTTTGACATCATCAACGGCATTTTCCATTGCAACTCCCAAGCCTGCTGATTCCAGCATACTGATATCATTAAAATTATCGCCAAAAGCAATAACCTCTTTCATGCTTATCCCCTGTGACTCGACCCACTGCTGTAAACGCAGCCCTTTACTATTACCCTTTTTGGCGATATCGACCTGATCAAACCATGACCATTCACACTCCAGATCGACTTCTTCCCTGATTTGCTCACTGACCTCACGTAATTTCGCTAAATCGGGGGATGTAGTGGCCAGTTTCCAGATGAAGTTGACATCATGCAGTGCTTCCTGAAAGTCGTTGATATGCAGGAGAGTAGGGCGCTGATGCTCAGGCAGAGAATCTGACCATGCAAGGGTACGGGTAACGGTATGCGGAGATTCATATAAAATAGCATCATCAACATACATCAGATGATCAATTTCAGTGCCCTGTAAATAAGAAAGTACTTGAGAGGCTTCCTGAATAGAGAGAGGATTAGCGGCCAGAACCTTTTTAGCCTGATAATCATATGAATAAGCCCCATTACAGCAAATCGCCGGAGTGTCGAGCTTAAGCGCCTGATAGAAAGGATGAATTGCAACATGATGGCGGCCGGTGGCGATCAAAACCTTAATACCCGCTTGACGGGCTTCATTTAGAGCCGCGAGCGATTCCGGCAGAATATTTTTTTGTGGATCGAGCAACGTTCCATCCAGATCCAGTGCGATAACGCGGTATGACATGAATTAGCCTCTAGACTGTTGATGATTTGAACAAACATTATATGTTAATTAAAAATAGTTAAACTGATAATTATATACACAATGGATTTCAAGGTGCGTCGCGGTGGCAAGAGAGTGACAAATTCGTCGGGAACGAATTTTCCCAGCCAAAGGCTGACCTCCGGTGAAAGGCAGGAGCCTTTCATTACTCCCCAGAAACATAGATAGCTATATGTTTATAAAAACGGTGACTGGGGTGAGCGAGCATAGCCAACAAAGAGGCAACTTGAAAGACGAAGTGTATACAGTTTAACAGACATATCTTTTCATGAATCATTGCAGATCAATAAAATAGTGATGGAGCTTTAAGGAGAGAAAATGAAACAAGTAGTTTATACAGCGAGTCCGAATAGTCGTCAGATCCACGTCTGGTCCCTGAATATTGTCGGAGAACTTTCACTGCTCCAGACAGTCAGTGTGCCGGGCGAAGTACAGCCAATGGTCATCCACCCTGATGGAAAGCATTTATATGTAGGGATACGCCCTCAATTCAGCATCGTAACTTATAAAATCAGTGCAGATGGACGATTGGAACAACAGTCTATTGCCCCGTTACCGGGAAGTCCGACACATATTTCAACGGACAAAGCAGGGCGTTTTTTATTTTCGGCTTCCTATAGCTTCAATAATTTAAGTGTCCATCCTATTGATGAAAAAGGTATTGCTAAAGCCCCCCTTCAAGTCGTAGAAGGACTGAAAGCACCACACTCCGCTAATATGGATCGGGAAAACCACCAGTTACTGGTTCCCTGTCTGAAAGAAGATCATATTCGTATTTTTGATCTGAATGAGCATGGATATCTGACAGAACGTCGTGCCGATGAAATAACGACAAAAGCCGGAGCTGGCCCACGCCACATGGCCTTCCATCCTGAAAAAGAAGCCATTTATTGCATCAATGAACTCGATTCAACCGTTGATGTACTGCGCAAATGGGAAAAATACCGGATTGTGCAGTCTGTTGATTCATTACCTGCTGATTTCTCGGCTGTTCGCTGGTCTGCGGATATTCACATCACTCCTGATGGTCGCCATCTTTATACAAGCGAACGCTCTGAGAGTATTATCAGCCACTTTATCGTGTCAGAAGATGGTTATCATCTGACATTGACCGGGCATTACCCAACAGAAACCCAGCCCCGTGGTTTTGCTATCGATCACAGCGGGCGTTTCTTAATTGCCTCTGGACAAAAATCAGATCATATTTCCGTATCCGGCATTGATAAAGACACCGGAAAACTGACTCAATTAGCGCGTTATCCGGTGGGTAAAGGCCCAATGTGGGTAACGGTATTGGCACTATAAGCAATAAGCCGCGCAGATTTCTGGCGCGGCAATTCATCATTTTTCTGTAATATGCAGAAAAAATACATCTGGATTTGAAAATTATTTTAGATGAAATTAAAAGTCCCAATCCCGGAGAAAACGATAGGGTATGTGACCAATATATTATGCTGATATACAGAAATTAAATCACCTAAATAAACATTTCCTTTAAATAAACGTAAGTGAATTTTCTGTGGGTAAATAAAAAGCTGAAAGTTAAGTGGTGTGTTGATAATCGTATTAGTGTGATGAATTACTCCACTGAGATAAAGATTGTTAAAATTTATTTGTGGCATGTTATAGCTGCCATAAATATAACCGTTGAAATTAGCATTCCTTCTTGTATATGGATTATTGCCAATTAAAACAGGATAAGATGATACTTGAATGAATGGATAGCTTCCGATTTGATGATAAGTGTTAATATTAAAATATCCGCTAACATACTCGGCTGTTTTAATAACAGGAATAGGATAAGGAGGTGGATTTATTACAGGAATTCCACCAAACAAATTGGCAAGCTCAGGTTTTTCTTTTGCTATAGCCTCATAATGTGATTGCTCTTGTTCATAAATATCTTGAGACTGTTTAAATATGGCTTCCATTTCTTCATTAGAAGGCACAGACAATTTTTCCTGATTCATCGTGTATTCCTCTCTGGTTAAAGTAAATAAATAAGACCGAATGGAATATAACAAAAATATTTTCTTTAGATGAGAAAGAATCCATTTAATTGATTGCCAATGTTTATCAGGAATTGACTTTTATTAATAAATAAACAGCCTGTTATTTTTAAATAAATAAAAGTGGCAGCATTATTATCAATGCTGCCACTAATGATTAAATTACCGCATCAGCAATAGCGTTTGTCAGTTTTAATAACTGCTCAGGCTGAATAATATAAGGCGGCATTAAATAAATTAAACGCCCGAATGGCCTGATCCAGACTCCTTGTTGGACAAAATGACGCTGTAATGCCGCTACATCAACAGGTTGCTTCATTTCCACCACACCAATGGCACCTAATACCCGGATGTCTTCAACCGAATCATATGATTTCAGGGGCAATAACGCTGCTTTTAAACAGGACTCAATCGACTGAATACGTTGTTGCCACGGGCTTTCAGTGAGTAATTTCAGACTGGCTCCGGCAACGGCACAGGCCAGCGGATTGCCCATAAATGTCGGGCCATGCATAAAACAGCCTGCCTCACCCTGACTGATAGTCTCGGCAACATGGCGAGTGGTTAACGTTGCGGATAAGGTCATATAGCCGCCTGTCAGCGCCTTACCTAAACACAAAATATCCGGTTCAATATTTGCGTGTTCACAGGCAAACAGCTTACCGGTTCGCCCGAATCCGGTCGCGATTTCATCTGCGATCAGCAAAACTTGGTATTCATCACAAAGGTTGCGCACCTGACGCAGGTATTCAGGGTGGTAGATCCGCATTCCACCCGCTCCCTGAACAATGGGTTCCAGAATCACGGCAGCGATTTCATCATGATGCTGTAATAATAATCGCTGGAGAGAAGCGATATCTTCTGGCTGCCATTCGCCATCAAAACGGGATTGTGGAGCATCAGCAAACAAGTGATTGGGGAGGTAGCCCTGATACAGGCTATGCATAGAGTTTTCGGGATCACAAACGGACATAGCGCCGAAAGTATCACCATGATAACCATGACGCAGCGTCAGAAATTTCTGTCGTTTTTTCTGCTGCTGTTGCCCTTTTGCTTGCCAATATTGCAAAGCCATTTTCATGGCAACTTCCACGGCAACCGAGCCGGAATCGGCCAGGAAAACACATTCCAGCAATGCCGGCGTCATTGCTACCAGTTGTTTACACAACTCTACCGCGGGTGAATGAGTAATACCGCCAAACATCACATGTGACATCTTATCAATTTGTGATTTTGCGGCTTCATTAAGTACGGGATGATTGTAGCCGTGAATGGCCGCCCACCATGAAGACATACCGTCAATTAATTTACGTCCATCTGACAATACCAGTTCAACACCATTGGCCGAATCGACCGGATAAGTCGGTAGCGGGTTGCTCATGGATGTATATGGATGCCAGATATGGCGCAGGTCAAATTCAATATCTGAAGGATTCATAATAAATTAGTTGTAAACCTTTTAGATCTAGTTTTGGTTGACATGATAACGGCGTTATTTAAACTGACAACTTTTATTTCATGTTTTATTTCATGCTGGAGAAGTTATTGTGAGTGAATGTCAGCAATGGACAATCAAGCAGGCTCAGTCCCTGTTTGATAAGCCTTTTTTTGAATTACTGTTTCAAGCGCAACAGGTACATCGTGAACATTTTGATCCTCAGCAGGTACAGGTCAGTACACTTCTTTCAATAAAAACAGGAGCCTGCCCTGAAGACTGCAAATATTGCCCACAGAGCTCCCGTTACAAAACAGGTCTGGAAAAAGAACGCCTGATGGAAGTGGAGAAAGTTATCGAATCGGCCCGTAAAGCTAAAAATGCAGGTTCGACCCGTTTTTGTATGGGGGCTGCATGGAAAAATCCACACGAACGGGATATGCCTTATCTGGAGAAAATGGTTCAGGAAGTCAAGTCATTAGGTATGGAAACCTGCATGACACTGGGGATGCTGAATTCGTCTCAGGCACAGCGTCTGGCGGAAGCGGGTCTGGATTACTACAACCATAATCTGGATACTTCACCGGAATTTTACGGCAATATTATTACTACGCGCAGTTATCAGGACAGGTTGGATACACTGGGAAATGTCAGGGACGCGGGAATTAAAGTATGCTCTGGCGGCATTGTGGGGCTGGGTGAAGAAATTCGTGACCGTGCAGCTCTGTTAGTGCAACTGGCTAACCTGCCTAAACCACCGGAAAGCGTTCCGATTAACATGCTGGTGAAAGTGAAAGGCACACCGCTGGAAAATAACGAAGAAGTTGATCCCTTTGATTTTATTCGCACTATCGCTGTTGCTCGTATTATGATGCCGAAATCTCATGTCCGTTTATCTGCGGGGCGTGAGCAGATGAATGAACAGACACAGGCCATGTGCTTTATGGCGGGGGCTAACTCCATTTTTTATGGCTGCAAATTACTGACTACCCCGAATCCGGGCGAAGACAAAGATGTGCAACTGTTCCGTAGGTTGGGCATTAACCCACAGCAGACAAAAATAGCATTTGGTGACAAACAGCAGCAGCAACACCTGACGGAAGCCATCATTAATAATGCTGACAATGAACAATTCTATAATGCGGCAATATGATGAGCTGGTCAGATTCTCTTTCCCGGCGATTGGCCGAACGTCGGGACACCTCCTTATGGCGCAGCAGACAGGCTCATCAAAGCTCAAATGGGCGGCACCTCTACACCTCTGAAGGGCACCAGTACCTGAACTTTTCCAGCAATGATTATCTCGGATTGAGCCAGCATCCTGAGGTTATTGCTGCGTGGCAACAAGGTGCTGAGCAGTATGGTGTGGGTAGTGGTGGCTCAGGGCATGTAACCGGATATACCTCGGCTCACCATGCGCTGGAGCAACAACTGGCGGAGTGGCTTGGTTATTCCTGTGCCTTGCTGTTTATTTCTGGTTACTCGGCTAATCAGGGCGTGATAGCGGCTCTGATGGAAAAAGAAGATCGCATTATTGCTGATCGCCTGAGTCACGCCTCCCTGATGGAGGCGGCTATGCATTCACCGGCCCAGCTTCGGCGTTTTTTGCATAATAATCCCGCCTCTCTGAAACAGCATTTAGGTAAATCATGTGCAGGTAAAACACTGGTGGTGACTGAAGGTGTATTCAGTATGGACGGGGACAGCGCACCACTTCGTGAGATTACCCGGCTGGCACAATCTACAGGTAGCTGGCTGATGGTGGATGATGCCCACGGTATCGGTATTTATGGTGATGAAGGAAGGGGAAGCTGCTGGTTGCAGAATATTAAGCCGGAGATCTTGATTGTTACTTTTGGTAAGGCCTTTGGTTTGAGCGGTGCTGCGGTATTGTGTGATGAACAGGCCGCAGAATATTTTGTTCAATATTCCCGGCATCTGATTTACAGCACCTCTATGCCACCGGCTCAGGCGGTGGCGCTTTCCGAGGCCACGCGCCAAATCAGGTCGGGAGATGAATTGCGGCAGCGTCTGCAAAATAATATCCAGTATTTCCGTCGTGAAGCACAAAACTTATCTTTTTCTCTGACGGAGTCTGAAACCGCAATTCAGCCTGTGATCATCGGTAATAATGACCGCTGTATTGCCTTATCTGAAATACTGAAACAACAAAACCTCTGGGTAAAAGCCATTCTGCCTCCGACAGTTGCACCGGACAGTGCCCGTCTGCGCATTACGCTGACAGCGGATCACACCCAACAGGATATTGATGTATTACTGGAGGCTTTACGTGGATACGACCGTTAGTCGTGTTGCTAAAAGCAGTTTGACTAAAACCTGCGTTGATAAACAGGCAATTGCCGGTGCTTTTGGTAGAGCGGCTTCGCGCTATGATGCTACTGCGAAACTACAGCAACAAACAGGTGAATATCTGATGAAAATGGCACAGCCAGAAGATACCGGTAATTGGGTATTGGATGCTGGCTGTGGGACTGGTTTTTTCAGTGAACACTGGAAACAGAAGGGTAAACAGGTTATCGCACTGGATTTGTCTGCCGGTATGTTAAGTCATGCCAAAGGGTTGCAGGTTGCTGATTATTATCTGCAAGGTGATATTGAAAACCTGGGGCTGGCTGATAACAGTGTCGATGTCTGTTTCAGTAACTTAGCGGTGCAGTGGTGCAATGAGCTGCCACGGGTATTGCAGGAGTTCCATCGCGTAACCCGTCCCGGCGGGCTTATCTTATTTTCTACCTTAGCGCAGGGGTCACTCTGGGAGTTGGAAGCCGCATGGAAACGGATTGATGATTACCGCCACATTAACCAATTTCTGCCTTTACAGGCGATTGCAGATGCCTGTCAGCCGTACCGGAACCAAATCAGGCATCAGCAATATAATCAGCGCTACCCACAATTGCTACCTCTATTAAATTCTCTAAAAGGAATTGGAGCTACACATCTTCATCATGGGCGTCAGCAAGGATTGATGACTAGAAAGCGCATGAATGCGCTTTCAGAAGCTTATCCCAAGAATAATGGGAATTACCCATTAAGCTATCAAATTGTTTTTGGAGTTATTTATTGTGACAAGTAAATACTTTCTTACCGGAACTGATACTGAAGTGGGAAAAACGGTTGTCAGTTGCGCGTTATTACAGGCAGCTAATGAAAAAGGTTACCAAACTGCGGGTTATAAGCCGGTTGCATCAGGCTGTGAACTCACCTCTGAAGGTATACGTAACGGGGATGCTCTGGCGTTATTGCATAACAGCTCAGTCCCGCTTATCTATCAGGAGGTTAACCGGTTAGCATTTATTGAGCCTACATCTCCTCACATTGTCAGTGCTGAACTTAACCAGCCTATTGAATTTTCTGTGATGTCACAAGGTCTGGCTGCATTATCAACAAAAGCAGACTGGGTGCTAGTTGAGGGAGCCGGAGGCTGGTATACGCCGTTATCTGAGAATGACACTTTTGCTGATTGGGTCATACAGGAGAAACTGCCCGTAATATTGACGGTAGGCGTGAAATTAGGCTGTATTAACCATGCGGTGTTAACAGCAAAAGCGATTCAGGATTCAGGGCTGAAATTAGCAGGCTGGATTGCGAATGAAATTGAGCCACCCGGTAGGCGTCAGGCTGAGTATCTGATGACATTGAAGAACATGATCCCGGCTAACTTACTTGGGGTCATTCCCCACATGAACGGGCTGGAAATAGAGCGTCATGAAACAGGTAATAATATAGGGAAATATATAAACATTGATTTATTGGTTAATTAGTTGTTTAAATAATGTTGGTTAAAATCCCAGTAAGGGGTAGTGGGACAGCCGAAATATTAGTATAGAATCCACTCCGTTTCGACAACTTTTGTACTGTTTTTGAACAAAAAATAACGTAAATCAACTCTGAAATAGCATGAAAACACTCTATTATTGAGAAAATACATAATGGGGGATAACTCCGCAACTTCCCATAGTTAATAGGATTTGTTGAGTTATCCACTGTTCCTGTGGATAACCTTGTGTATTAGGTTTAGACAAGTGGTCTGACACAAGATAATACGCGGCTTGCGCAAGATTTGCTGTTATTCTCTCCTTTGATTTTTTTTCATTAAAAATTAAATGCTTATATAAAATCAATTCCTTTTGCTATCTCTTTGTCATTCCCTGCTTTATCATTTCAATAACTAATACGAAAATAAAAAAGACAAAAAGACTGTCTGGGGATAAAAATAGGCTTATATAATGTTAACTAAAGGTTAATATCACATTGAGTTATATGTCAGATTGGTTACTTCCTTTCAGATGCGGCTTTTGAGTAGGGCGGTAATATTATTTTGTTAACCCACTTGAAGCTGTTTTTTTATCCAGTATTATAAGGGCGTTTTGGTTAGCGTATATATCTTGTGTATTTTCGGGTTATGGCTTGGAAATAAATAAGAATAGAGTTGTGCAATGTTATCGGGTGGAAGATGAGTAAAGAAACGAACAAAGTATTCAGGCTGCATTCTGATTTCGAACCTGGCGGTGATCAGCCAGAAGCCATCCGCAAACTACAGGATGGGCTGGAAGATGGCCTTGCCCATCAGACATTATTGGGTGTTACGGGTTCAGGTAAAACGTTTACGATTGCCAATGTCATCGCCAACATGAACCGGCCAACAATGATTCTGGCACCCAATAAAACATTGGCAGCGCAGCTCTATAGTGAAATGAAGGAGTTTTTTCCGGAAAATGCCGTAGAGTACTTCGTTTCTTATTATGATTATTATCAACCCGAAGCCTATGTACCCAGCTCTGATACTTTTATCGAAAAAGATGCCTCTGTAAACGAACACATTGAACAGATGCGCCTCTCTGCAACCAAAGCTCTGCTGGAGCGAAGAGATGTGGTTGTTGTGGCTTCTGTTTCCGCTATTTATGGGTTGGGTGACCCTGATAGCTATCTGAAAATGATGCTTCATCTGACAAATGGTATGTTGATCGATCAGCGTTCTATTCTGCGGCGTTTGGCTGAACTGCAATATACGCGCAATGATCAGGCATTCCAGCGGGGAACATTCCGTGTGCGGGGCGAAGTGATCGATATTTTTCCGGCTGAATCGGATGAACACGCGTTACGTGTTGAACTGTTTGACGATGAAGTTGAACGGCTTTCCCTGTTTGATCCACTGACGGGGCAGGTTGAATATAACGTCCCCCGTTATACGGTTTATCCAAAAACGCACTATGTAACACCTCGTGAGCGTATTCTTCAGGCGATAGAAGAGATTAAAGTTGAGTTAGCTGACAGGCGAAAAGTCCTACTAGCTTCAGATAAGTTACTGGAGGAGCAGCGTGTCACTCAGAGAACACAATTTGATCTCGAAATGATGAATGAGCTGGGATATTGCTCCGGGATTGAAAACTATTCCCGCTATCTGTCTGGTCGTGCACCGGGTGAACCCCCTCCGACTTTATTTGACTATCTGCCTGCGGATGGTTTGCTGGTGGTGGATGAATCCCATGTCACCGTTCCACAGCTTGGTGCGATGTATCGGGGAGACCGTTCCCGCAAAGAGACACTGGTGGAATACGGCTTCCGGCTGCCATCAGCACTGGATAACCGTCCGATGCGTTTTGAAGAATTTGAGGCACTGGCTCCACAAACCATCTATATATCAGCAACACCCGGTAATTATGAACTGGAAAAATCCGGTAATGAAGTGATCGAACAGGTGGTGCGCCCAACGGGCCTGATTGATCCTGAAGTTGAAGTTCGCCCGGTAGCAACTCAGGTGGATGATCTGCTGTCTGAAATCCGTATCCGGGCGGTTAAAAATGAACGTGTATTAGTCACCACTCTGACTAAGCGTATGGCTGAGGATTTAACTGAATATCTGGAAGAACACGGGGAGCGGGTGCGCTACCTTCATTCTGATATTGATACCGTTGAGCGGGTCGAAATTATTCGTGATTTGCGTTTGGGTGAATTTGATGTGCTGGTGGGGATCAACTTGTTGCGTGAAGGCCTCGATATGCCGGAAGTCTCTTTGGTAGCCATTTTGGATGCAGATAAAGAAGGCTTCCTGCGTTCAGAGCGCTCTCTAATTCAGACGATTGGTCGTGCGGCGCGTAATTTGCATGGTAAAGCGATTCTGTATGGTGACAAAATTACCGCTTCTATGGCAAAAGCTATTAATGAAACAGAACGGCGCCGAGAGAAGCAACAGGCATTTAACGAAGAAAACGGTATTGTACCAAAAGGGCTGAATAAAAAAATCGGCGATATTCTGCAACTGGGTCAGCCTACTCATGGCAAAGGAAAAAGCAGAACCAAAAATAGAAGCAAATCTGATTTGGGGATTGATGATTTCCATAAATTATCTGCGAAAGAGTTGGAAAACAAAATCCGTGAATTGGAAGAAAAAATGTATCAATATGCGCGGGATCTTGAATTTGAGCAGGCAGCTAACATACGCGATCAGGTTCAGGCATTGAGAGCACAATTTATCGCTAATTCCTGAGATTATTGCCAGCCGTTAATGAGTGGCTAAACAGAATAGAGACACAATGGATTTCAGGATGTACCGCGGCGGCAAGGGGGAGGCAAATTCGTCGGGAACGAATTTGCCCAGCCAGAGGCTGGCCTCCGGTGATGCATGAAAAGCAGGAGCCTTTCATGCATCAGGAGCAGAGATAACCGTATGCCCTGTATTATTAGCCCAGTTTTTGCAGCGTATCTTCTATTGCTTGCCGTAATAACTCACGATCATGGCGATAAGGAACATCCTGTGCTTCTAAGACTTGTTGTGTAACAATCCGGTTACCTAATTGGCTGATATCAGTACGTGGGCCAACAATAATTGCGTTGACCATTTTGCGTCCGATTGTATTCTCTATCATCTCAAGTTTTTCTTTCAATGAAAGGTCGGCTGCCGCATGGCTGAGTTCTTTCCCTAAATTACCGATATAAATCATATTGGCATTGCTGCGTCGCAGGGACTGGGTCAAATCTTCCAGCAACAATAATGGCATTAAGCTGGTAAAGAAACTGCCCGGGCCTATTAAGATCAAATCAGCCTGTTCAACCGCTTCCAGCGCCTCTTTGGTGGCGCTAACATGGGGATAAAGCATTAACTTTTTTGGAACACAATCCAGTTGATCGATATTCACTTCTCCATGCACTTCATGGCCCTGAGCATCCACCGCCATTAAGTCGACAGCTTGTTCGGACATTGGGATCAAATGCGCATTTACTTTCAGCAGATTTCTGAGCAGATTAATTGCTTCAAGAGGGCGGACACTTAAATGATCTAAAGCTTTTAACATTAAGTTGCCCAGATTATGTCCGGCTAATTCGCCACTACCGCCAAACCGATATTCGAACATAGCTGAAGCAACCGTCGGCTCTGTGATCAATTGATTAAGGCAATTTCGGGTATCACCCCAGGCGATACCGCCTTCTGAACGCCTTATTCTTCCGGTTGAGCCTCCATTATCTGTTGTTGTGACAATACCAGTCAGGCGGGCACCAAGGGAAGAGAGAGATGACATAACGCGCCCAAGTCCGTGACCACCGCCAAGGGCAACCACACGATCCAAATCGGCTAATGTTCGGTTTCGCATAGGATTCCTGCTACTGAATTAAGTGTGCTTGAATAAATTTTATGTAATCTATCATAAAGTATGATGTTTTTAGCAATCGTTATGATTTTATGCGATTTTATCAAGTATTTCAGGATGTAAACAAAATGAATCAGTAACAATAGCCTGATGTTGATGGTTTTTTGTAACCCTTTGTATAATAAAATATATATCGATATTGTCATTAGCTTTTTTCTGATTTAAGGGGTAGAATCCCACAACAAGGTTTAGTCACGTATGTCACGATTCATATGATGATTAAATTTGGAATTAACCCCTAGCCTCTGCATCTAAGTCTTTGTTGTATAATTTTTTTATTAATTGATTCTACCGTAAATTGTTCTATCAAATTAATACCACATCGATATGATGCTTTGGCCGTGACCCCGCGTCACCAGGGTGCAAGGCAGAAATGCGTGCATCCCCCATGATTGGAAGGTGTTATAGTGGAACAACTTATCGATACATTTTCCCGCAAGTTTTATTACTTGAGGTTATCGGTTACTGATGTATGCAACTTTCGTTGCACATACTGCCTGCCTAACGGCTACCAGCCAGGCAGCAATCAACTCAACAAATCATTTCTCACTTTGCCGGAAATCCACCGTGTTAGCCGCGCTTTTGCAGAATTAGGCACAGAAAAAATTCGTCTGACTGGTGGCGAACCCACTATGCGCCGTGATTTTTGCGACATAATAGCCGCAGTGCATGAAAACCCGCAGATTAAAAAAATTGCGGTGACGACGAATGGTTACCGCATGGAGCGCGATGTGACCCGCTGGAAGGAAGCAGGGCTCACAGCGATTAATGTGAGTGTGGATAGTCTTGATCCTCGCCAGTTTCACGCTATTACCGGGCAGGATAAATTCTTTCAGATTATGCGTGGGATTGATGCAGCCTTTGAAACAGGTTTTAGCACAGTCAAAGTGAATGCGGTATTAATGAAAAATGTCAATGATACCTGCCTGCCAGCGTTCCTTGACTGGATAAAACACCGCCCGATCCAATTGCGTTTTATCGAGCTGATGGAAACGGGAGAAGGGAGTGAACACTTCCGGCACCATCATCTTTCCGGTGATGTCATACGCAGTCGTTTACTCCAGCAAGGCTGGCAATTGCAAAAACGGGAACGTAGTGACGGCCCGGCTCAGGTATTCAGGCATGCGGATTATCAGGGCGAAATTGGCCTTATCATGCCGTATGAAAAGGATTTTTGCCAAAGTTGCAATCGCCTGCGCGTTTCTGCCATTGGTAATCTTCATTTATGCTTGTTTGGTGAACAGGGAATTCCATTACGTGATTTGCTGTCTGATGACGGATCTCTCGACGATTTGAAATTACGTATACAGGGTGGGTTGAGGCATAAACGTGAAACTCACTTTTTGCATCAGGGAGATAGTGGTATTACCCCTAATCTTTCTTTCATTGGTGGTTAATTTAACGGCTCAATTTATTTTTCAGGAGCGAGAATGTCCCAACTGACTCATATCAATACATCCGGCGAAGCCCATATGGTAGATATTTCTGCCAAAGCAGAAACAGTACGCGAGGCCAGAGCAGAAGCCTTTGTCGAAATGCAAGCTGAAACACTGGCTATGATAGTTTCCGGTGACCATCACAAAGGGGATGTTTTTGCAACCGCACGTATTGCCGGAATTCAGGCAGCAAAACGGACATGGGAATTAATTCCATTGTGTCACCCGTTGTTACTGAGCAAAGTCGAAGTTCAGTTAGAAGCACAAACAGAACATAGCAGGGTCAGAATTGAATCCTGTTGCCGCCTGACAGGGAAGACAGGGGTAGAAATGGAAGCGCTGACAGCGGCATCCGTGGCAGCTTTGACCATTTATGATATGTGTAAGGCAGTACAAAAAGATATGGTAATCGGGCCGGTACGTTTGCTGGAGAAAAGCGGTGGAAAATCGGGAAATTTTAAGGTGAAAAAATGATAAAAGTTCTGTTTTTCGCTCAGGTACGGGAGTTGGTAGGCACTGATTCTCTTGAATTACCAAATGATTATCCAACGGTGGAGCACCTTCGCCGGTCGCTACTTGAAAAAGGTGAACGCTGGGCGCTGGCACTGGAGGATGGGAAATTGCTGGCAGCCGTGAACCAATCGTTTGTTCACGCTGAACACCCACTGAGTGACGGTGATGAAGTGGCCTTTTTCCCGCCGGTCACCGGAGGTTAACGATGGAAAAGACACGAATCAGTATCCAGCAAGCAGTGTTTAATGTCGGTGAGGAGTACCAATGGCTGGCTCAATCTGATGAAGATGGTGCGATTGTGACGTTCACGGGTAAAGTTCGTAATCACAATTTGGGTGATAACGTTCAGGCACTGACTCTGGAACATTACCCGGGTATGACAGAAAACATGCTGCATAAAATCATTGATGAAGCCCGACAGCGTTGGCCCTTACAGCGGATCAATGTTATTCATCGTATTGGGAAACTATATCCGGGGGATGAAATTGTATTTGTTGGTGTAACGGGGGCTCATCGCAGTACAGCTTTTGCCGCTGCTGAATTTCTGATGGATTATTTAAAGACTCAGGCTCCTTTCTGGAAAAAAGAATCTCTTAACGCTGGGGAACGCTGGGTAGAAGCAAGAAAAAGTGATCAGGAAGCGGCAGAACGCTGGTTTACATAATGAGATAAGATGATAAAAAACATATTGATGAGGCCTTTTGCGGGTTATCTCTAAAAGCAGGTAGATAAATCATATATCACTAAAATTGTGATTAATTGGCAGATGGTTTTGTTCATGTTCTATGCTAATGTATAGCATTTGAAACAGATTGTTTATTGTTAAACAGTCTTAACCCTTCAACATTGTCATAAAAGGTACTCGTCATGGACCGATATCAACGTTCCAACGGTTCGATTGTCCAGCAAGCTGGCTCAGGTATACAAACTTATATGGCACAGGTCTATGGCTGGATGACCTGTGGTCTGTTACTCACTGCATTTGTTGCATGGTATGTAGCAAATACCCCTGAAATTTTATATGCCATCTTCAGTAACTCCATCGTATTTTACGGCTTGATCATTGCACAACTGGCATTGGTGTTTGTGCTGTCTGGCATGGTGCATAAAATGAGTGGTGCCGTAGCTACCGGGCTGTTTATGCTTTATTCCATGCTGACCGGGCTGACGATATCCAGCATTTTTGTGGTTTATACCAGTGGCTCTATTGCCAGCACCTTTGTCATCTCGGCTGCGATGTTTGGTGCGTTGAGCGTTTATGGCTACACCACCAAGCGTAGTCTGAGTGGTATGGGCAGCTTCCTGTTTATGGGGTTGATTGGTATCGTTCTGGCTTCTTTGGTCAATATCTGGCTGAAAAGTCCGGCTCTGATGTGGGCAATCACCTATATTGGTGTGCTGGTTTTTGCCGGCCTGACAGCTTATGACACTCAGAAGCTGAAAGAAATGGGTGCTGAGCTGGATGTCAACGATAAAGAGAACATGCGTAGATACTCTATCACTGGCGCATTAACCCTGTATCTTGACTTCATTAACCTGTTCCTGATGCTGCTGCGCATTCTGGGTGATCGTCGCTAATTGCTGGCATTCCCCTCGTTATTTTTATATATGAAAGGCCCTGTTTAGCAGGGCCTTTTTTGCTAAAATGGCCCTTTTATCGGAGTATTATTTGTGAATCAAAGTAGTACTAGCACTATCCGTATTTCAGCAAAAGCCATCATTATTCATAAAGATCAGATTCTACTCGTCAGATATAAATCGGATTCAGATGAATGGTATACCTTGCCAGGTGGAGGGCAACTGTTTGGAGAAACATTGACTCAAACCTTAATGAGAGAATGTCTTGAAGAGACAGCATATAAAATTGAACCGTCACGGCTGGTATTTGTTAGAGAATATATAGGCAGTAATCATGAATTTGCTGAATTTGATAAAGAAGTCCATCAAACTGAATTGATTTTTCTTGCCTCGCTTGCCGATGAGAATCCCGATATTCATAACCGAGATATCAATGCAGATAGGGATCAAATAGGTGCTCAATGGGTCAATTTGAAGGATGTTATAAACCTGCCATTATTTCCTGTAACTCTACGCTCCTTGATTGTAGAAAAGCGTTTTTCTGCTGATTTTCCTATCTATTTAGGGGATGTGAATTAGGAGTAAGTGATGAAGATTTTTATCATCACATCTATATGGAGCAGGTAAGTTACTGATTTTAAAAATCAGAAAGTATGCTGTATAAGATTTTTTTGGATACTAAAGATTTCACTGCCTGTGGCCTGTATGACTTTGTTCAGCAGCCAAATTAACTATTTCTCTTTTAAAATTATCGGTAAATTTTTGGAAGTGATTTTCGTTTCATAAAGATACCTTAATTAAGATCACTTTATACTTTTACCGATCACCCAAATTTATCAAAGTACGATACTTTTTTTATACTCCGCAGGCGTTGCCGCGACCAATTTTTTGAAGTTCCTATGAAAGTGGCTTTGGTCATAAAAACCTAACTCAGTTGCAACAGAGGCTATACTCATTCCCCGCCTCAAAAGTACTTTTGCTTCATTAATGCGCATTACAATTTGCATAGCGTGTGGAGTAATACCATATGCTTTTCGAAATGCGTGGATAATATGATATTCACTCAATTGAGAATGAACAGCAACATCCTTTATCGATATATTGTTTCGAAAATTTTCAAAAATATATTCATACGCCTTAGATACATTGTTCTTTGATACAACCTTTTCTAAAGGTATGGCATTGGACTGTGAAAACAGATTTGAAAAAAAAGAGATGCTATCTTCTTCTATTTTCATTTTGTCATTATCAAGAATGATTGTGTCAGCTAATTTTTGAAACTGTACATAAAGTTCTGGAGAATCGGTATGACTCATTGAGAATGGGATAAAACTCGTTACTCTTTCACCTATAACCATCGATTGTACATAGCCTAACCATTTAGGACATACATACATCATTTTGTAGCTCCAATTTGTATTGGGAGCTGGATTACATGAATGTACCTCTAGAGGGTTAATTATAACCAGAGAACCCTCTTGTATTCTATGCTCAATATGACTATTGAAATAATCACTATGACCGCAGTCTACAGCTCCAACGGAAAACTCCTCATGAGTGTGTTTCCCGTAACAGGCTTTCGAATTTTCAGAAGAGCGTAACTCAATTGGTACTGTATCTGAATGATAGAATTTTTGTTTGGTCATCTATGTTCATATCCTCTCAGGAATTATTGATGTTTTATGGGGGAATTATCAGATAGTGATATTATTTGGTATATTATTTTCGTCAAAAAATAGCTAAATATTACAGTCATACGTAAACTATGTTAGCAGATCTATGTTGAAATAAGCTATCTGGGTTAATGTAAATACACTAGTAGGATCTATCTCATATTTGAATATTGCTTAGGTTTTCAATATATTCATTAGTGAATGAGAGAGAGAATTTTAAGACGTGATTTAATACCACCTAAAAAAATTAGTTATTTAAATTTTTTCATCATTATTGGGTGAGGTTTTTTAGATAAGATTAAGTATTTTCATTTGATATCAACGTAATGAAAAATATAACAAAATTATGCCAGTATGTTGTTACTGGCATTTGTCATGATCCGGTTATCGAGATGTATTGAATAAATTATGGGGTTATAATATCCAACGGCTCCTAGCCTGACATAAAAGAAGTATATATGACCGTAATTGCTAACAATAGACCCATAGTGAAGTTAAAAATCTTATAATGTTTAGGTATATTCAAAATTGTTCTAATAGTTATCCCCAAGATAGCCCATGCTGAAATTGATGCATAACAAACAATGAAAAAAATCGCACAGAAAAGTAGTAGTATATTAATTCCGGCATCATGACTACTGAAAACGGATATACCTGCTAAAGATACAATCCATGCTTTAGGATTGAGCCATTGGCACATTATTCCTTGTATAAGGGATGGAGCACTATTATTTGGCTCACTATTATCATTAATCCTTGTATTTTGCATAGCAACTTTATATGCCAAGTATAATAGGAAGCAACCTCCTATATAGGTAATAATTTCGGTTAGGTATGGCACTTCATTTATAACTTGAGCTAATCCAAAGCCGAGTAAAAATAAAATTGATACAAAACCAATTGTAGCGCCAATTATATGTGGAATAGTCCTAACATATCCACAATTAGCTCCAGTAACTGTTGCTATTATATTTACAGGCCCTGGCGAGATAGAAGTGATAAAAGCAAAAACTGCCATGGCAATTAATTGAGTCATAAGCGTATGTCCCCTAAAAATCAGTTACCTCTCCAGAGCCATTAATAAAGAGATGCTCTTGTAAATCAACAATACGATACGGTTTTGCTTTTATTTTTCCCTCTTTGCAATAACCCGCTTTGCTTTCCCAGAATCCTTGTTCGAACTTATCAGTAAAGTACAATTCAGACAAACATTTAACGTCTTTATACCAATGTAGGGAAAAATCGATTAGACGGATAGGGTAACCTTCTTCTAAGGATAGGGGGAAACCGTCTACAGCCCAAATAATCATAGCTCTGTTTTTTAATGCCTTATTAAGGGATATTGTCGAGTCATATTCTCCCTTACTTGTACCAAAACTTATTTGCTTTAGATTGTATGAAAGATATTTTTCGTGGTTTATTCCTAAAAAGTTAAATAAATATTCGAGTAAAACCCCTGTCCAGTTTATTCTGATACTCCAATTGCAAACGCATACAACTCGGCGACTTTCTGTTATTGGAGAAATGTTCTTAAGGTCTTTGAATGTGACAAGAATTAGCATTGACTCATGCGGTGAAAATATCTTGATCGCCCATTTTTCCATATCAATAGAATCATCTAAACCAGATGGCCCTTCTTGGTTTACATACTCAAAGGTATCAAAAAGAAGTGTATCTAAGGGTTTTCCTATTAAGCTAGTCAGGTATTTCGCTGCTGATTGGCTACTTGTTCCTTCGGGGCCAAGAGTAAGAGTCGCAATTGAAGAGATTTTTAGCAGGCTCTTAATCCAAAAATTATCAGTGTTCAATATCATATCATAATTCATATAAGTCAGTTTTACATGAATGATATACCTAAAAATACATTAAATATTGTATAAAATTGTTATTTGGTAAATTAAGAAGTTAGAGTGAAAAATCTATTTAGATATATCCATAATAATTAATGGGTGTATATTAAACCTGTTGAACTATCTTGAGTGTGGTGCTCTCTTTCGATAATAAATATGGTAAATTTTTCATGTATTTTAAGTGATTTTGCGGTCATGCTGCCAATGAGTCCGCTGGTTAATGAGTTAAAATAATCTAATTTAGCTAAGCTTATATATGTTTATATGTTTAAAGTGAATGTTTCTATAGTTAGCTATCGTGAAGGGAAATATGAGATCTTTTACTATTCAGTCTAGACGAAATATCACATGTATCAACTAATAGAATGAATAATGACATCAAGTAATCTTGGGGCATGACTTCCCCTGTTATCGGTCGTCATAAAAAGAATATTGAAATGTGTTGGTAAATAAATTATCTTACAGAAGATTTTATCGTTTTGGGGCTAACTACATGGGTGATGGCCTATTTTTCTTCTTGTTTAAAAATTATCTCAAAATTAATGGCACTGTTTTTTGTTACCCACAAAAGATGGTAATTCACCCTAAATGCCAGAGTCTTCATAAGTAGAATTCTATCATAAAATTAAAGTATCAGAGAAGGTCGAAACCTGATGAAAAAATCACGTTTTATTGACTGTCAATTTTTAGATTTTAAAATCTGTATTTTTAAGTTAAGTTGACATTTGGTTTTAGAGGAATTGGGAGGTAAGTATGCCATTTCATCCACCATTTAAAACAAATTTTGAGAAAGGTGATTTTATATTTGGGCTTAATAAAGAAAGATCTAATTACGCTAAAAAATACTCAGAATTTTCACTTGTTTGTGATCCTGATAACATATCAACAATTGATCAATATTCAATAAACGAGAAAGAATGCGAATTACGCAAAGAAACGGGGCGTAAAATTCCGGAGAATCAAGAGTCTTTTTATAAAGCAATAGATAATCATTGTAAATATAAATCAATACGCTTTCGTGATAAATTTAAATATAGCTGTAATAAAAATATTTTTTATTATACAAAACAAGTAACTAGCCGAAAATGCAAAGCAGGATTATCTTGGGTTTCTGGGTCTTTGACAGGCTCATGTATTCATTTTGTTTTAGATGAAATTAATATGGAAGAGGTCGTTTACAAACATTATGAAAATAATATAAAGAGAGGGAGCTCATATACAGGGAAAGAACTAAGGTGGATTTACCGAAATAGGCGGGATCCGAAGGTTATATCTTGCATTCAGTTTTGGAGAAAAGGTAAACCTGTAAAACCTCCATGGGAAGAAGGTGAAGATGCATTTTTATGGCAAAATTATCATCCGAAATTTGAGAATTCTGGAATAGAAATCGGGGAGTTTGCCGAAATTTTGGACATGTTGGAAAGGTAATATGCATCGACTAATAGTCTGGCAATGGCATCACGCAATCTTACTTCGAAATAACCGATAAGCAGTTCCACTTGTTGTCACAATAATCACCAGTAAAGGCCATAGACTGTGCCAGACTACCGAAAAATCAGCGCCTTTCAAATAAATTTGTTTAGTGATGTCAGTAAAGTGCCGGATTGGGTTGATCCATGTTATATCCTGTAACCAGATGGGCATGTTTTCGACGGGAGAGATGTATCCAGAAAGAAGGATGGCAGGCATCATAAATACAAACACGCCGATAAAAGCCTGTTGTTGTGTTGAACAAATGGCGGAGATGAGCAAGCCAAATCCAACTAATGACAGCCCATAAATCAGGATACAGCCGTAAAACAGCAGTAGTGAGCCTGAAAATGGAATTTGATAACACAATGTTCCAATCAGCAAAACGATACTTGCCTGCACTGTTGCTACCACTAACGCCGGAATAGCTTTACCAATGAAAATTTGCCATGTGGTAAGCGGGGAAACGAGCAGTTGATCCAATGTTCCCTGTTCTCGCTCACGGGCAACGGAAAGAGCGGTAACGATCAGGACGCCAATGGTTGTTATCATGGCAACCAGAGATGGAACCACGAACCATTTATAATCCAGATTGGCGTTATACCAGTTGCGGATAATCAGCTCGCTGTTATTGATCCCCAGCATATTGCCATGTAACTCTTTCTGATAGTTCATCACAATCTGTTGAAGATAGTTGGCAGCAATTTGCGCGCTGTTTGAATTGCGTCCATCCAGCAGAACCTGAATGGAAGTCGGGGAGTGGCTGGCAATATGAGCACTGAAATTTTGTGGAAAACGAACTAATAGCAAGGCATCACGGTTATCCAGTGTCGGTTGAATCTCCTGAGAGCTGTTCAGCATAATCAGATTAGGAAAGGCTTTAGAGTTAGCTAGCCGTTGGGTCAGTTCGATGGATGCCTGTCCTTTATCTTCATCATAAATTGCGATAGTGGCATTTTTAACTTCCAGTGTTGCAGCCCACGGAAACAGTATCATCTGAAAAATAACGGGCAGGATCAGAGTCGCCCGAGTCTGAGGATCTCGTAGGAGAGACTGTAATTCTTTCATGACGAGTGTATAGAGGCGATGAAACATGTGCTTTCCTTTTTAATCCAGATGTCGGCGGGTTTTCCATGCAGTCAGGCCAATAAACACGATGGCACTGGCAATTAAAAACAGCAAATTTGTGATTAAAACGGTGCCGATATTACCTGCCAAAAAGAGAGTCTGTAAGCTACTGACAAAATAACGGGCAGGAACAATATACGTAGAAAGCTGAATTAACGCCGGCATACTATTTATTTCAAATACAAAGCCGGATAGCATAATGGCGGGTAAAAAAGCCGCATTAAGGGAAATCATTGCCGCATTAAATTGGTTACGGGTCACTGTCGAGATTAATAACCCCATCCCTAAAGCAGTAGCGAGATACAGGCTGGAAATCAAAGCCAGTATCCAGAGCGAACCATGATAAGGAATACCCATAATAAAGACGGCAAAAACCATGCAAAGTACCATGACGAAAGAGCCGAGAACCTGATAGGGCAGTAATTTGGAAAGCAATAACTCAGTTCGGGTAACCTGAGTGGATAAAAGAGCTTCCATTGTACCCCGTTCCCATTCGCGAGCGACAACCAGAGAAGTCAGGATTGCACCAACGACTGTCATGATAATTGAAATGGCACCGGGAATAAGAAAATGCTGGCTGATTGCAGCCGGATTAAACCAATAACGGATCTGCATATCAATGGGTGGAATTGTGGAAACGCCCTGATTTTGCCCTCGTTGCTGTAACCAGACTTGCCAAATCCCTTTAGCGTAACCCTGTACAAAATTGGCTGTATTCGGTTCACTGCCATCTGTGATCACCTGAATTGGCGCATAATCACCCATTCGGGCAAGTTGTACATCAAAATTGACTGGAATAACAATAATGCCACGAATTTCACCGGCCTGTATTTTATTGATCAAAAGCTGGCGGTTATTGCTGATTGTGGCATCAATATAAGGTGAACCGGTGAATGCATGAACCAGTTCCTGTGCATCTTTGCTTTGTTGCTCCATCAAGATACCGAGGCGAAGTTTACTGGAATCAAGATTGATCCCGTAACCGAAAATAAACAGCAACATAAGTGGAATTACGACAGCAATTAAGGTACTGCTGGGATCACGTATAATCTGTTTACTCTCTTTAATACAAAGTGCTTTTAGTCGCCGCCATGAAAAACTGACTGCTTTTGGGGTTTTGGGAGCGTGTTCAGCATGATTTTCTTCATTACGACTCATTGCGGCTCCTTATCGTAATTCACCACGAGGTCGATAAAAACATCTTCCATTGAAGGATTAGGGCGCTCTGTCGTTGATACCTGTCGCTTCAATTCGTCAGGTGTGCCTGCTGCAATTAATTTTCCGCGAAAAACCAAACCGATACGGTCACAATACTCTGCTTCATCCATGAAATGTGTCGTGACCATCACGGTAACGCCTTTATCCACCATTCCATTGATATGTAACCAGAACTCACGGCGTGTCAGTGGATCAACACCTGATGTCGGTTCATCCAGAAACAGAATATCGGGTTCATGCATCAGAGCGCAGGCAAGGGCCAGACGCTGTTTAAAACCGAGTGGCAAACTGTCGGTCGTTTGCTGCAAAATGGGTTTCAGGCTAAAAGCACTGATCATTTCTGCCATTTTTTTCTGTTGATGGCGACCACTCAGACCATAAACGCCGGAAAAGAATTTCAGATTTTGCTCTACAGTTAAATCACCATAGAGTGAAAATTTTTGTGCCATATAGCCGAGGTGCTGGCGAGCCTGACCTGAATCGGTTTTTAAATCCATATTCAATACCAGTGCATTGCCATGTGTCGGAAGCATCAATCCACACATCATTTTGAATGTCGTCGATTTTCCGGCACCATTGGGCCCCAGTAAGCCGAAAATTTCCCCACGTTTTACCTGAAAGTTCACATGATCTGTAGCAGTAAAATCCCCGAATTTTTTTGTCAGATCGCGCGCTTCTATTACGGTTTCTGTCGGATTTGTCTGGATCTGCGGCATGATTTCTGCCAGCTCAGAACGGCGGGAAGGGATACCGCCCAGTAAATCGATAAAAGCATCTTCAAAACGTGGTTCCGCATCTAAGAGCCGGATATCAGGCAATCCTATGTGTTGGCCGAGTTCAGCACTGTCAGCTCCGGCGCTTAAAATCAGACGAAGATATCTGCCCTGAATCACGCCATCGGTGACTTGTGGCAACGTGAGGGCTTGTTGCAGAATTTTCCGGCGGGAGTCTGGTTTGATATCAAGCAGAAAAGAGCGCCCGGCGATACCCTGAGTCAGTTTTTGCGGCTGACCGCGATAAAGCAATTCACCCTGATTCAGTAATAAAACATCAGGGCAAAGTTCGGCTTCATCTAAATAAGAGGTGCTCCATAAAATCAGCATGCCATCAGAAGCAAGCTCATGCACCATTTGCCATAATTCCCGTCGAGCAATGGGATCTACACCCACACCGGGTTCATCAAGCAAGAGCACTTTGGGGCTGCCGACCAATGTACAGGCCAAACCTAGCTTTTGTTTCATCCCGCCGGAGAGCTTACCTGCCAGTCGGCCAGTAAAGCGGGTTAAATCAGTAAAAGTCAGTAGCTTCTGGAAAGTAGATTGTCGCTCTTCTCCAGTTACACTACGCAGATCTGCATATAAATTGAGGTTTTCCTGTACGGTTAAGTCTTCATACAGGCCAAATTTTTGGGGCATATAACCCAGTTTAGAACGAACTTCGACACTGTCTTTAATGGGATCAAGCCCCATGATTTCAATCGTGCCGTGATTTGGTTTCAGTAACCCGGCCAACATTCGTATCAGTGTGGTTTTTCCCGCGCCATCAGGGCCGACAAGCCCAGTCACAGACCCTCCGAACAGCTCTGCATTTAACTGCGATACCGCCGGAATGTCTAACCCCGGAAAAGTTTTCTCCACACCGTTCAGTTTTATTGTATAGGCTGAACTGGTCATATTGTTGCCTTACTTGTCTGAGTCAGTAAAACGCAACGTAACGGGCATTCCTTGCTTTAGTCCTTCATCCGGATCACTGACAATAATACGCAGGCGATAAACTAAATCTGTCCTCAAATCGGGAGTTTCAACATTTTTCGGGGTAAATTCTGCGGTCGGGGAAACAAAACCAATTTTGCCGTGATAAGGCTGATTTTTTCGTCCATCGGTATAAATCAGAATTTCCCGCCCTGCTGTTGCCTGACTGAGATTCGGTTCATCAATATAGGCTCTTATCCAGACCGGATGAGTCAGTGATACAGTAAAAACGGTATTGCCAGCGGCCAGAATAGTACCCGGTTCAATGGCTCTGGTCAGGATAATTCCGGCTGAGGGGGAAAGAAGGCGGGTATCCTGTAAATTGAGTTCAGCCTGAGAGACAGCCGCTTCAGCCTGAGCAAACTGGGCTTTGGCTGAAGCAATATCCTCTTTACGATTCCCGGCTTCAAACTGACGTAATTTATCTTTGGCTGCCTGATAAGCGGCTAACGCCTGACGTTGCCCTGTTCTTGCATTTTCCAGATCGTTGGCTGAAATCATTTTGCGTTGCCATAATTCCTGTTGACGTTTAAGAAAGCTGTCCGCGAAGCGGAATGCAGATTCTTTTTGGGCAACTTCAGCACGTACTTGTGCAATTTCTTCGGAACGATAACCGGCTTCTGCTTTTATAAGATTTGCCTTAGCAACATCGCGGTTGGCTTTGGCTTGATTGAGACTGTTAATAAAGGGAGAATTATCGAGCTGGCCCAAAAGCTGGCCTGCGGTGATGGTGTCTCCTTCATCCACTTGCAGAGTTTCCAGCTTGCCATTGACCCGGAACCCAAGGTTGACTGTTCTGATATCAACATTGCCATACAGGGTTAACTCTTTGTCATTTCGTTCCTGATAATAGTAAATGCCAATGACAGCAGTAATAATGATGATCGTTAATAGGACAAGAGCAAACTTTTTAGTGTTCATACTACTATCCCTTATACGTTATTAAATTTTCGGATCGTCCTGCGGGCGGTTATTTTTTCCTCAGTCCATTAAGTAATATATTAATATGCTCAGTTAAGACCTGATTAATTAAATCATATTCTCGGGTACCAATATTATCCCAGCCGGTCTGACGTAATAGAGCTTCCCGTGCCAACCGGAAGGAGAGGATTTCCCCTAATAAGGCATGAGTGTGGATTTGAGTTGAAACATGACCTTCATCAGCGCCGATATAATGGGCGATGAGTTTATTCAGGCGGGAATAAATCGGAGCAAGCCCCTGTTCATGAATAACGCTATAAGCTTCTGTCGGTGTCAATTGTTCATGCGACATAATGCGGCTGAGATTAAGGCTGCTTTTATCGAAAATGAGATGGTTATAGCTAATCAGCCCCTGATGAATAAAGGCCAGTATCCGTTCTTGCGGATAAGGTTGAGGCGTTGTGATAAAAAATTGGTCAATAGACGCAATCAGCAGGGAAAATTCTGCTTTTAGTCTGTCGGCAATATGTTGTGCGACAGCAAGGTATAGCCCTTCTTTAGAGCCAAAATAATAAGCAATGGCGGCGATATTTTGTTTTGCGTGTTGGGCTATATTACGGGTAGTTGCGCCTTCCAGACCTGATTTGCCAAAAATCTCTAATGCAGATTCAAGAAGTTGTTGCTTAGCTTGTTCGCCTCGTGACGTCTGAGCCGTTTTCGCTGCCATGTTGGAAAATATCCTGTGATAAGAACCATGAAAATGGTCATAAATATATCAATCGTATGATTAACTTTAAAACTAAAGCATCCTGATGTAAAGATGACATAAATTTACCTATGCTTCATGCTGTTTGAAAAAACATATCTGTTATAATGCTGCAACTATGGTGCATTGCAGTTTATGTAATTTCTAAGCGTTTTATCGCGTCTTTTCTCTTCCCATAAAACTGCCCCTGAATTTTGATATCAGGAATGGTGAAGTCTGGAGTATTTCTTATTTATGAATTTTGAGTCACTCGGCTTGAAGGCTGATATTTTGCGTGCCATTGAAGAACAGGGCTACGCAGAGCCTACCCCTATTCAGCAACAGGCAATTCCTGTTGTGTTATCCGGTAAAGATCTGCTGGCGAGTGCCCAGACCGGAACGGGGAAAACGGCAGGTTTTACTTTGCCTATCTTACAGTTATTGAGTGAATCTCCCATTCAATCTAAAGGGCGTCGTCCGGTCAGGGCTTTGATCCTGACGCCAACCCGTGAACTTGCGGCACAAGTGGGAGAAAACGTCCGCAATTACAGCAAATATCTCCGGTTACGTTCCTTTGTGGTATTCGGAGGGGTAAGTATCAACCCGCAAATGATGAAATTGCGTGGCGGAGTCGATATTTTAGTCGCAACACCGGGGCGTTTGTTGGATTTAGAACATCAAAATGCCGTAGACCTGTCCCACGTTGAAATGCTGATCCTGGATGAAGCAGATCGCATGTTGGATATGGGTTTTATTCATGACATTCGTCGGGTACTGAATAAACTGCCAGCCAAACGCCAGAATCTGCTGTTTTCAGCAACATTCTCGGATGAGATTAAAAATCTGGCTAACAAATTGCTGCGTGATCCGGTCAGTGTCGAAGTTGCCCGTCGTAATTCAGCTTCTGAACAAATTGAGCAGGCTGTTCATTTTGTAGATAAGAAACGCAAAGGAGAATTGCTTTCTTATATGATTGGCAGCCAGAACTGGCAGCAGGTACTGGTATTTACCCGTACGAAACATGGCGCAAATCGTCTGGCAGAACAGCTTAATAAAGATGGTGTTACTGCGGCAGCGATTCATGGTAATAAGAGCCAAGGTGCCAGAACCCGTGCATTAGCTGATTTTAAAAGCGGTCAGATACGGGCATTAGTTGCAACGGATATCGCGGCTCGTGGGTTGGATATCGACCAGCTACCTCATGTTGTTAACTATGAGTTGCCGAATGTTGCCGAAGATTATGTACATCGTATCGGTCGTACCGGTCGTGCTGAAGCAACAGGGCAGGCAGTATCTTTGGTTTGTGTTGATGAACATAAGCTATTGAAAGATATTGAGCGCTTGCTCAAGCGGGAAATTCCGCGTATCACCACCCCCGGCTATGAACCCGATCCTTCGATTAAAGCAGAGCCTATTCAAAATGGTCGTAACGGGCGCAACAATCAGCCCCGAGCTCAGCGTACCAATGATAGACAGGGCGCTAACAGGCAAAACCAAGGTCATCCACGCAGTAAGAATGTATGGCCAAAAAATGCACCATCACAAAAACCTCGCCATCGCAGACCAGCTAAAGCGGTAGCAGGAGAGTAATCAATGCGCGTTTTGCTGGCTCCGATGGAAGGCGTTCTGGATTCACTGGTCAGGGAATTGCTTAGTGAGGTCAATGATTATGACCTCTGCATTACGGAATTCCTGCGGATCGTGGATAGCTTACTGCCGGTAAGGTCTTTTTACCGTTTGTGTCCTGAGTTGCATCGCCAGAGCAGAACACCATCGGGAACACCGGTCAGGATACAGCTTTTAGGGCAAGATCCGTCATGGCTGGCTGAAAATGCAGTCAGAGCGGTAGAGTTGGGTTCGTGGGGAATTGATTTAAATTGTGGCTGTCCTTCCAAAACCGTCAATGGAAATGGCGGCGGGGCCACATTACTGAAAGATCCCGAGCTTATCTACCGTGGAGCCAAAGCCATGCGGCAAGCTGTACCGGCAGAATTGCCGGTTACCGTCAAAGTGCGTCTGGGATGGGATTCCGATGCCCGGCAGTTTGAAATTGCAGATGCTGTTCAGCAGGCAGGTGCAACGGAACTGGTCGTGCATGGGCGTACGAAGGAAGATGGCTACAAAGCAGAACGCATAAACTGGCAGGCGATTGGCGAAATCCGCCGTCGCCTTGCCATACCGGTCATTGCAAATGGTGAAATATGGGACTGGCAAAGTGCACAGGAATGCCTCAGCGTCACCGGATGTGATTCAGTGATGATTGGTCGTGGTGCGCTGCATGTACCGAATTTAAGCCGGGTGATTAAATTTAATGAGCCGAAAATGCCGTGGCATGGCGTGCTCCGGCTATTGCAGAAATACACACTCTTGGAAAAACAAGGTGATACCGGTTTATATCACGTTGCCCGTATTAAGCAATGGCTTGGTTATCTACGCAGAGAATACACTGAAGCTGATGAGTTATTTATGCAAGTCAGGGCATTAAAAACATCATCGGCTATAGCTGAAGTGATTTATCGAGTTGTAGAGAACGGCATGTATGTAAGTGATAAGGAAGCTGTGTAGTTAACGTATTCTCAGGTTTCTATCAGTTTCTACAATGATAATACAGTTATTTTTATCGTTGTTGTTCTCTATTCTGAAAGATGCTATACACTTCGTTTTTCAAGTTGCCTCTTTGGCAAATTGTCTGAATTGACCACTTCAGTCAGTTGGGCTGTCACAAATTTGATCATTTGTTCCATGAGACACTTCTTCATGTTTTGCTGATGTTATTCATCATCGGATGCTGAAGCTGGCCTAAGAGGTGTCCATTTCATTATGACCTTACTTGTAATTCAACGAAGGAAATGCAAATGAAATTAGAAACACTGTCCATTCATGCCGGTTATTCTCCTGATCCTACCACTAAAGCGGTTGCAGTCCCAATTTATCAAACAACCTCCTATGCCTTTGATGATTCACAACATGGCGCTGATTTATTTGATTTAAAAGTTGAAGGCAACATTTACACCCGCATTATGAACCCGACCAATGATGTGCTGGAAAAACGTGTTGCTGCTTTAGAAGGGGGAGTGGGTGCACTTGCTGTTGCTTCTGGCATGGCAGCAATCACCTATGCTATTCAGACAATTACTGGCTTGGGAGATAACATTGTTTCTGTAGCGAAATTGTATGGCGGAACTTATAACTTAATGGCACATAATTTCCCAAATATTGGGATTGAAGTCCGTTTTGTTGATCATGACGATCTTGCTGCCCTTGAATCGATGATTGATGAAAGAACCAAAGCCATTTTTTGTGAAACCATCTGTAATCCAAGCGGAAATATTGTCGATATCCGTGCATTCGCTGATATTGCTCACCGGCACGGTATTCCACTTATTGTCGATAATACGGTTGCAACACCTTATTTGTGTCGCCCGTTTGAACATGGTGCCGATATTATCGTACATTCCCTGACCAAGTATATTGGTGGTCATGGAAATTCCATTGGCGGAATGGTGATTGATTCAGGCAGTTTTCCTTGGGCAGATCATAAGGAGCGTTTTGCGGTTTTAAATACGCCAGATCCTTCCTATCATGGTATAAATTATCTCGAACATTTTGGTGTAGCCGCGTTTATTGCCCGCTGTCGCGTTGGGCAGCTACGTAGTACTGGTGCGTCTCTTTCTCCTTTTAATACCTTTTTGATTCTACAGGGCCTTGAAACACTTGCCCTTCGTATGGAACGTCATACTGAAAATGCGTTGAAAGTTGCTCAGTATCTGGAACAACACCCTCTGGTATCCTGGGTTAAATACGCCGGATTACCGACACACCCTGAATATGATTTGGCAGTACGTTATATGGGGGGTAAACCTTCTGCTATCCTATCTTTCGGTATTAAGGGAGAAGAAAAAGCAGCGATACGTTTTATTGATGCTCTGCAACTGATTACACGTTTGGTCAATATTGGTGATGCTAAATCATTGGCTTGTCATCCGGCTTCAACAACTCATCGTCAATTAAATGAAGAAGAATTGATAAAAGCAGGTGCATCACGAGATTTGATCCGTTTATCCATCGGCATTGAACACAGTGATGACATTATTGCAGATCTTGCACAGGCATTGGATATGGCAAAATAATTGAAATATACCAATGAATTTAAAGTTATGTTGTAGTGGCAAAGGAATGACAAATTCGTCGGGAGATCGAATTTGTCCAGCTAAAAGCTGGCCTCTGGTGAGAGGTAGGAGCCTCTCAATAATTCTGTAATCCGGTGGTATATGCATGTTTTTTTATCGGGTATATAATTCATATAAATATAATGCTTGGACTGTTTTGTTTGCTTTTTATTTAATTTTTAAATATCTGTAGAAATGTTTAATTAATCAAAAATGACAATGATATTAAATTAAATCATGATATATTTTGGTTTAACTATTCCCCATACTTCTTTATTATTTATAAACTGCATGCTTTCTACTATTTGCAATTTTTTTAGTTAGTGTCTTAAATTAGGACATGTGGTTAAGACATTCTCAGTAAAATCTCATCAGAGCGGATTTTAGCTCTTATTGATACCCAATATACCCATGGTTTCGAGCTGCATCGCGGCGTCAAGGGAGTGTATTCCCGAGAACAGAGATAATGATGTCATCAGGAAAAGTGAACTCAGCTAAAAAGAGGCAGTTTGAGGTAAGGTGGGTATATCTAATTGAATCAGGGGGTTGAGTATGGGTATTCTGTCATGGATTATCTTCGGTTTAATTGCCGGGATCATAGCGAAGTGGATTATGCCGGGTGATAATAGCACCGGTATCATTATGACGGTAATTTTAGGGATTATTGGTGCAGTTGTGGGCGGCTATATAAGTACATTTTTTGGCATGGGAAAAGTAGATGGGTTTAATTTGGGGAGTTTTGCCATTGCTGTTATTGGTGCGCTGGTTGTCCTGTTTATATATCACAAAGTTTCTCATTAATCGTAATAATAGATTTATACACTTCGTCTTTCAAGTTGCCTCTTTGTTGGCTGCGCTCGTTCACCCCGGTCGCATAGTTAGCTATGCTCTCGGGGATGAACTCCCTTGCTACCGTGACGCACCTTGAAACCCATTGTGTATAAGATGAAAGCTACAAAGAACATGATAGCTTGATGCCCTTTGTAGCTCTCATCTTTTAAATTTTTCTGCCAGTGTGAAATAACCTAACCACTTAAGTGTATTATTATTTATTTCTCTAATGGGAGATTATCATCAGCTCCCCATTCGGCCCAGGAGCCATCGTATAATGCTGCTTTTTTATGGCCAATGATATCAAGCCCTAATACTAAAACGGCCGCTGTCATCCCGGAGCCACAACTAGTGATAATGGGTTGATCCAAATCGACACCTTGTTGTTTAAAGATAAGTTTGATTTCATCTGGCGATTTGTAATGCCCATTTTCAAGTAATGCTGTCCACGGGACATTTTTTGAACCGGGCACATGGCCCATTCTTAAACCCGGGCGCGGTTCAGGCGCTTTGGCCTGAAAACGATCTACAGATCTGGCATCGACAACTTGTGTTTTCTCCTCCTCATTATGGAGAATATCAAGGATCTGTTGCCGGGAAATGGCATGTTCGGGAGAAAAATGGATATTGAATACTTGTGTATGGCGGCTGACTTTTCCCGATTCAGTTGGGTAACCAGCCAGTTGCCAGCCTTGTAACCCACCTTCAAGAATACGGATGTTTTTCGCGCCAAAAGTCTTAAATGTCCACCACGCCCGTGGAGCAGAAAACATATTTCCCTGATCATAAATGATGATCAAATGATTTTCACTGATGCCCATTTCGCTAACGGCTTTTTGGAAAGTTTCCGGAGCAGGGAGCATATGTGGCAATGGACTCTGGAGGTCAGCGATTTTATCAAGATCAAAAAAGCTGGAACCCGGTATATGTTTCTCCAGCCATTTTTGCTGATAATCAATGGATTCAGTTGGCATGGGAGCGCTGGCATCGATGACAACAACATTGTCATCATTGAGATGTTCGCTTAGCCATTGTGGAGTAACAAAATATTGATTGTTCATAAGCTTCCCCGTCATTGGATATTCCGTGCGTTATACTGCTAAATTGGGTGCTGTAATTAATCTGAGGATATATCGGTTACTACTGCTGCCCGGATTGTCTGTCTTCCTGATGTACCGTTTCTTGCTGTGCTTGGTGTGTCTCTTCTGCTGAAGCGGTTGAACGGTTATACATGTTCATTCCTGCTAAAATAATGCCTCCGATAGAGCCGAGGGTGAATAGTACGATAATAACAAGCAGGATCTTTTTCATCTTTGTTCCCGATAAAATTCTTAGTCATGTAGAAGGCCAAAAGTATATCGGCTTCTGCATTCCAGACAAGCAATAAGCGACTTTCTGGCTTTTTCTGTAAAAAAGCTGGAAAGCTGTTCCCAATAATCGTGATATCAGGCTGATCTGAGGGTAACTCTGTGGGAGAATGGAGTGACAATTCTCATGCAATAAAACTTATGGCACTTTCCAGTTCAATAAAAAATCAAATCAGTCAATGGTATAAAGCGTTATCCACCCATATTGATGGCTTCATTCCAAGAGCTCCCCAACGCCAGATGATTGCAGAAGTGGCGAAAACACTGGCAGATGATGAAGGGCGGCATTTGGTTATAGAAGCGCCCACCGGAGTAGGAAAAACATTATCCTATCTTATTCCCGGTATTGCCGTCAGTCGGGCTGAGCAGAAACCATTAGTCGTGAGTACTGCTAATGTGGCTTTGCAGGATCAGATTTACAGTAAAGATCTACCGTTATTACGAAAAATCATCCCAGATTTGAAATTTACTGGGGCTTTTGGTCGTGCGCGTTATGTTTGTCCGCGCAATCTGGAAGCTATTTGCGCCGCAGAAGGAGAGCAAATTGATTTAATGCTGCTGGTGGAAGATCAGACGGCTGTTGCCAGCAGTGAAGAACGAGAACTGTGTCGCAGGTTACGCAATGATTACTCTACTTTTGTCTGGGATGGTTTGCGGGATCATCATCAGTTGGCCTTGTCGGATTCGCTATGGTCAAAGGTCAGTACTGATAAGATGAACTGTCTGGCCCGTAACTGCCAGTTTTATCACCGTTGTCCATTCTTTCTGGCCCGGAGGGAGATTGAAGATGCTGATGTTATTGTTGCTAACCATTCTTTGGTGATGGCGGCATTGGAAAGCGAATCCGTCCTGCCGGAAGCAAAAAATATGTTACTGGTTCTGGATGAAGGCCACCACATCCCGGATGTTGCAAGGGATTCACTGGAGGTGGAAGGAGAGATTACGCTATTTCAGCTGAATGGGCAGCTGGATTCCTTTGTCCGCCATGTCGAGCAATATTTGCTTCAGTTCCGTCCGGTAAAACCGCCTGCTTTGGCTGATATAACCCGTTTGCAGGCACATTGTGAAAAAATCCGTGAGTGTTTCAGGGAACTGGCTGATATTACACAGGCATTACTACCCGAACGTGGAAATGCGGAAGAATACCTGTTTGAACTGGGAAAATTACCGGATAATTTACTGCTGTGCTGCCAGACACTATCCAAGCTGACAGATGGGCTACGTAGCTTATCTGAAGCGATTCTAAATGATCTTACCGATCAAACTGCGAAACAGGATATCGTCAGATTGCATCGGGCTATCTTGCTGACTAGCAGGACACTGGGTTATTTCGAAAATATGGTAAAGTTGTGGCGGCTGGCTTCACAGGAAGAATCTTCCCACGCGCCTATCTCAAAGTGGCTGACACGCCGTTATGAGAAAAATCAGTCACATCTTTACTTTCACTGTGCGGGTATTCGGGTCAGTGAACAATTAACTCAGTTATTGTGGCGAAATATTCCTCATATTGTCGTAACATCCGCGACATTGCGCTCTCTTAACAGTTTTTCCCGTATTCAGGAGCTGACAGGATTGCATGAAAATTACGATGATCGCTTTGTGACTTTGTCATCCCCTTTTGAACATATTCGGCAAGGGCGTCTGATTATTCCGCGAATGGCGCTGGAGCCGACAATTCATAATGAAATGCAACACCTTGAGGAAATGGCGCGCTATTTCCGTTCACAAATATTGTTGGGTTCTCATCAAGGAATGTTAGTGCTGTTTAGCAGCCAACGTGCAATGGAGGGTTTTCTCCAATTTGTAAAAGATTTACGGCTGATGTTACTGGTGCAGGGGGATCAGCCACGATATCGGCTGGTGGAAACCCATTGCAAACGTATTGACGAAGGGCAATCCAGTGTTCTGGTTGGATTACAGTCTTTTGCTGAAGGGCTGGATTTGAAAGGCAATTACCTTTCGCAGGTACATATCCATAAAATTGCTTTTCCACCCGTCACAAACCCCGTCATTATCACTGAAAGTGAGTGGCTTAAGTCACTGAAACGCTACCCTTTTGAAGTGCAGAGTTTGCCGAGTGCTTCTTTCAGTCTTATCCAACAAGTAGGAAGACTGATACGCAGTCATGAGTGCCATGGCGATGTTGTAATTTATGACAAAAGGCTGTTGACCAAGCGTTATGGTTCCCGTTTGCTGGGGGCATTGCCTGTTTTTCCGATTGAACAACCGGATATACCTTCGGAAGAAATATTACTGAAAATGAAAAAGGATAAATAATATAAAAGTTAATATTATTTATCCTTAAAGCAAAGTTAGGCTGATAACTGCTATTTATCCGATTTTTTTCAGGAAACAGGTTTTCAGCACTAATCCTTTAATTTTGTCAGCATTACATTCGATTTCATCTTCACGATGAGTAAGGCGAATATTTTTAATTAATGTGCCGCGTTTCAGTGTCTTAGAGGTACCTTTGACTTTCAGGTCTTTGATAACTTGTACTGAATCACCATCATTCAGCAGGGCACCGTTGGAATCTTTAACTTCGATATCCATTGTATATTGTCCTCATGTTTATTTTTAAAGCAGACGGGATTATAGAGAGAAAAATGAATTTTTTAAAGGTTAGTCTTATTTTTTAAGTTATAACTTCTATTTTAGGTATTTTTTATAATAAAAAAGGCCGTAATAACGGCCTATGCACTTTGTCTTTCAAATTATCTCTTTGTTGGCTGCGCTCGTTCACCCCAGTGACATAGCTGTCTATGCTCCCGGGGATGAACTTCCTTGCCGCAGCGATGTATTTTGAAATCCAGTGCGTATGATGATGGTGTTTTTATCTTAGTGCTCGATATTGGCTTCAAGAAACCATAAAAACTTATCGAGGTCACGGGAAGCCGCTGTGAACATATCTGCTGTATCTTCATCTTCCGCATCACCAATAGCCTGACGGATATCATTAGCAACAATCGCATAACGATCAGCCAGTGCTTTTAAGTGATCTTGTACATCGTGAATACCAGTAGGATAACTTTCCAACTGAGTTCCTTTGTGAACTTCCTGAAGTGTACCTAATGCTACTCCGCCTAGTTGCACGACACGCTCGGCAAAGGTATCGAGATGATCAACGAGCGTAGTACGGAAGTCATCCAGCATTTTATGAACGGCAATAAAGTTTCTGCCGCGGATATTCCAGTGTGCCTGCTTGGTCATCAGAGACAGGTCAGTAAACTGGATGACCATATGATTCAGGGCATAAATTGAACTTTGTTTGACACTATCACTGATATTATTACGGGTATAAATCAGTTTGGAGGAACTTTTTCTGACAAATTTTGCAGTACTCATTTTTAATGCTCCCTTAATTTAAACTAATGACATGGGATACATTAAAAGTAGCTGAACATTGAGCAGACGTCATATCGTTTTATGCTATCGAATTGATAGCTAATAAAAAATATCTGTAATTAATATCGGTAATAGTAAAAACCGAAAGGCATTCATACCTTTCGGTTTTCATGGGGAAAGTCAAATAACTTACCGTTTTTACTCAATTTTTTCTATTTTTGTTTTCTGTTTTATGGTTGTAGTAGAGCCAATTGAAGCACAAATGATGCACAAAAGGGCGAGCCATTGTGTCATGGTTAAATGCTCATTCAGGAAAATAATACCGGATAAGGCACCCAATGCCGGCTCCAGACTCATTAAAGTACCGAATGTTTTGGCTGGCAAACGTGTAAGGGCGATCATTTCCAATGTATAGGGAAGAGCAGTTGATAAGATGGCGATGCCCAGAGCAATAGGCAGTAATGAGGCGTCAAACAGAAGCTCCGGGCCGGTTTGAATTAATCCCACCGGAAAGAAAATAACAGCAGCAATTAATGAGCCGATAGAAACTGTAGCCGCACCATAACCTGCCCCAGCGCGCTGACCAAAGATAATATAAAGTGCCCAGAAAACGCCTGCTCCCAGTGCATATAAAATGCCGACAGGATCAAGAGTACTGACGTCATCACCGATAGGTAACAGAAAACCCAAACCGGCAATAACTAATAATATCCAGAGAAAATCCACAGGTCGGCGTGAGGAAAACATCGCGACAGCCAGTGGGCCGGTAAATTCAAGTGCAACGGCAATACCAAGGGGAATTTTGGATAATGCCATGTAAAACAGATAATTCATTCCACCAAGTGAAATGCCGTAAGCGAAGAGAGGAACGAGAGATGCCCGCGTCAATTTCAGGCGCCAGGGTTTAAAAATCAGGAATAAAATAAGGGTTCCCAATGCAAGTCTCAGCGCAGTCACACCAGGCGCACCAATGACATGGAATACTGTTTTGGCTAATGATGCACCAGCCTGAATTGATGTCATTGAAATTAATAACAAAAATATCGGAAGCAGAGAAAAAGATGCAGCCCGATGTTTAGAAAAGGACATTTACAGAAAACCTCAATTACAACATGTTATTTTAGAAGTGCCATCTTCGCAGTGAAATAGGCAGAATACAACAGTATTATTATGTCTTATGAGAGCTGGGCTAACCTATAAAAGAATAAGTATGAAGTATAGTCTTTAACTCCTCTTAGTCCACATATTATGAAAGCGATATACCTGCATAAAAGCAGGGTGTTAGAATTCTTTGATGGTTTTATCAGCTTTGATTATTATGCTATTTCTTAAATATAAATAGGCCATGAGTTTCAGGAGAAATGATATGTTAATAAGGGCGGCTTCAGTGGAGGATCTTGATGCTATTTTATTACTTTATACAACATTATTCAGAGAAATGGCTGAATTGCAGCCTGAAAGATTGAAAGAGGTGGAACAGGACAGCGCATTTATTACTTCTACTCTTAGTGATGATAACTTTAATTTATTAGTAGCAGACGATAATAATGGCAATATAAAAGGTTTTTGCATCGCACAAAAAAAGCAGACACCACCATTTAATTGTCTTGTTCAAAGAGAATATGGTTATGTTATTGATTTGTTTGTCAGTCCAGATGTAAGAAATCAGGGTGTTGGTCAGGAATTATTAGCAGAAATGAAAAAATGGGCGAAGGAAAATAATTTTACTCATCTGGAGCTGACTGTTTTATCTGAAAATATTTCGGCAACAAAATTTTATGAAAGGGAAGGTTATAAAGAAGTCAATAAATTAATGGCGATTACATTGTGATGATGGAGTTAAATATGAAGGTTTCCTTAATAGATATAGATAAAAATAACTATCGCGAAGTGATGTCTCTCGAAATTGAATCCGGGCAGGAACAGTTTGTTGCACCCAATTCAGAGTCAATCGCAGAATCAAAATTTAATCAATATTGTAGGCCAAGAGCAATTTGTTTTGGCGAGGAAATTGTCGGTTTCGCTATGTATGAACGCTGTGTTAATGAAGGAAAGCCAAATGAATATAATCTTTATCGGATGATGATTGACAAATCTTATCAGAATAAAGGAATTGGCAGTATTGCGATGAAATTATTGTTGGATGAAATGAAGAAATATGCTGATTGCTACAAAATATCTGTCTGTTATGATGAAACAAGTCAACGTCATAGCCAGTTTTATCAGCGTCTTGGTTTTACTGAAGTCGGTTATTGTGACGAGTATGAGGAAATGCTGGCGGAAATCATTATAGAAAATAAAATTCGTTAATTGTGAGCTTCTCTTTAAAAATGAACGGAGAGTTATCGTATGGTAAGCATTTGTAGTGGGAGTTATATACTCTTCGTCTTTCAAGTTGCCTCTTTGTTGGCTACACTCACACATCCCGGTCACATCGTTGTCTAAGCGCCCGGGAATGAGTTCCTTTGCCGCTACAATGTATCTTGAAATCCATTGAGTATAGATAAGTTAATTCTCTGGAAGCTTGCTAAATGAAAGTTTGTCTGCCAAAATTTAGACGAACTATGCAGTAAGTTTATTTGGTATATCCTCAAACTTTTTAAGTGAAAATACGATAAGCCTTCAAACTTCTGTGGTGAAATAATGAAAATAGGGAAACACTTTAATAATAGCTTTATCTTCAAATTATTACTCTTTATCATGATTGCGGGGTTGGGATTGAGGATACCGATATCTTATATCCCACCAATGTCTCAGGAAATTATTGACGATTTAAACATAAACTATTCTACCTTTGGTTTAATCACATCCCTGTCACCGCTGTGTTTTTTCTTTTTTTCTCCTTTAACACCTTATTTTGAAAGAAGAATAGGGCTATATAAAACCTTATTAATGACATTTGTTGTTGCTATTGTTGCTTACATTTTAAGGTTAAATAGTTCTCTGACATTGCTGTTGGCTTCTACAGTTATGTTTGGGTTCGCTATTGCATTGGGAAATATTGCGTTACCTTCATTCTTTAAAAGTCTCGGGAATAACAGAGTTGCTCTTCTCTCATCATCCTATACCGCATCTTTGTATCTGGGGCCTGCAATGGCCACTGGCCTGACGTTACCGATTAAGCATATGCTGGGTTTTTCTTGGAATGAAGTTTCTTGGGTTTGGGTGTTAATTCCTCTATTTTCAGTGTTCCTTATCCTGTTCTTTTCCGGTAAAAAACAAAAAAGTTCCGTTAGTAATCCAAATGCCAGTAATGATTATGATGATAAACCCGTGAAGGTGATTAACCCGTGGTCAAATATTTCATGCTGGATGATGGCTGTCTATTTCTCTGTTTTATCGTTTAACTTTTATATCATTACTGCCTGGTTCCCTGAAATTATCAGTTCTTATGGTATGGGGCTGACTGAAGCGGCATCTTATGCGGCACTATTCTCATTAGTCGCAATACCTTTTGCGACATTGACTGCTTTTTATATCTATAAAATAAAAAGACAAGAATTTATGTTTGTGATTAACCCTATTATTGGCATGTTGGGGATTATTTTATTTATTTATGGTCAAAAACATTTAATTCCTGTTGCTGTCATGATCATGGGGGTTGGCGCTGGTATTTGTACCGGAGTGGCATTCTTGCTACCACTGTTGCGTTTTAATCATACTACTAATATTACGAAAGCAAATTCAATGATGCAGTCAATCGGTTATTTGATTGCATTTTGCGGGCCACTTGTTTCTGGTTATATTCATGATTTTACCTCTTCTTGGACTCTTGTTCTGTGGTTGCTTTTCCTCGTTCTGGCAATCCAAGGGGTCTTGGGGATCATAATTGGTAAAAATGAAAAACTTGATGCAGCTTAATACTGAAAAGTGTTTAAAATAAAGGTGATTAGCGGTTATCAAAACCGCTAATCATCCGGCATGAATGTTTCACACCTATATTTCAATTACCCTGCCTGTTTCTTTACCATAAATACTGCGTATATAGCCTTTCGCTATCTGCTCACCTGTACAGGTTTCCTGCCCGGGGAAAAATTTGGCATAACTGCTAAATGATTCATCCAATAATTTCGGACTGACTACGTTAATTCGGGCATTTGTGATTTCAGTTGCTGCTGAACGGACAAAAGCTTCAATAGCTCCATTGGTTACAGCAGTTTGAGAGCCATTAGGTGACATTATTTTGCCGACAATACCTGATGTTAAAGTAACCGAACCACCGGGTTTAATGTATTTTAAGGCTTGGAGTGCAACATTGATCTGACCGAAAGCTTTATTCCTGATGCTTTCTTCATAATCATGCAGATTTTCTGGCTTCGTCCAGTTGGTTTTACCAAATGCACAGATGATAGCTTCAAACATTTTATTTTTAGATAAAAAATTATCTAATTGTTGATGATCAAAAACATCAAGCGAGTATTCAGGTGAGTGACGGCTGGCTTGAACAATTTCAAGCTCTGTAGAGTTATCAGCCAACAAAGGATGGTATTTTTTAATGTTACTGATAATGTGTTTTCCTATGTTTCCTGTTGCTCCTATCACTAATATTTTCATATTTATAACTCCGTAATTGAATGACAATACGCCAGATAAATAATATTTATTTAAATTTTGAGTGTAGCTCAGCTCTATATTCTTTCAGCACTTCATCAATAACCCAACTGGTACGTGAGGCAGATATGCCAGTAGAAGGGCTAATATCATTGCCTTGTAATTGATGAATAATTGTCTGTATAAATGGCATTTGAATATGTTTTGGGTTTTCAAAATTAAACTGATGTAATGTATTTTTGTCATCGTAATATGAAATTGGTGAATCCCCGAAGGTGGCAAAAACTATTTTGCCTTTTGTTCCCATTATTTCCACTTTATCTTCACGAGAACTGGCAACAAAATTCCAGATGCCGACTCCCTGTACCTGATTTTCAAACACGAATGACATTGAAACACAATCTTCTGCCGGATACGCTTTTGCCTGAGAATTTGCATGCCCTTTGACGGAAATAATTTTGCCCAGCAGAAAGTCCAGTATATCCAGTGTATGACAGGCTAAATCAACAAATAACCCACCACCAGATATTTCTGGTTGCACAAACCAGGGAAGGTTTTCGGGATCAAGATAGCGAGATTCCAGTTCCCGGGATAATTGGCAGCTGACAATAAGTGGAGTTCCAATTGCACCTGAATCAATGAGTTCTTTTATTTTTATAAATCTTGGCAATGCTCTACGGTAATAAGCTACAAATAATGGCACATTATGGCGTTGGCAGGCAGTAATCATTTCATGACATTCTGAAAATGTCAGCGCCATCGGTTTTTCTACATAAACAGCTTTACCGGCTGCGGCAGCTAATAACGTATATTTCTTATGATTAGAGGGAGGCGTTGCAATATAAACGGCATCAATTTCCGGGTCATTAATCAGAGATTCAGCGTCAGAATACCATTTGGGGACATTGTGCCTATGAGCAAAATCTTTTGCTAATTCTGCATTCCGGCGCATGACAGCAATTAATTCTGAATTTTCCAGTTTATAAAAAGCGGGGCCACTTTTTACTTCTGTTACATTACCACAACCAATAATACCCCATCTGATTTTCTGCATTTTATTTTTCCGGTATATTTATCTGTGAATCGCAAATATCCGTTCGATTTTATAATAGCTTTTTTGCTTATTCTACGTCTTTATGAACGACAATTTATATTGTTACATTAGGAAAATTTATTGCCTGATATCCTATCACGGATATAGAAATGCTCAGATTATGGGGTTGGTGCTCCGCTATGAAAGCATTCTGGCGATACTTTTTTCTTATTGTGGCATAATAGGCAACTATCGATTTTTTCCAAATTCCCTTTTATCCACTTTAAGAGCAAAAGTTGTGTTAAGTACAAACAACATCACTATGCAGTTTGGCAGTAAGCCTCTGTTTGAAAACATTTCTGTTAAATTCGGTAACGGCAACCGCTATGGCCTGATTGGTGCCAATGGTGCGGGTAAGTCAACCTTTATGAAAATTTTGGGGGGAGATTTAACACCGACCTCCGGTAATGTCAGTCTCGATCCGAATGAGCGTTTGGGTAAATTACGTCAGGATCAATTTGCCTTTGAAGAATACACTGTACTGGATACGGTTATCATGGGTCACACAGAGTTGTGGGAAGTGAAACAGGAACGTGACCGTATTTATGCCATGGCAGAAATGAGCGAAGAAGACGGCTATCGTGTTGCTGATCTGGAAGTTGCTTATGGTGAAATGGATGGCTACAGCGCAGAAGCCCGTGCCGGAGAATTATTACTTGGTGTAGGTATTCCGGTTGAGCAGCACTACGGTTTGATGAGTTCAGTTGCTCCGGGCTGGAAACTGCGTGTCCTGCTGGCTCAGGCGCTGTTTGCTGATCCTGATGTTCTGTTACTTGATGAGCCAACCAACAACCTGGATATTGATACTATCCGTTGGCTGGAGCAAGTATTGAGTGAACGCAACAGCACCATGATTATTATTTCCCATGACCGCCATTTTCTGAACACCGTATGTACGCATATGGCTGATTTGGATTACGGTGAACTGCGCCAGTTCCCGGGTAATTATGATGAGTATATGGTGGCCGCAACTCAGGCCCGCGAACGTCTGTTGGCAGATAATGCTAAGAAGAAAGCGCAGATTGTAGAATTGCAGTCGTTTGTCAGCCGCTTCAGCGCGAATGCGTCTAAATCTAAACAGGCAACTTCACGAGCCCGTCAGATTGACAAAATTCAGTTAGAAGAAGTGAAGGCTTCCAGCCGTCAGAACCCCTATATTCGTTTTGATCAAGAGAAAAAACTGTTCCGTAATGCACTGGAGCTAGAAGGTCTGACGAAAGGCTATGACAATGGCCCGCTGTTTAAAAACCTGAACCTGCTGATGGAAGTTGGCGAAAAAATGGCGGTGATTGGTGAAAATGGTATCGGTAAAACGACACTACTGAAAACACTGATCGGTGAAACTGAACCAACCAGCGGTACGGTTAAATGGTCTGAAAACAGTACTATTGGCTATTATGCACAGGATCATGCCGGTGATTTTGATGGTAATCTGACTGTGTTCGAATGGATGAGCCAGTGGAGACGCGAAGGTGATGATGAACAGGCAGTACGCAGTGTACTGGGGCGTTTACTGTTCAATCAGGATGATATCAGGAAAAAAGTCGGTGTATTGTCCGGTGGTGAAAAAGGCCGGATGTTGTTTGGCAAGCTGATGATGCAAAAGCCAAATATTCTGGTTATGGATGAACCAACCAACCATTTGGATATGGAATCTATCGAATCACTGAACCTGTCACTGGAGCTTTATGAAGGTACGCTGATTTTTGTTTCTCATGACCGTGCTTTTGTTAGTTCATTAGCCAGCCGTATTCTGGAAATAAAATCCGATAAGGTTATTGATTTTAAAGGTACTTATGATGAGTATCTGAGAAGTCAGGGAATTGCGCAATAATCCTGCTTATTAGATGACCCCGTTTAACGGGGTCAGTCATTATTTACTGCTGCACACTTCACATTGCGCATCTTTAGGTAGTTTTATTTCACGAAACTGCATTGTCATTGCGTCGAACAGCAATATTTTACCTCTGATAACCTCTCCGTATTGAGTCAGCAGTTTAATTGTCTCCATAGCCTGTAACGAGCCGACTGTACCCACAAGTGGTGCCATGACACCGGCTTCAACACAGGTCAGGCTATTTTCCCCGAATAACCGGCTCAGGCAACGGTAACAGGGTTCTTCCTCATGATAGGTAAAGACTGACAGTTGTCCTTCCATTCGTATGGCAGCCCCGGAAACTAAGGCAGTTTTATGCTGGTAGCACAGACGGTTAAGTTGTTCGCGGATAGCGACATTATCAGTACAATCCAGCACAACATCATGCTGGATAATCAGCTGGCTTAGCGCTGGATCATCTAATAATCCGTCAATGGGACGGACAGTCAGATGAGGATTTATTTCCAGTAGCGTCAGCTCAGCCGAATGCACTTTCGCCATACCAATACGCTCATCACGATGCAGGATCTGGCGCTGTAAATTAGACAGGGAAACAGTATCAAAATCCAATAATGTGATTGTTCCAACCCCCGCTGCGGCCAGATACTGAGAGGCTGCACAGCCGAGCCCCCCCAGACCGACTATCAGCACGTTGGATGATTTTAACTTTTCCTGCCCATCAAAATCGAAACCCCGCAGGACAATTTGCCGATTATAGCGAAGGGTCTCTTTATCTGTGAGTTCGCTGGTCATTTCTTTAATCATTTATTGATTTTTCAGCAGTTGGTTGAAAAATTCTATCTGTACTGTTTCTCCCGCTGCAACCGAGCCGCGCTCCCGTTCAAGTACAATAAAACAATTGCCGAGACTATATGAGCTGAAGATATGGGAACCCTGATGGCCGGTTGTTTTGACTTCTAATTCACCCTGTTCATTTACTACCGCGATCCCGCGTTGGAAATCCAGCCTGCCGGGCGATTTTTTCAACGGTGTAACTGCTTTGGCATTAAGCCGAATAGGGGGCTGCCATGAACTGAAGCCGGACAGGTGTGCAATCAGAGGTTGCACTAACTGATAGAAGGTCAGAACCGCAGATACCGGGTTGCCCGGCAAGCCACAAAACCACGCCTTTTCCAGTTTACCGAAAGCAAAAGGTTTACCGGGTTTAATGGCTAATTTCCAGAAGCTAATCTGGCCCATCTCATCCAGAATTTGTTTAGTGTAATCGGCTTCACCTACGGAAACCCCACCACTACTGATAACCAGATCGGCAAGATCGTTAGCCTGAACAAAAGCATGGCGCAGAGCATCAGGATCATCCCGAATAACACCGAGGTCGATAACGTCACAATCCAGTTTTTCCAGCATCAGGCGAACGGCAAAACGGTTAGTGTCATAAATTTGTCCGGCTTGTAATGGCTCACCAATGGCTTGTAACTCATCACCGGTAGAAAAAACAGCAACTTTTAATTTGCGGAACACTTCAACCTTTGCAATCCCCAGCGAGGCAAGCAGAGGCAATTGTGCGGTAGACAGCTTGATGCCTTGTGGCAGAACCGCTGTATTCTGAGCAATATCTTCGCCAATAGTGCGGATGTTCTGCCCCTGACGAACCGGATGCGTAAACCGGATGCCTGTTTCTGTTGTTTCTGTGTGCTCTTGCATAACAACGGCATCAGTACCCGCGGGGATGGGGGCGCCAGTCATAATTCGGATGCAGGTACCGGCGGGCCATTCCCCCTGAAATGGGACACCAGCCAGCGCTTTTCCGGCCTGCGGTAAAGTCTGTGTTTCGTTCAAATCGGTAAGGCGAATGGCATAACCATCCATCGCTGAGTTATCAAAAGGGGGAACATTAATGGGGGAAATAATATCTGTGGCAGTAATGCGGCCTGCTGAGTGCATCAGGCTGATTGTTTCTGTTTCAGTGAGAGAAGCTGTTTGGGCCAGTAGTTTTTCTAACGCTTGTTCGAGTGAAATTAAGCCCGAGGTATAACAATGATCCATGAAAACTCCCAATGTGCGGCAAATAGCATGATGGCATTATGGCAAAGATCCTTTTAATGGGAAATTGTTATACCGAATAGATTACGGCTTGAAAGATAAAAGAAAGCGGTGCGGTGTGATTAATAAAAGATGTATATCATATTCATGATTTGCTATAACTAAATTACGACAATTAAAACAAACAATTACATGAAAGTTTAATCACTATGAGTAACCAAATAACAACCGCTGATAATAGTCACTATCTGGCTATTCAAATTGCATTGAGCGGCTTTCTTGCTCTAGTTGTTGCGATGGGAATAGGGCGCTTTACCTTCACGCCACAAGTTCCACTGATGATTGCTGAATCACAATTCACGCTGACGGAAGCCGGGATTGTGGCTGCATTTAATTACCTTGGCTACTTTGCGGGTTCTTACGATGCGATGCGGGCAAAACGGTTGGTGGAATATCGTTTATGGGGAGGCTTATGGGGTGCAGTCATTATTACACTTCTGTCAGCCCTGCTTGACGGCCCGGTATTACACAGTATTGCCCGCTTTTTTATTGGCTGGGCGAGTGGCTGGACATTGGTATTGGTAGCTGCATGGTCAAACGATGAACTGGCAAAACTGAATCGTCCGGGGTTAAGTGCCGCGGTTTTTGCCGGAACAGGGATTGGTATTCTGGTCAGTGGAGTGCTGGCGGTAGGGATTCAATCGTGGGGTATGGATGCGGCTCAGGCATGGGTTATTTATGGCATTCTGGCGTTATTGTGCAGTGTTTATGCCAGTCGTTATTTACCACGCCGGGGAGAATTGCATCGTCCACAAACGGCAATGAAAAAACTGGCTTTAACGCCTGAAATTAAGCGGCTGGTATGGAGTTACACACTAGCCGGATTTGGCTATATTCTACCCGCCACATTTCTTTCTCAAATGGCTTCAGAACGTTTTCCCGGTAGTTTGTTTGCACAGTTTGTCTGGCCGATATTCGGAGGTGCATCCGTTATCGGTATTGCGTTGGGGATTCTGTTGCGCCATGTCTCAACCGCTCAAATTCGTCTGGCTATCACACTCTGGCTTCAGGCGCTGGGTATATTGGTGGCAGAAGTTGTTCCCGGGATCAGTGGCCTTGTCATCGGTGCATTTCTGGTGGGAGGCGGGTTTATGTGTGTGGTGCAACTGGCATTGCTGTATGGGCGCGAACTGGCTCCCAGCCATACTCATTATATGGCCGGGCTATTAACAACCGGCTATGCGCTGGGGCAATTGGTCGGGCCGATGCTATCAGCTATTTCGACATGGCTGACTGGTAAGTTGGAACCGGCGCTCTATGTTGCATTTATTGGCTTGGTTATTGCGGGATTGCTGGTATTTAATCGCAATAAGAGCCCTCATGAACAATCCTGAGTTTGCGCATTGGTGCTGTGCAGGTATAGTTATGCGCCTGCCTGACAGGGTTCAGGATGCAGCCTGTCAGGCGACAATTTGAATGTTGGCAGGTATAGCTATTCGATATTCAATGTTGATATAGTTGTTCGTGGTAACAATGTGAGCAAATGTCCCATCAATGGATATCATGTAATGGAAGTATTATCTTTGGAGAATTCGATGTCATCCTTAAGTACAGAAGCCGCGCTGGTGCATTCGGCACTAGTTGAGCGTGGTCTTGAAACCCCACTGCGTGAACAGACTTTAGAGCCTGAAGTGCGAAAAGTCCGCATTGAGGAACACATGACAGAAATTATGAAGCTGTTAAACCTCGATTTGAGTGATGACAGCTTGGCAGATACGCCGGGTCGTATTGCAAAGATGTACGTGGATGAAATATTTTCAGGTTTGGATTACAGAAATTTTCCGAAAATCACGTTGATAGAAAATAAAATGAAAGTTGATGAGATGGTGACAGTGCGGGATATCACACTGACCAGTACTTGCGAACACCATTTTGTGACTATCGATGGGAAAGCCACTGTAGCTTATATTCCTAAGGATAAAGTGATTGGGTTATCGAAAATTAACCGCATCGTCCAGTTTTTTGCGCAACGCCCACAGGTACAAGAACGATTGACTCAGCAAATTTTGATTGCACTTCAGGCTCTGCTTGGCACAAATAATGTTGCTGTTTCCATTGATGCTGTGCACTACTGTGTAAAGGCACGTGGTATCCGTGATGCTACCAGTACCACAACGACCACATCTCTTGGCGGTTTGTTTAAGTCCAGTCAAAATACACGACAGGAATTTTTGCGTGCCGTGCGTCATCTGCACTTATCGTGATGAACCTGTATTACTATGACAAGTAGTAAATTAAATAATGGGGCAGCGAGCCATAGGATTACAGTGCTTGATAGCGTACGTGGTTTCGCTGTTCTGGGTATATTGTTACTGAATATCTCAGGCTTTGCGTTGCCCTATGCCGCTTATACTAATCCCTTTTATAAAGATAACGTCGATGTTCTATTTTCTGATTTATTAACATGGTCTGCCCTGAACACGTTTGCTCAGGGAAAATTTTTATTTATTTTAACGTTGTTATTTGGCGCATCACTTGAATTATTGAGGCAGCGGGATCGCGACTGGAATCGTTGCAGATTAATGATTCTGGCTGTTATTGGTTTATTACACGGAATTTTGCTATGGGATGGCGATATCCTGCTGTCATATGGTCTGGTTGGCCTTCTGGCATTGCATTGGATCAATAAGCGTCCCAATTTATTCAAACAGGGCATTGTTTTATATTTATTCGGATTGATGATGTTCTATCTATTGGGGTTATTTCCGGTAGAGGAAAACAGTACTTTCTGGCATCCGTTAGAGCAGGATATTTTGCATGAAAGTTACTGGAAAACCCACGGCGGGTTAGTAGCGATAGAACACCGTATAAATCAGATCAGTGGCATGATGATAGTGACTATTGTGCAGTATAGCTGGCAGATAATAGGAACTATGCTTTGTGGCGCAATGTTATTACGTAATGGTTGGCTGAAGGGCATGTACAGCCTTCATCACTATCGTCGTGCGGCTTTGTCGCTGTTTATCATTGGTTTGCTGATTCAGTCTCTCGCTCTGTCAGTATTGTATTTATATCCTTACAGTTATTTCATTGCATGGACTGTTCGCCAGACCATCACTGAATTAGCGACACCATTTATAGCATTATCGTATGTGGCGCTGATATATGGGTTCTGGCCGATGATATCCCGTTGTCGAGTCGTTTTCTGGCTACAGCAGGTTGGCAGAATGGCACTGAGCTGCTATTTGATGCAGACTCTAATCTGCACCACAATTTTTTATCATTTAGGGCTGTTTAATCAATTTGCCCGCTGGGAACTGTTAATATTCGTTCCTTTTATCTGGGGATGTAATATCGGGTTTGCCTGCTGGTGGTTAAAACGTTATCAGCAAGGGCCTGTTGAAAAACTCTGGCGGGTACTGACCAGAAAACTGCAAGAGAGATTTTAAACGATTAAGAGCCTATCTTTCGATAATAGGCTCTTATTTGCTGCGATTCTTGGTTCCCATCTCCTTTAACTCTTCTGGCGATACCGCAGGATAGCCTTCAATGCCTGTAGGGGCGATCTGCTGGCTGGGAATGGGGGTTAAAGGCCCCAGAAAACGAGGTTCACGTTTTAAGATATACAGGTCAGCCCAAGCACCAAGGCGGGCAAATACTTCACGAAAACGTATCGTCATCATATTCTTAGGGGAAGAGACGGCATAACATTGCGCTTCTATGCCCATATGCATCGCAATAAAGAGGGCTCGTTCACAATGGAAACGTTGGGTGATAATGGTGAAGTCATTGGTATCAAATACCTTGCGAGTTCTGACAACCGAATCTAATGTCCGGAAACCCGCAAAATCCATCACGATTTTAGAGGCCGGAATACCCGCTTTAATGAGATCCCTTCGCATCGTATTGGGTTCATTATAGCTGTGTTGAGCATTATCTCCGCTTAATAGCAGGTATTTAACTTTTTCACTGTTATAAGCGTTAACCGCTCCCTGAATGCGATAGAAATAATATTGATTATAGGTACCGGCTTTATAATATTTGGACGTGCCCAAAACCATGCCGACTTCTCGTTCCGGAAGTTGTCTGAGGTCATCAAAAATGTAGGGAGCCGTTTTCCAGCTGATCCAGCGATCAAGCATAATGGCTGATAGTATAAAAACAGCTATTATGAGGATTAGGCTGGTAATTAGATGCTTCCACATTATTTTTGCCTTTTATATAACGATGAACAAGTCATTAAAGGCTACTTTACTTGGAATATTGAAGCAAGTGTTGGATTAATCACATTAATATAAAGATGTTTTGTAGGATAAAAATGCCTGCCAGTATTTTCGGCAGGCATTAAGATGATCAGAATGATGTGCGTTTATAGATGCGATATTCTGGTTTCCAGAAATTACGCTCAATCGCTTCTTCCAGAGCGTCTTCTGAAGTGACTGTTGCGACACCCTGAATCTGGGCTTTTTTCGCCACTTCTTTGGCTATTTTGCGGGAAACATCCTGAATGTCATCAATCAATGGCAGTAATGGGCCAGAGCCGGTTTGTGCCAGAGGAGAACAGTCTGCCAATGCGCGGCTTGCTGCCATTAACATGTCATCTGTTACACGTTTGGCTCCTGAAGCAATAACACCTAACCCGATACCCGGGAAGATATAAGAGTTATTACACTGGGCAATCGGGAATTCCTGACCTTCATACTGTACTGGTGAGAATGGGCTACCTGTTGCAACCAACGCTTTGCCTTCCGTCCAGTTAATAATGTCTTCCGGACGGGCTTCTACGCGGGATGTCGGGTTAGACAACGGCATGACAATCGGGCGCTCACAGTGCTTATGCATTTCACGGATAATTTCTTCAGTGAACAGACCAGACTGACCAGAAACACCAATCAGAACAGTTGGTTTGGCGTTACGGACAACATCCATTAATGACAGAATGTCTTTGTCGACATCCCAAGATTGCAGGGCGCTGCTTTTCTGAACCAGTACGCTTTGGAAATCCAACAGATTTGGTTGCTTATCAGTGAGTAACCCAAAGCGGTCGACCATGAATACACGGGCACGGGCCTGCTCATCACTCAGACCTTCTGATTTCATCTGTGCGATGATCTGCTCCGCAATACCGCAACCCGCAGAACCTGCACCGAGGAAGGTGACCGTCTGGTCTTTCAATTGACGGCCAGCGGCACGGCTGGCAGCAATCAGGCTGCCAAGAGCGACAGCAGCAGTACCCTGAATATCATCATTGAAGCAGCAAAGGTCATTACGGTAGCGGGTCAGCAGCGGCATGGCATTGTTCTGAGCAAAGTCTTCGAATTGCAACAAAACATTTGGCCAGCGGCGTTTTACTGCCTGAATGAATTCATCTACGAAGTCATCATATTCTTTGCCGGTAATACGCGGATGGCGCCAGCCCATATAGAGCGGGTCGTTCAGACGCTGCGGATTGTTTGTCCCTACATCCAGTACGACAGGCAGGGTATAAGCAGGACTGATCCCGCCACAGGAGGTATATAACGATAATTTACCGATAGGGATCCCCATACCACCAATTCCCTGATCACCAAGCCCCAGAATACGCTCACCGTCGGTCACAACGATAACTTTAACATTCTGTTTGGTGGCATTTTGCAGCATGTCATCAATATAAGCCCGGTTCGGATAGGAAATGAACAAACCACGGGCACGGCGATAAATATCAGAAAAATGTTCACACGCTTCACCGACGGTTGGCGTGTAAATGATAGGCATCATTTCGCTGAGATGTGCGTCAAGGAGCCGGTAGAAAAGAGTTTCGTTGGTATCCTGAATATTCCTCAAATAAATATGTTTATCCGCATCATTTTTAAAATCGCGGTATTGGCGATAGGCGCGTTCTGCCTGCTCTTCTATTGTTTCAACCGCTTGAGGCAATAAGCCATGCAGATTGAAATTGCTGCGTTCTTCTTCCGTAAAGGCGCTGCCTTTGTTTAGCAGGGGAAACTCCAACAGGATGGGGCCAGCGTAGGGAATATAAAGAGGACGTTTACTTTCGTGTTCCAGTTCCATGATGCTTACTCTTTGGACTAATCAATAACAAAATCGGCTACATATACTTCGTCTTTCAAGTTGCCTCTTTGTTGGCTGTGATGCATCTTGAAATCCATTGTGTATAGATCCTAAGAAGATAAAAAAATAAGTACAGTAAATGTTACTTAAATATGTTTATCATGAGCAAAAATGAGAGATAACATACAGAATTGGCTAATTAAATGTTATTTAATTTCTCACTTTTGCCCGAAAATCTTGCAGGATGGTCAGAATGTGTGGCGTTCCGTGTGTTTGCAGCCGAGGAAATTTAAAGTCGCTTCGGTTGCGTTCCACTGGGACAGGTGACCATTTTGCCCCTCAACAAGTATTGCCCGTTTGATCGAATGGCAATCACTTCCTGACATATTCATCAATATCAGCGCTGCTTGTAAAGGTGGCAAGCTTGGATTAAATGCCGCATTTTCTGCATAGCGGCCAGTATAAACGCGATCTTGTTCATCTATCAGGGCAACGCCGGAGTGGGATTGACTATAGGGTGCATGGCTCTGATTTGCAGCATTTAATGCGGCCAGCACGAATTCATCTTCGGTATCGAGCTGATAGCCGTGGTGGGTGTTATCCAGCAGAAAATGAGTGACAGATAAGTCACGTGGGCCAAATGCTTCTGGCAGATAATCGGCCAGTGTCAGGCGTGGACGATCAGGTAAACAGATTTCCAACTGTGTTCCGCTGTTTAACTCATTCATAAACTGACGACAGTGACCACAGGGAGAGTAATTAATGGTGATGGATGCCAATTTTTTCTCGCCACGTAACCAGGCATGCGTAATGGCTGATTGTTCGGCATGAACCGTTTGCTGTAATGGAACACCTGTAAACTCCATATTCGCACCAAAATAGAGGTTGCCGCTCTCTCCCCGTGCGATAGCACCAACATGAAAATTTGAGATGGGGGAAATGGCACAGGCCGCAGCGAGTGGTAGCAGGGCAAGTGCCAGTGCATGATCATCAAGGCCACAGGTCTGCTTAATTAACTCCACCTGCTCTGCTGTCAGCATAGCTGGAAAATCGTCATTACCGATATAGGGCAATAACGCCTTTTGCAATTCAGGCGTGATTTCTGACCAGATAGCATGAAAACGAGCTTGCATAAAATAATCTCCAAATTAATTAAAGGTTATTCTAGGATGAGTGCTCAGGTTTGTAATGTGATGTATGCCATATAATTCATGAAATATTTGTAACAAAAATATTATTTTAGTTACTTATGTCAAATTTTTACTATCAGAATGAGTTTTCGGGTGATTATACCCAATGGATTTCGAGTTGCTTCGCGGCGGCAAGGGAGTTCATCCCCGGGAACATAGATAACCGTATGTTTATAAAAACGGTGACTGGGGTGAATGAGGGCAGCCAACAAAGAAACAGCTTGAAAGACGAAGGGTATATCACTAACCGAACAGGTGTAGTAGCACAGGAAACAAAAACGGCGCCACCAGCGAAGTGATAACTCCACAAGTCATCAGTGCCAGTGAACTATATGCCCCTTCCACATGATCTATCTCTGCACATCGTGCTGTCCCGACGGCATGGGAAGCTGTTCCCATCGCCAGACCTCTGGAGGCTTTAGTTTTAATCTTTAATACATTAAACAGATTGTGACCAAAAATGGCACCCAGAATACCGACAGCAATTACACAGGCAGCACTGATTGCCGGAATACCACCAATAGAATGAGCTACAGCCATAGCGATAGGGGTTGTGACTGATTTCGGCAATATTGAAGCCGCGATTTCAGGTGTGGCTCCTGCCCATAAAGCGATAGCAGTACCTGTTATCATTGCAGTAATGCTGCCGATGAAACAAATACTGATGAGGGATTTCCACTGAGCCCGGATTTGGTGGAGTTGTTCGTACAGCGGAAAGGCCAGTGCAACAACGGCAGGTTGTAATAAATCATTCAATATTCCACTACCGGCAAAATAGTGCTTATAAGGTGTGTGAGTTAACAGCAGCAGAGGAATAATCACGGCCATTGATATCAATAATGGATTGAACACAGGCAATTTAAGCCGAACGGCTAACTTTTTGGCAACATAAAAAACAGACAGAGTTAATGGGAGTGACCACCAGATATGGTTTAGCATTTTTTGTTTCCTTCCTGTTGTGAGCTCTCTGTTTGTGATTGATGACTTTCTAGTGGCTCCTCTTGTAATAGTTGATCTGTCTGGCGGGTACCAATAATAGTCCGTTCACGATGGATATAGTGAGAACTGTAAGCGACGGTAATCATGACAATAACGGTACTGATGATACAGGAAAGCGCGATCGGGACTATCTGTTGGCTGAGTTGTGGATAATACTGCATGACACCAACCCCGATAGGTAAAAAGAGCAGCGTCATATTTTTTATCAATAAATTACAGCCCGGTTTTACCCAATGAGCGGGGATAATCTGGAGCGCCAGTAAACAGAACAGAAGAAGTAAGCCAATAATGCTGCCGGGAAGAGAGAAGGGGAGATGTGCTGAGGTGAAGTTTCCGACAATGAGGCATAAATAGAGCAAGGCAAATGCCCGTAAATATTGCCAGCCGATCAGCAACACGTTCAGGAAAGACATAACATATAATTCCTCAGTATAAAGAGGGTCATCATACGACTAATCTTATAAATGTGCTACACGTCACATTAAAAAGCGGGCTTTAAAAAACCCGCATTTTTATTTTTAGTGTGAATTTTCAACCAGATTGTGCTGATAATTATTTAACCTGCATACCCGGCTGGGCACCGCTATCCGGGCTTAACAGGAAAATGTCTTTTCCGCCGGGGCCTGCTGCCATCACCATGCCTTCCGAAATACCAAAACGCATTTTACGTGGAGCAAGGTTAGCAACCATAACCGTCAGGTGGTTTTCCAGTACTTTCGGATCTGGATAAGCAGAGCGAATACCAGAGAAGACCTGACGAGTTTCACCGCCAAGGTCGAGAGTTAATTTCAGCAGCTTATCGGAACCATCAACAAAATCAGCCTGTTTAATTAATGCGATACGCATATCAACTTTGGCGAAATCATCAAATGTGATGGTATCTTGAATAGGATCATCAGCCAGAGGGCCTGTCACGGTTTTTTGTGGCTGAATGCTCTCTTTGGAATCCACCACCATAGCTTCAACTTTAGCCATTTCGATACGGTTAAACAGTGCCTTAAATGGTGAAACAGGATGACTCAACAGTGGCTGTGAAATTCCATCCCAAGTCAGTTCAGTATTCAGGAATGCTTCTGCACGTTCAGCCAGACCCGGCAGAATGGGTTTCAGGTAAGTCATCAGGACGCGGAACAGGTTAATGCCCATTGAGCAGACAGCCTGAAGATCGGCGTCGCGGCCTTCTTGTTTTGCGATAACCCATGGTGCTTGTTCATCAACATAACGGTTGGCGAGATCTGCCAGCGCCATGATTTCACGTACCGCTTTACCAAATTCGCGATTAGTGAAATCTTCTTCGATGCCCTGTGCTGCATCAACAAACTTTTGGTACAAAGCAGGATCAGCAAGTTTATCTGCTAGTTTGCCGCCAAAACGTTTATTGATGAAACCTGCATTACGCGAAGCTAAGTTAACAACTTTATTGACGATGTCACTGTTGACGCGCTGAACAAAATCTTCCAGATTCAGATCGATATCATCGATACGGGAAGAGAGTTTTGCCGCGTAGTAATAACGCAGGCAATCTGCATCCAGATGTTTTAGATAAGTTTCCGCCTTGATGAAAGTACCACGGGACTTGGACATCTTAGTGCCGTTGACAGTAATGTAACCGTGAACAAACACGTTAGTTGGTTTACGGTAATTGCTGCCTTCCAGCATGGCAGGCCAGAACAGGCTATGGAAATAGACGATATCTTTACCGATAAAGTGGTAGAGATCAGTTTTAGAATCTTTTTCCCAGAATTCGTCAAAACTCAGGTCATCACGCTTGTTACACAGATTCTGGAATGAACCCATATAACCGATAGGCGCATCCAGCCAGACATAAAAATATTTACCCGGCTCATCAGGGATCTCAAAACCGAAATAAGGCGCATCGCGGGTGATATCCCATTGTTGCAGACCGGATTCAAACCACTCCTGCATTTTATTTGCGACCTGCTCTTGCAGAGTGCCGGAACGCGTCCACTGTTGCAGCATATCGCTGAATGCCGGTAGGTCGAAGAAGAAATGCTCAGTTTCACGCATTTCTGGTGTTGCACCGGATACCACTGAACGCGGGTTGATCAACTCTGTCGGAGCATAAGTCGTTCCGCACACTTCGCAGTTATCGCCATACTGATCTTCCGACTTACATTTCGGACAGGTTCCTTTAACGAAACGATCCGGTAGAAACAGGCTTTTTTCCGGATCGAACAGCTGAGAAATCGTTCTGTTCTTGATGTAACCGTTTTTCTTCAGTTTCAGATAAATTTCGGATGCAAGCGCTCTGTTTTCTTCGCTGTGTGTAGAGTGATAGTTATCATAACTGATCGCAAAACCAGCAAAATCCTGTTGATGCTCCAGATGCACTTTGTCGATCATTTCTTCTGGCGTGATCCCGGCTTGCTGAGCTTTCAGCATGATTGGTGTGCCGTGGGCATCGTCAGCACAGACAAAGTGAACCTCTTTGCCGCGCATTCGATGATAACGAACCCAAATATCAGCCTGAATGTGTTCTAAAATGTGACCGAGATGAATTGGACCGTTAGCATAGGGTAACGCACAGGTCACCAATAATTTTTTCGCGACTTGAGACATAGTTAGGATCTGACTTCCATAAATTAAAAAGGGTTTTTGATGTTACCTGATAAGGAGCATTGCCGCTAGGGGAGGTTGACATTTCAGGAAGGATTTTAAGTAGCATGATGTCCGGTATTACTGTCTTTGCCAAAAATCGTCTTTGCCAAAAAACGATGATACCGAGTCATCATGCCAGTATGTTTAACTCACTTATCCTGAAATTGAACGCTGACTGATTTAAATGTGCCGCGCTTAATTACACTGAGTAACCATCTTAGAAATCCCGGGATCTGTAGTAGGATCATAAATCCGAATGCTGCTTGATATGCGATATGAGGATAGTGTCCGGCTGCATCGACAGGCCAAAAACCGATGATCACACCGAACACAGTTTGTATGAGAAAAGTGCCAAAGAGAATAAGCAGATTAAGGCAGGTAGAAGCCCGCCCGGTCATAGCAGGTGATACACTCTGTGCCACGATAGAGTATTCCAGGCCAGCAATGGCGCTTATCAAAGTAAAACCGACAGAGAGTAGCGGTAATAACGGGAGAATGTTGAAAAGACATAAAACTTGTATCATCAGAAACAACGAAATACCTATTCCGCCAACTTCCATAGGTTTAATATTGAATTTATCAGCCCATTCAGTGATAGCACCGACAGAAAGTGAGCCGATAATGCCTGCTCCCATTCCTATAAACAGGTAGACCGAAGTAAGCTTATTGCTGTAATGCCCTACATCCTGTAACCATTTTCCCATCCACAATCCTTGTAGCCCGAAAGCAACCGTATGGGGAAGTAATAACAAGCTGATGACTTTGCGAAAGGTGTGATCTTTGTAAACTTCAATTATCGAGGTAATCCTTGGCCACTTCACCATTTTATGTTCAGTTGGGTCTTTGGGAACCCATATTGCGGTAGCTACCATAACAATCAGTGTTACACCAGCCATCGCAAAAAATAGCGTTCGCCAGGAAACAAAACCTAACAGCCAGGCAACCGGCAATGTCGACAGCATAGCGCCTAATCCCCCGGCAGCCAGTAGGTACCCATAAATAGAGGGGAGTTTATTGTCAGGGACCCAAAAAGAAAGCACTTTGACCGAACCCATAAAGCAGGCGGCTAATCCCAATCCAATAAGGATCCTGGCGAGTAATAATGTCGTGAAGTCTTGCCCAATGCCAAATAGTAACGCTCCCACCACGGCAATACCTAAAAGAAACAGTTGCACTCGTTTTGGGCCATAGCGATCAAGGGCCAGTCCGACGGGTAGTTGCGCTAGGGAAAATGAAAAAAAGTAAGCACTTGATAGGATTCCGAGTTGTCCTGCGGACAATGTCATTGCTGAAATCAAAAAAGGTGTTAAGACCGCATTTATATTTCGGAACAGGAATGATATGCCGTGCCCGAATGCAAAAGGCAAAAATACATGAGTCATTACTTTAGACGTGTTTACTTGTCGAGCCGATGATATTTCAGCCATGATAATACCTTAATTTTAAGCAATATTATTCGGAATGAATTGAGTTAGTTTTGTCTCCACCTTTTCGTTTCTCACCGTGCTTTGGGGTAAACTTACAGCCAGAGCTAAGGATGTAACGGGATTTACGTTTATCGCAGGTCATTTGTGTGTTTGGTTCTCCGCTCAAGGGGACACCAACATCAACAAATGCAAGAAACGCCTGACGTCTTCGCAGGAATAAGGCGAAAGAGATTCGGGTGATTATTAAGTCGAACTCTTCAATGAAGTAACAATGATGAACATAAAACGTTAACAGACTTCAGAACAATGCGAGAACTTCATCACTTTTGTTTGTGCCCTTATCGCAAGCTGTTTGCTTCTGTTATGATGACCAGACAGTTTGAGGTTGAAAAAGAAAATGAAAAGGAGCCGGGATGAACTCACAATCCCCCGAGCAGACCAATCCTGACCTGCTGAAAGAAAGCGTTGCGAAAATATTGGCAGCATTTAAGCATCCTACATTAGAACAAGATTTAATGACTCTGAAAGCACTGCATCATTGCACTGTGCTTGATGGAGTTCTGCATATTGAACTTATGATGCCGTTCGTATGGAAACGGGCCTTTGGAGCACTGAAAGAAGAAACTACTCAACTCTTGCAGGATGCGACTGGCGCAAAAGGCGTTGAATGGCGGCTTTCCCATGATATTTGCACATTACGTCGGGCCAATAATTTGCCGGGAATTAATGGCGTCCGTAATATTCTGGCGGTCAGTTCAGGAAAAGGTGGTGTGGGGAAATCCAGCACGGCGGTAAATCTGGCGCTGGCTTTAGCACAGGAAGGGGCAAAAGTAGGTATTTTGGATGCAGATATTTACGGCCCATCCGTTCCCAGTATGCTTGGAACAGCCAAAGAACGTCCTACTTCACCGGATGGTCAGCATATGGCACCTATTATGGTGCATGGTATGGCGACCAATTCTATTGGTTACCTTGTCACCGATGATAACGCGATGGTTTGGCGTGGCCCGATGGCAAGTAAGGCGCTTATGCAGATGTTACAGGATACCTTGTGGCCGGATCTGGACTATCTGGTCATTGATATGCCGCCGGGAACGGGGGATATTCAGTTAACACTCTCGCAGAATATTCCGGTAACTGGCGCGTTAGTGGTTACCACTCCACAGGATATCGCCCTGATTGATGCCATGAAAGGTATTGTGATGTTCCAGAAAGTCAGTGTGCCGGTATTGGGTATTATTGAAAATATGAGCACACATATCTGTAATAACTGTGGGCATCATGAAGCGATTTTTGGCACAGGGGGGGCTGAAAAGCTGGCGGAAAAATATGAGTGCCAGTTACTAGGTAAGATCCCACTGCATATTTCTCTGCGTGAAGACCTTGATCGTGGAGAGCCTACAGTTATCAGCCAGCCTGATAGCCAGTTTGCCGATATTTACCGGGAAATTGCCGCTAATATTGCTGCTCAAATGTACTGGCAGGGAGAAAAAATCCCGACGGAAATTTCTTTCCGGGCAGTTTGATGTCAGGCGTTGGCGTGAGACTCATTCCATTAAACGCGGCTTTAATCAATTTGTTCTCGTCTTACCGTCGCATTAGACAGACTTTTGTAAGGGAGTCTGTCTAAACCCCCTTAATTTTCAGCAAACAGGGCACAGCTTAACGCTGGCCTTTTCTTCAATCATCTTCACTGATTGATTTAGAATTAACTTCTTTTTTCATTGGTGATTTAGTCAGTTCCATATCCCTGATATTTTTTTGTACAGCAATAGAGCCGAATAAACACAGGAAAAAAGCAATCCCATAGAACCCTTTTTCACTTGGCAGTAAGTCAGCATTAAACAAACCAATAGCGATTAATGCTATAGAGGAAAAGAAAGCGATAATACAAGCAATATAATAGGCTCGTGTTGTTGGTATATTATCAGCTTTATCTCTGACTGTTTTTTGTATTGAAATTGAAGAAAATAATCCTAAAATGAGTATTGCAAAATAATACCCTTTTTCATTTAACATCATCTCTGAACGCCAAAGCCCTGAGAGATAAACAACTATTCCACCAATAACTGCAATCCAAGAAATTACGTTAAAGGCATTAAATTCTGTAAATTTATTATCTGACGAGGTGCTATCCTTCACAAGAATAATCTCCATAAATTAAAGTTAAACTATCCTATACCAAAGTGATTAAACTTAGGAACTACTTAATGAGATTTTTTATTTATTATGAAAAAGTGTAATGTTAAAAATTCTGTTAATATTAGGTTTCTTCTGTCAGTTTACTGATTGTTTTTCTCTTGGGCTTTTAAATATGATACCCGATTTGTTGCTCTGCTGATGTAATCGTTGATAGTCGGGCTTATGCTGATACCACCGAATTTAGCCCAAAGAAGCGTATGCGACATAAAAATATCCGCTAAGGTAAAGCTATTACCTGCAATCCACTCAAGACCTTCATCAAATTTCAGCTGGTTGATGACTTTCTCGGATTCTTTTTTAAAATAATTAACTAATTCTAAAGAGCGTTTTTCTTCGGGGATAAACATTAGTTGTTTTAGTAAATTCCAGATTGGCGACTCTAAATCTGTAAGCGCAAAACTAAGCCAGGAATTGATAATTGCTCTTTCTTTTAAATCAGTCGAATAAAAGCTTTTTTGGGGGTATTTTTCGCATAAATAAAGACATATCGCTAATGTTTCTTCTATTGATATATCGCCATCAATCATAAAAGGGACTTTTCCTCGAGAGTGAGGAGATGTAATGCTGGGGTTGTTATTAAGTAAATCAACTTTGATCGTATCGTAGGACGATACACCAAGTTCTTCTAATACCCATAAAACTCTTAATGAACGGCTTTTAGGAAAGGTATATATTTGCATGTGAGTTCCTTAATCGGATAGGTAAAATAACATACATATTCTGAAGTTTAGATGCAAATAAGGCTAGTGGTAATAGGTTTACGGGATATATTTATACACAATGGATTTCAAGATGCATCGCGGCGGCAAGAGAGAGAATCCCCAGGAGCATAGATAACCGTATGTTTATAAAAACGGTGACCGAGGTGAGCGAGCGCAGCCAACAAAGAGGCAACTTGAAAGACGAAGTGTATAGGTTAGGACGAATATAATGAAAAGAATAGGTGCTTTATTTTTTGTGGTTGTCTCTTTCCCTTTGATGGCGAGCGAAACCTTAAACGTAATCAAACCAACCGTATTAGTTGCGTTGAAAGAAGAGAGTGAGCAATATCTGGGTGTATGTAACGCGCTAAAAAATAAGTGTGAACGTGAGGCTAAAATCTGGAAAGCGAGAGGGGTAGAGGATGTATTTTATTTCACAAACCCATCACTTGAACTTATCAAGATTCGAAAGGTAAACGGCGCTTACATTCAAGATGGATTATGGGAGTTTGGTGGTTATAAACATAGTAGTGAGGGGTTTGATCCTGATGAATTGAATGATAACGGTGTTTATATATATCCGGCATTATACCCATTGAGTAAGACTAAGCAGGCTGTCGCCTTGGTTTCGAATTGGGGAGTAGGATATTCTGGTGGTGGTCTTGAATACGAATCTGCTGATTTCGTGATGCTTAATAACGATGGTTCATATGAAACGGCATTTAAAGATATCCCTTTTTCATCAATGCAAATGATAAGGGCATGTTTTTATGAAGAGGATTATGCAAAAAATTTGCATTGCCATGATGGATGGTGGAACATTTTGAATCTGAAATTTATCGATGATGGTAAAGAGTATTATTCCTATAAATTTATCCAAAAGTCATATGATTGGCCCTCATTTACAGATAAATCATCAATCAAGGTTGAGATAAGTGAAAGTATAGAATATCCATTTCAGCAATAAGTTATTTTACAGCCTGTAAAACAACCATCCTATTGCTTAGGAGCTTGATTTTTTGGTTAGCTATCGAATACGTACCTTCTTTCGGGACATATCAATACCCCTTTCTACGAAAGGGGATTTTTACTATTACTATTGTTCATTTTTTAATTTTGCATCTAATACAAACGTACCAAATGGGATAACCGATGCAACAAGTGCACCAAATGACCATAAAGTTGATTTACGGTGAACGATGGCTACTTGAATTACGGCAAAGATGAACAGAATAAATAAAATACCGTGGGCCATTCCTGTCACTTTAACTGCTATTGGAAATCCCGCGAAATATTTTAACGGCATTGCTACAAATAATAGTAATAGGAAAGAAATCCCTTCTATGAATCCAGTTACTCTTAATCGTCCTATTGGTGTAGATAACATAAAATCGCCTCTTTTAATGTGTATTGAGTTTTTTTCTTAAATGGCTTGTTATTGCGGTTGCCAGCAACCCTCCGATCACCGTGGTATGCTCAAACGCAAAATAGAGTGAGATCTTGGCATGTTCGCCAGAAAAATTCCAAAAAGTATGGACAATAAAAATAGTTAACAAAAGAAAGAGAGCCAATGTAGCTGCACCAAGCCAGACAAAGCGATCTAATAAGATCAATATTGAGCCGAAAAGTAAGACGATTGCGGAAGCAATATTAAAAAACCAGTCAGGATGTAAACCCGCAGCCCGCATTTCTGCCAGACTGCCTTCGAAATCGAAAATCTTGGCAAGTCCCGATGGAACAAAAATAAACAAAATAAGTAATCGAGTGATAATCCATAGCCAAGAGCTTTCCAGAATGTTTTCAACAAACCGTTGCATAATTTCACCTTACAATTTTCAGGTAGAAGACACTGTTTTTCTCAACTTATAGAGAGTTTGACTTAATATTCTGTCAATGAGTGGAAACATCCAATAGACACCATAAAACCTCAAGTTAACTGGAGGTCAATATATACAATGGATTTCAAGGTGCGTTGAGCGGTAAGGGAGAGACAAATTCGTCGGGAACGAATTTGCCCAGCTAAAGGCTGGCCTCCGGTGAGAGGCAGGAGCCTCTCAGTCATCCCCCGGAACATAGATAACCGTATGTTGATAAAAACGGTGACTGGGGGAATTAGCGCAGCCGATAAAGAGGTAACCTGAAAGATGAAGTGTATATTATTCTAAAAAATGACATTATTTAAGCAGAGTCTGTGCCTTCAAGACCGTACATTTGTTGTTCCAGCCCGCTTGCAATGAGTTTGAGATCATTGCCGACAGCAATAAAACGAAACCCCTGACTGGCATAACGGTGAGCTAACTCGACACTGTTTGCGAATATACCCGGTGTTTTGCCGTGTTTATGACAGGCTTCAAGTACACACTCGAATGCTCGTTCCATCTCAGGGCTTTCTACCTGTCCGGCCTGCCCCAGATCACAGGCTAAATCGCCACTCCCGATGAATAGCACATCGATGCCATCAACGGCTGCGATTTCATCTGCGGCCGCCACCGCTCTGGCTGATTCGATTTGAACGATAGTAAGTAGTGAATCATTGGCTTCCGCAAAGTAGTCTGGCAGGCGTGAAAAATAACCGGAGCAGCGTATGGGATTGACCCCCCGTTTTCCTTTAGGCGGATAATAAACGCTGTCGGCGACCATTTTAGCCTCAGCGGCGGATTCCACCTTAGGCACCATCAACCCCATAGCTCCCGAGTCCAGCGCTGCCTCTATCTGCTGGCGGTCATTGCGTGCCACCCGAGCCATACCTGTGGAGCGAGATCCGTTCATCGCTTGTAACATTTGGATCAGATCGTGTCTGTCAGCCGGTGATGCTTCCATATCGACTAATAACCAGTCGGGGCCACGTACCGCACAACATTCTGCGATTAAAGAACTCGCTGAAACTAAAAACAGACCGAAACAGGTGAGGTTTTTTTCCAGCCGGTTCTTGCAGCGATTGTGTGCAGACAGCAGGGGATGGACTTCACTATTAAATTGCATATTAAAGCTCCTTTTGAATAACACCGGCAAGACGACGGATTTCGGCTAACACAGACGTTGGCAGTGATAACGTTAATGTATTTTTTGCCTCGTTATAGCGGGTAGCATAGCCTTCACCGGGCATCCGAGCCGGAGCCTCCGGGCGGCCTGAGTCACGGCAATAGTTCATGATAGCTTCCGCCTCGCTTCGGATCGTATCAACACCTCCCGGCATTCTGGATGGATCGATAACCAAAAACAGCCCACCGTTGCCGGGTGCATGCGGTCTGGCTACATGTCCGGCACCCGCAAGTGCGCCGCAGAATAATTCCATTGCTACGGCTAGCCCGTATCCTTTGTGTCCGGCAAGATTGCCTCCCAATGGCTGTATAGTTGCCCGGGGAGGGATGTCGTAGAGACAGGCAGGATCGAGTATGTCATTCTTTTCCGCATCGACCAGACAGCCGGGAGGCACTTGTTTTTCCTCTTGGTTGTGACGCCGGATAAAGCCTTCCGAGACAGTTGAAGTGCTCATATCTAATACAAAAGGATCAGCTGTGTTGGTTGGGAAGGCGAGCAACAGCGGGTTAGTACATAATCTCGCCAGATGACCGCCAATCGGAGCAACCCGTGCTCCATTTCCCTGATAGTTACTGAATCCTATAACAGCAAGGGGATGATCATTAAGGCCCGCCAGAGAACGGCCGATAGCCGCCAGTCTGCCGAGGTGGTGGGCGTCACGCAGGCAGGCGATAGCGATCCCATGCTCCAGAGCCAGTTTTTGCAATACGAGTATTAACTCTTGCCGCACCAAGACACCAAAGGTTCGACAGCCATCTACAATGGCGATGTTAGGCATAGTCAGCGATACAGCCGGAATAGTGGCAGGCTTAAGTACACCAGATTGAATATCGCCAATATAGTCTGCTAGCCTTAATACACCGTGGGAGGGGTAGCCTGTTAATTCATTTTCTAGCAGGTCATCCATCACCAGAGCTGCAACTTCCGGCGGTGTATTGGCCCGGATCAATGCAATCTGACCAAGCTCGCGCAATTCCTGAACGGCGATTTTAGTCTTCATGAGTTGACCGTCGTTTGGTTACTGGTGCCGATATCGCTGAGAGCCGAAACACATAGCCGGAACTTGCCGGTGGGGGAATCGGGCATTCTGTCCAGTTGTTCAAATTCTATGTGAAACGGGTAGCCAGCGTGATGATGGATGCGTTCTACAATTTCATCACAACGCTGTCGGGAAATACCTGTCGGTACCATTAGCCGGATGCGCAAGCTATCCAGACTATCCTGCACCACCTGAAACCACTCAATTTCCTCAAACCGCATGATCAAGAAAGAGAACAGATAAGCATCGATATAAGCGCCGTCCGGAGTCAGGATCAAATCCTGCTGTCGTCCCGCCACGTGACTCATGCGCGGAAGCCCAATCCCGGAGGTACAGTTGCCTGCCATCGGTGAGGCAAGATCACTGGTTTCGTAGCGAATCAGCGGCATGGCAAAGTTATTCAGCGTTGTCAGTACGACCCGACCAGTCTCACCCGGTTGGCAGGCACTACCATCATCGCGCAGGAATTCTTCCGCCACATTTTCCACTTGTATCAGCATACCATCGTGACGAGGGCTTTCGTGGGAGACAATATTTGTCTCGCGTGAGCCGTACTTGTCATAAACTTCGCAGCGGAATACCCGTTGCAGGCGTTCACGAATGATTGGAGGAAGTGGTTCTGATGTTCCTTGTATTGCACGTAATGCGGGTACACGTATAGATTCACGCTCCATTTGACGGGCAATCAAGTGCATTGCGTTGGTGTAAGTACTGATCAGTACCGGATTAAAACTGGCGAGATTCCGGGTAAATTCCCCGATTAATTCCGGTGATAATCGAAAAGTATTAAATTCACGCCGGTTGCTCAGGAGATTCTTCAGTCGATCGGAAACGCTTTTTAAGCTCCAATATATGGAGGAGCCCCACAACAAAGCAAACGGTTCACCGACTTTCCAGTTTGAGCACCACTGATAGGTTCTAAGCTGATGGGCACGCATCCATAGCCGGAAGTTAGCATCCTGAACGAAACAGGCACGTTTGCCTGTAGAACCACTGCTGTAGTTAGTTTGCAGCGTAGTATGGTCAGCCCGTGTCGAAATCAATTCAGCTTGATGTTGAGTTAATTCCTGTCTGGTCAACAAGGGTAATTTGGCGAGATCTGACAGGCTGTTAAAATCATCGGGTCTCAGGCCGCGCTCGTTAAAAACGCGGGTATAGTAGGGAACGCTTTCATAAGCATGTGTCAGTAATGTGTGCAATTTTTCCATTTGCAGTTTTCGGCATTCCCGCAGTGACAGGTATTGCGTTTCTTCCAGCCACTGCAATCGTTTTGCGACCTCGCCTTTACCCTGCATTTTTTCGCTTGCCCAGTATAGCTTGTTGGCCAGACTCGTATTTAGCTTCATAGTTTCCCTCTCTGCATATACACTTCGTCTTTCAAGTTGCCTCTTTGTTGGCTGCGCTCGCTCACCTCGGTCACATAGTTATCTATGTTCCCAAGGATTTACTCCCTTGCCGCCGCGATGCATCTTGAAATCCATTGTGTATAGCGTAATAGCGATTAAGCAAATTTTTGATGGATGCGTCGAAAGTAAGCCAATCATCTTCCTGTAATACGCGGTGCGCTAACGCCCAATAGTCATTTTCAAATGTTCCGTTGAACCATGACGCAAGCAAGGCTGAATGGCTAAAAGAGCTGCTGGTGTCAGTAATGTCCTGATTGGCATCCCAATCGTAAAACAGTATTGGCCCTACAGAGGTCAGGTGTTGATTCAACTCTCGCAGTAATGCTTCGGGTACCCGTTTTTCCAGTATAAAAAGATAAGTTGGCAGGTAGATTAAAAATCGGGCGCTAAGCAAGTCCAACAGACGATCACCATAGACGAACTGGCTGTTTGCGTAGCAATAATCTTGTAATTGCCGACGTTCGTGATCGTCAGGTCGCTTACTTGGCTGACCGAGGAATTGGCTAAAATCGGTGATACCATCGACAAGTTTTACCCCCTGCCATACGGATTCTACGGACCGGGCCAGCCGTTCAGGCTGCCCCGGTACAGGAATGGAGGGGGATGACCAGACATGGAAAGGATTAAAACTCTCAAACACCCGCATGTTAACGGGCGCCCCTTTGAAGCTGTCGACCATCATATAGTTCGATGTATCATCCAGCATGGTATTAAGTGCCTCCTGTCTGGAGGCAAAAATAGCCCGGTAGGGCATAGTCTGGGAACTCAAACGATACCTCCATGACTCCGCGGTATCACCCGGCGCTCACCTTCGCGGATGTAAATATGCTGGTTATCACTATGCTCTTCCAGAATCCATTGTGGGCGCGGCTGTTTGTATTTATTTTCGCGTCCCCAGTCTTGTAGCCTGATCCCCAGACGCCGTGCCTCAGCTTTCAGGTAGTCTGGCAGGACAGGGAAGGGAACAACCACAAAGCTCACACCCGCTTTGGCATACAAAGCCAGTTCGTCCAGACGGGGGAGATCGCTGAGATAAACCGCTAAACCGTTTTCAACGCGATTGTTACTATCGCTCAATTTTGCCAGCAGTGAAGTGGCAACATCCCAGTTCTCTCCCATCCAGTCAGCTACAATTTCGCGGTTGTCTTTGACGACACAGGCAACATAGCAGTCAGGGTGTTCCTCTGCCCGTTGTTGCAGTGGTAATAACCAATCACCATGAGTATGAAAACTCCACTGATAATTAAGATCTTCTTTTTCCAGCATCATTGTTGCCATGTTGTACTGTGTCAGTGGTGCTTCAATCTCATCGCGCTCGACTTGGAATCCCTGCTTACGTAAAAACGCCAAACGTTCCTGATTATTGGACATTAATAAGATATTACGTATACCGAGGAAGTGCAGGATAGCGGTCACTGCTTCATATGAGCGACTATCCAGAGGCGCATGGAAACGCTTATAGATTTCATCAGTATCCAGATTTTCATTTTGTCGGTAGTCATAGATGCGGAAGTGTTTTTCGATACCCAAACCACGGGCATCTTGATCGATGCCATAGATCACCACTCCACCTTTATTCCGGGCAATACGCCGGAATGCCTCGTCAAGCTGAAATCCACAATCGCATTGCTGGGAGTGCATGACATGACCGAAGAAACAAGCCGATTCGATCCGTAGTGGCACGGCTTGCATGGAGTTAAGGTCTCCCAGTGTAGCGCAGGCCCAGCGCTTGCCCTGACATTCAAAGTAATGAAGCTGAAAATAATTGACGCTTTCGTCAATTTTCAGCGGGAGAGAAACGGGGCCGACTATATTTTCCAGTATCGTGTTTTCTGGTTGCTCGTTATGGCTGTATGTCATGATCTTCTCCTTAAAGTGGTGGGGATAGGCAACGTTATATCCGGCGTGACAATAATGCCCGCGCCCAGGTTGGCCTTCCTGACAGAATGCAGGGTTGTGGTTCGGGAGCCGCAGTAAAACTGCATAGTTCGCCCATTTTCCAGGATGCCACTTTATCTGTGTGGGATCTGGTGGGGCAGATCGGAGCGATAACGCACTGACGTGCTGATAATGCCTGACATGCTTCAGCCTCTGAGGAGGCAAATGAGATTTGATTTCGGGCCTGATGAATAATTGTATAATTTACATCGTTTTCCACATCGGTAATGGCGTGAGTGACTTGTTTAGCTAGCCAGTCAGCAGAGCTGTTTCCCGGTAGATCCAGCTCTTGCTCTTTATCTGTACGTAGCAAACGGATGCGAGGAGAGTCGTTTGTGGTACGGCGGCCGAAAAATAGCAGTACAAGAGGGACACCGCGATCTCGCCAGTGCTTTTGTGCGGCTGTCAACGCCTTGCTTTCCTCACAGTAACGCAATACAAGGCGAAGTCCGGCAGCTTGCAACATACTCGCTAATTCCTGCATGTGTTCTTTTTCATCATCGCGTCGGCTGCGTACTAAAATCACGACTTGTGTAGGAGCAAGCCGGGGGTGCACAGTAAGTAAACCATTAGCTCTGGCTGACAGATAAAGCTGTGCGTATAGCACCCTGCGACTGATAAAACCATCCAACTGCCAGACATGTTGTCTTTGTTCTCCCTTACCAAAGCCGATATCGTAACGACGAGACAGTTCCTGTCCCTGAAAATAGAGCGCTGACGTTTGTACACATTCACCACTGGGAAGGGGAGTGTCACTGCCTATAGCCCATTGGTACAATTCTGAACGGTTGCCCCACGGAGGACGTATACCCACTATTTGTGGCAGAGGTAAGGAAGCAGACAGTGCAGTCAGGGAGCTATCTATACGTTGCACATCGAGTAATGCGGCCTCTGGAGTCCGATGGCAGCAGTGAAGTTCGAATATGTCAGACGCTTCAAGTGCACTGAATACCCCTTTACCACTGCGATCAGCCGAACTGAGAGGGCGGAAATAGCGAGCCCGCTGGAACATGCGGATTGGCATCACGTCTGGCGTATTGATCATTTTTTTCCAATGACTGGCAATGACCTGCTCACCCGTTGGAATTAATATACCGCGCTCACGCTGGCTCTGAGTGTCTTTGGTGGTCGCAACTCTCAACAAATTACGCTCTAAATCAAGCAAATCAGCCATAGGTTCAAAACAACTTTCTGCTATAACATGCGGATAGGCGTATTCATCCAGCTCTATTGCCTCATAAGCCGTCCTTATCCTTGTGGCGATGATTTCGCTCAATGCCACTCCCCAAGGAAGTAGAACGGTTGCACCAGGAATGGGGACGATACTGAGATCACAAATGCCAGCCTGTTTGAGTGAACGGGAAAAGTCCCCCATTGTCAGAGCCGCCAGTGTAGAATTTGTCGTTGTCTGAGACGAACATACAGGCCAGAGAAGCTGACTGATAACTGGTTTCGGGTTATGGATCAGCCAGTCTGGTAATGTTGGAAGTGTGCCGCCCAGCGAATCTGCTCTTACCTGTGGATTGGGTGAACCGATATATACATCAGGCTTCATGCTTATTTTATTCCGTTCCGAATTCGTTTATCTGGCGGGTGCGATAGCGGTTTTCTCCCGCTAAAGAAATACCGTCTACCCAAGTTCGATTAATCATCGGGTGTGATTCATGAGTGGGGCCGAAATCAGAATCAGGGTGATAGACCACGATCCGCAGCGGGGTATCATCAGTATGGAAGCTGTGAATTTCGTCTGTTGGCAGTAGGAATACTCCTCCGGCTATCAAGTCGGTTTTCGACTTTTCAGTCAGACAGTAGCCTGCACCCTCAATGACGATCCCGATCCGAACTGAAGGGTGGGTATGGGCTGTCTGATTCAGCCTTGGTGGAACATACAGGTAGTTTAGACAAGGGTCACCCTTGAGCGGCGGTGATATCAGAAGGCTATCGGAGCAGCCATCTATGTATTTCAGCCGTCCCAGTCGTTCTACGGGGCCACCAAATGACAGGAAACCTCTGTAGTTATTTCTGATGCAAATCAAACCGATAAAGGGAGAAAGCTCCGCAGGCCCGGGAATGGAAAAGTACATCCCCGCGCGTAGTTGTTGTGAAGTTCCATCGATGGAGATAGTTAAATCTCCCTGATGAACGAACCCATAAGCGGTACTGTTCTCTTCGACGTGGATAGTCTGTTGACCGCCAGAGATATGCAGAGTTGATGAAAAATTTACGTCCAGATCGTACCGCGATAGCGGCTGCATGATATCGAATATTTCCATAGCAAATTCCTTTAGACTAAGATTTAAAATGTAAATCAGGTTTAATCGGACTAGCTTTGTTAACATTTCGAAAGATGCTTTTTAATACAGCTCGATGCGACAAATCGTCAATATTATTTATGCATTACTATCCTTTGTTTTTTATTAAATACGCGTCTGCTTCATTTAATGTCCGTGTAAATCCACCACATATGAATAACACCGGCTCATCAAATAAATAACGAACATTTCACCTCTCTTAAAAAATGAGAAATTACTTTGAATTCAATATTCAGATTATTGTTAGGAATGATTCAGGGGATTGCTTTGGTTTTTGAATATTACTTTGAAGGTCTTTTTTTGTTTTTGCTCAAGTGATTGTGGAATTTTTATGCGAAGCGTATCGAAAAAAATGCGACTTATCCTGTTTACGCTGGCATAGCGGCAGCTAACTCCCTATAATCCGCCAAACATAGCATGAAAGAATGCTATTTTTCCCACTTTATTTTTTCTTTCTAACCAGGTTATTTTTAGTATGGCTGATGAAGCACATAAGTGTACTATCGTAGGCATTGCAGGTGCCTCCGCTTCGGGCAAAAGCCTTATTGCCAGCACACTTTATCGAGAATTACGGGTTCAGGTCGGCGATCATAATATCGGTGTTATCCCAGAAGATTGCTATTATAAAGACCAAACTAACACCCCGATGGAAGAGCGCATTAAAGTCAATTACGACCATCCAAGTTCAATGGATCACGATTTACTGTTCGAGCATATTCAGGCATTGAAATCCGGTGAATCCATTGAATTGCCTCAATATGATTACGCCGAACACACACGAAAATCAAAATCCATCCACTTCGAACCAAAGCGCGTTATTATCCTTGAAGGTATTCTATTATTAACGGATAAGCGTTTGCGTCAGGAACTGGATTTCTCTATTTTTGTTGATACACCACTGGATATTTGCCTGATGCGTCGCATTAAGCGTGACGTAAATGAGCGTGGGCGTTCATTGGATTCTGTTATGGATCAGTATAAAAAAACTGTCCGTCCGATGTTCCTGCAATTCATCGAGCCATCAAAACAATATGCAGATATTATTGTTCCCCGTGGCGGTAAAAACCGTGTGGCAATTGACATACTGAAAGCTAAAATTGGCCAATTTTGCGAATAACCTGTAGCACAGGTATTCATAAGAATCATCGTATTTTGAGAGGAAGTAATGCGACTCTGTGACCGTGACATTATTAAATGGCTTGATGAAGGTAAACTGGTAATTACCCCACGTCCTCCTGTCGAACGTATTAATGGGGCAACTGCGGATGTTCGCCTTGGGAATCAGTTTCGCGTTTTTCGTGGTCATACCGCTGCTTATATTGATTTGAGCGGCCCTAAGGCTGAAGTCAATGCTGCGCTTGATCGTGTCATGAGCGATGAAATAATTTTACCGGATGGAGAAGCTTTCTTTCTGCATCCCGGTGAATTGGCACTGGCAGTAACACTGGAATCTGTCACATTGCCTGCTAATCTTGTTGGGTGGTTGGATGGTCGTTCATCTTTGGCCCGTCTTGGGTTGATGGTGCACGTTACCGCTCATCGGATCGATCCGGGCTGGCATGGTCAAATTGTGCTGGAATTCTATAATTCAGGAAAACTGCCATTAGCTCTGCGCCCGGGAATGGTCATTGGGGCTTTAAGCTTTGAACCGCTTTCTGGTGATGCTGAACGTCCTTATAACCGACGTCAGGATGCCAAATATAAAAATCAGAAAGGAGCTGTAGGGAGCCGAATCAGCGAGGATTAATCTTTTCTGATGCAGATATCTAGTAAAATATACCTAATGAATTTCGAGTTGCATCGCGGCGGCAAGGGAGAGAGTCCCCTGGAACATAGATAACTATGTGACCGGGGTGAACGAGCGCAAGCCAACAAAGAGGCAGCTTGAAAGACGAAGGGTATAGTCATTTGGTGAAAATAATCATCTTGTGGACATGAGACTGGGGAAGTCATGAAAAGATTGTTGACGACACTCATTATTTTGTTAGTAGTTGTTGTTGCAGGTCTGACGGCATTAGTCATGTTGATTAATCCGAACGATTTTCGTAACTACATAGTAAAACAAGTACAAAAAAAGAGTGGCTACCAGCTCGTGTTACAGGATGATCTGCGTTGGCATGTCTGGCCAAAACTGAGTATTTTGACCGGGCAGGTATCACTAACTGCTCCCGGCGCAAAAAAGCCTGCAATTGTGGCAGAAAATATGCGTCTGGATGTCGAATTATTGCCCCTGTTATCCCATCAGTTGGCTGTGAAGGAAGTTATGCTCAAAGGGGCTGTTTTCCGCCATACGCCTGATAGCCAGCCACAACAAAAACCGGAAGCGCCTATTGCACCGGAAAGTGATATTCATTATCCGGTAGAAGGTGATGGTCATAGCTGGAAATTGGATATTGACCGGATCAGAGTAGAAGACAGTTTGCTAATTTGGCAAACCAACTCCGATTCGCAGTTAAACATACGGGATATTAACCTGTTGATGAAGCGTCAGGATCTGCATCATATTAATCTTGAGCTTAATAGTAAGATCAATAAAAACCAGCAGGAATTTGCTTTTGAACTTGATGCTGACATCAATATTGCTGATTATCCACAGTATGTAACAGGCAATATGAATTCGTTTAAATATCAGCTTACAGGCGTTGGTTTACCCTCAGAAGGTATTATTGGCGAGGGTTCTGCTATTGTACGATATGATGCTTTTTCTTCATTTATTTCGTTACAAAAAATTGCGCTTAAGGTGAATGAGAGCGAATTGACAGGTGGCGTGGATATTAATCTGAAAGATAAACCCGCCTATTCCATCAATTTATTTTCACCCGAATTAAACTTAGATAATCTGCTGGGATGGGATAAGTTAGTAAAGAAGAGTTTTCAGGAAAAACTTGATTACCGGATAGAAAATAATTCGGTAAAACCAGTGATTGCGAAGTCAGTTTCACCTTTATCTAATTATGATCTTAGTTTCCTGAAAGGATTTAATGCTCACCTGTTATTGAAAGCAAATAAATTTATTTATCAGGGGATGGATATTGATAACTTTGTTTTCAAGGCTGTCAATGACGAAGGAATGGCCGATATTTTGAGGTTGAATGGTAACGTATTTGGGGGATATTTTTCGCTTCCTGCAACCATTGATGCAACGGTTAATCCGGCTAAACTGCATGCGAAACCCTTATTACAAAATATTGACTTACAACCTCTGCTGAAAGCATTGGATTTACCGGCAGTATTCAGTGGGCAGTTAGCACTGGAAGGAAATCTTTTGGGGGAAGGGTATGATGAATATGCGGTCGCTCATTATTGGCAGGGAGATCTGAACGTTAATTTAAAAAATGCGCGTTTAGATGGTTTGAATATTCCAATGTTGATCCAGCAATCTTTTTCAAGAGTCACCGATCAGGTTAAGTCGCCCACGAATACTCAGAGCTTTACTGGCGCACAAAATTTATCAGTAAAAGCGAAACTGGCACAAGGTGAAATTAAAATTAACAACCTTTCTGCAATTTCTGAGAATTCAAAGATTGAAGGGCAGGGCAAAGCAAACTTATTGAAACAGAATGTTGATGTTGCATTACTGGTGCAGTTAACCGGTGGCTGGGGGCAACAAAATGAGTTAGTCAGCCATTTAGAAAAATTAAAAGTACCCTTACGGGTTTATGGCGATTGGAACAATTTGCAATATGCTCTGAATGTTGAATCCATCTTGCACGATGAATTACAACAAAAAGTTAAGCAATCCATAAAGAACTGGCTTGATAATATTGATAGCAGTAAAAATAAGAAAAAAGCCGCAGAATAATAGATAATTTGAGCATCATCAGGTGATTAATCTGCCAATCACCTGATGAGTCATAAAGTGGGTATTTTACTCCCTGTTACTGCTAATACCCGGTCACTTCATAATAAAACTCAGGAGTCCAGCCTAATTGTGGTGTGGTCACTGATATGGTCAAAGTATCTTGCGATAACCCCACTCCATTCGAATGACTTCTTTGGGTTCTAATATCAGCCAGATGGCTGGGGCCTTGGTTATCGAAATGATTACAAGCGATACTGGCGTGACACGAAATAATGCCATTAGGCAGGCTGATAGGTAATTGTATTTTGTAATAATTGGTATAGTACGTTATTCCACCGACAATCGATGTGTTTTCTGGCTTAATGGGTGCACTGGCTATTGCTACGCCATTTATTTGAGTAATTTTCCCAAGGTTAATGATCGTAGCATCTTGTCCGATTAGCTGGGATTCAATTTTTGATCCAATTAAATCACCCAAGCCTATATTTTTTACGAACGCATTTTTGTCCGGAATATCGGCACCATTCTCATCTTTTGCCAATCGGCCATTAGCGTTTTTAGTCACTTTGTCTAAGCGGGAATCGATCTCGCTTTTATTATAAGTGCCTACATCTAATGCAGTGAGGGTAATGTCGGTTAGTAATGCCTTATTGTTCACTGTACGGGTCAGAGGGACTTTGCTATTGACATTATTATTGGCATCATTTGCTAGTTTTCTGACAGAATTGATTTGTTGATCAATGTCTCCTTTAGCATAGGTATCTACATCAGATGCGTTAAGTATAATGTCTGTTAATAATGCTTTATTATTTATCGTACGGAACACCGGTACTTTGCTATCGGCATTATTATTGGCAGCATTTGCCAGTTCTTTGACGCCATCAAGCAGCTGATCTGTTTCTTCCTTATCGTAAGCATTTACATCAGATGCTATCAATCTGATATCATTGACTAATTCTTTTCCATTTATTCGACGGGTTAACGGAACTTTGTTTTCCGCATCGCGGATGGCGCTGGTGGCGTTTTGGTTGGCGGTATCAGCCAGCTTCATTGCCTGTCCGATATCCTGCTTAACGGGCGCAATCAGCGCATCGGTCTCAGCCTTATTGTAGGCATCCACGTCCGCCGCGTTTAGATTGATATCATTGACCAGCTCTTTATCATTAATTTTACGGGTTAGCGGGACTTTACTTTCCGCATCACGGATGGCGCTGGTGGCGTTTTGGTTGGCGGTATCAGCCAGCTTCATTGCTTGTCCGATATCCTGCTGAACGGGGGCAATCAGTGCATCGGTCTCAGCCTTGTTGTAGGCATCCACGTCCGCTGCGATCAGGCGGATATCATTGACCAGCTCTTTATCATTAATTTTACGGGTTAACGGGACTTTACTTTCCGCATCACGGATGGCGCTGGTGGCGTTTTGGTTAGCGGTATCAGCCAGCTTCATTGCCTGTCCGATATCCTGCTGAACGGGGGCAATCAGCGCATCGGTCTCAGCCTTGTTGTAGGCATCCACGTCTGCCGCGATCAGGCGGATATCATTGACCAGCTCTTTATCATTAATTTTACGGGTTAGCGGGACTTTACTTTCCGCATCGCGGATGGCGCTGGTGGCGTTTTGGTTAGCGGTATCAGCCAGTTTCATTGCCTGTCCGACATCCTGCTGAACGGGAGCAATCAGTGCATCGGTCTCAGCCTTGTTGTAGGCATCCACGTCTGCCGCGATCAGGCGGATATCATTGACCAGCTCTTTATCATTAATTTTACGGGTTAACGGGACTTTACTTTCCGCATCGCGGATGGCGTTGGTGGCGTTTTGGTTGGCGGTATCAGCCAGCTTCATTGCCTGTCCGACATCCTGCTGAACGGGGGTAATCAGTGCATCGGTCTCAGTCTTGTTGTAGGCATCCACGTCCGCTGCGATCAGGCGGATATCATTGACCAGCTCTTTATCATTAATTTTACGGGTTAACGGGACTTTGTTTTCCGCATTGTTGATAGCAGTGGCTGCGTTTTGGTTGGCGGTATCAGCCAGTTTCATTGCCTGCATGACATCCTGCTGAACAGGCGCAATCAGTGCATCGGTCTCAGCCTTGTTGTAGGCATCCACGTCCGCCGCGTTTAGATTGATATCATCGACCAGCTCTTTATGGTTGATCTTGCGGGTTAACGGGACTTTGTTTTTCGCATCACGGATGGCGGTAGTGGCATTTTGGTTGGCAGTATCAGCCAGTTTCATTGCCTGCGTGACATCCTGCTGAATAGTCGAAATCAGCGCATCGGTCTCAGCTTTATTGTAGGCATCCACGTCTGCCGCGTTTAGATTGATATCATTGACCAGCTCTTTATGGTTGATCTTGCGGGTTAACGGGACTTTGTTTTTCGCATCACTGATGGCGGTAGTGGCATTTTGGTTGGCAGTATCAGCCAGTTTTATTGCCTGTGTGACTTCATGCTGAACAGGCGCAATCAGCGCATCGGTCTCAGCCTTGTTGTAGGCGCCCACGTCCGCCGCGTTTAGATTGATATCATGGTTCAGCTCTTTGCCATTAATTTTACGGGTTAACGGAACCCATTTATTCATGGCATTATTGGGGTCGGCTAAATTATAGGCTTTTTGGGCTAATTCATGGGTGGATTTCACCGCTTTAGATGTAGCTGCGTGCGCTTCGCTATTACTGTCTACAGCATTGCTCAGAATGACAAAGCCTTTATTTTTTAATGTAGCATCGGGATGATTACGACTTTCTGCGTGATCTCTGATTTTCCCTCTGACATAGCTACGAGTGGCTAAGCCAGAAATTAATTCAACTATCCAGCCAGTTAAATTTCTATCACCAATAGGTAAAACCATGCGAACTGTTTGTTCCTGCATTTGTGATTTGTACAGAGCAGCACAGTTTCCGACAGCGATGAGCGTATTATCTTCATCAAACAGGCCTATTTCGCGGATCCACCAGTTCCCCTCATTTTCTGGGATTATCTGTTCAACAATAATTTGATTAGGGTTATTGGGATCGATGAATAGCCTGTCAATTTCTGCACGATGCTTTTCATTTATCAATTGGCTTTGATCGGCATGAGGTGTTGGTAAATGCCCATCGCCAACAGCCATATGTGTGATCTCAAGTTTATTTCCTGAGGTTGCTGCATTTTCCAGTTTATTGGCGCCTGAATCCGTCAATAATGCAAAATATTTATTACTCATGTAACCCCCATATTTATGAATGACAAGTCAATGAAGTAAGACATACAATTGCATACGTAAGATTTAAGGCTTAATTATCTGAAAATTCGCATTAAATCGATATAATAAAATTTATCAGAACTAAAAAAACCGACATAATGCCGGTTTTTTTAGTAAGTGATATCTATATTTGAATAGATTATTCGACGGTTTCTTCTTCCATTTTCAGCGAGGTAATTTTCACTTTGTTGATACGGTGGCTGGTAATTTCCATTGGCTCAAAAAGATAATCACCGATCTTTAGTTGTTCGCCCAGTTGTGGAATATGTTGCAGATGCTCCATTAATAAGCCTGCCAGTGTCTGATATTCGCGTTTTTCATCCAGTGGTAGCGGAACGTAAAGTACCAAATCATCCAGCGGCATAAACCCATTGGCAATCCAGTCTCCTTCTTCCGTGACCTGAATATCATGACGAGCATCAATTTCTCCACTACCTACCGGTAGGTTTCCTGTAATCGTTTCCACTACATCAGTAACCGTAACGATACCTTCAACAGAGCCGAACTCATCAACAACAAAGGCAAAATGCGTTTGAGCCTGACGGAATTGCTCTAATGCCTGAAGCAAGGAAAGAGATTCAGGAAAAATTAATGGCTGCTGTACTAATTGGCGCAAATCAAATGGATGATGAGTCAGTTGTTGATTAAGGATATCAATCACATGCACAACTCCCAGCGGTTCATCACTGGTTTTTTCATCTGTAACCACAATCCGGGTATGCGGCTTTTGTTTCAGTAGTACAGCCAGTTTGTCCATGGGGGAATGAACATCAAGGTAAATTACATCATGGCGTGAAGTCATAATGCTACTGACAGTGCGTTGTGCAAGGCTGAGAACACGGGCGATCATTTGCCGTTCCTGTGGCTCAAAGACTTCTTTATGCTCTTCGTGATCTGCAATCAAATTAGATGCATGATCATCCAGATTCGCTCTTTCACGTTTACCATTTAAAATATGCAGAACCGCTTCTGCTGTTCTTTCACGTAATGAACGTGAAGCACTCAGAAATTTACGGCGGTTGAACTGGGCAAATTGATTTAGTGCTTCAATTATAATAGAGAAACCAATGGCGGCATAAAGGTAGCCTTTGGGAATGCGATAACCAAAGCCTTCTGCAACCAGACTGAAGCCTATCATTAACAGGAAGCTGAGACACAATATCACTATGGTCGGGTGAGCGTTGACAAACTTTGTCAGTGGCTTACTGGCCCATATCATCAGGATCATCGCAATAATAACAGCAGCAACCATGATACCAATGTGATCAACCATACCGACGGCAGTAATCACTGAATCCAGTGAGAAGACCGCATCCAGAACAATAATCTGCACAACCACTGCCCAGAAACTTGCTCCTTTACGCTGTTGATTGGTATGCAGATTTTTTCCTTCCAGCCGTTCATTCAGTTCCATTGTTGCTTTAAAAAGCAGGAATATTCCCCCAATCAGCATGATTGAATCGCGGGCACTGAATGAATGACCCCACAGCGTCAGCAATGGCGATGTCAGGGAGACAAGCCAAGAGAGGCTGAATAAGAGGATAAGCCGCATTAACAGAGCACAGGTTAAACCCGTTAGCCTTGCTTTATCCCTTTGCTTTTCCGGTAATTTGTCTGCCAGAATGGCAATAAATATTAAGTTGTCAATGCCCAGAACAATTTCTAAAACGATAAGAGTGGCCAGACCTGCCCATATCGTCGGATCAGCGATCCATTCCATACAGTTTATTTTACCTTTTAGTATGACGGCGTTTGCCGACTCCTGAATAATGAGGATTGGCTGTCAAAATATCAATAGATGATTTATTGCGGCTGGAAATTTTTTCAGCAAAAAAACAGTATGACGATATCGATTGCATCAATAACTACCCCCAATACCCATTCATGAGTTAACATGTGATCTCATTAACAAATTGTCTACTATATTTTGTTGTACTCAACATTGTTACATGTGCAACATTTTGGTAGATAGCAGTCATTATCAGACGGGAGTTATTCATGTCCAAACAACAGATCGGTGTTGTCGGTATGGCGGTTATGGGGCGCAATCTGGCGTTGAATATTGAAAGCCGTGGTTACTCTGTATCTATCTTCAACCGCTCCAGTGATAAAACTGATGAAGTTATCGCTGAAAATCCAGGGAAAAAATTAGTTCCAAGTTATTCCATTGAAGAGTTTGTCGATTCACTGGAAAAACCGCGTCGTATCCTGTTGATGGTTAAGGCCGGTGAAGCTACGGATAAAACTATTGCATCTCTGACGCCACACTTGGATAAGGGTGACATTCTGATTGATGGCGGCAATACCTATTTTCAGGATACTATCCGCCGTAACCGTGAATTATCTGCGCAAGGCTTTAATTTCATCGGTACAGGGGTTTCTGGTGGTGAAGAAGGTGCATTGAAAGGCCCTTCAATTATGCCGGGCGGGCAGAAAGAAGCCTATGAACTGGTTGCGCCGATCCTGAAAGAGATTGCTGCTCAGGTGGATGGTGAACCTTGTGTGACTTATATTGGTGCCGACGGTGCCGGTCACTATGTGAAAATGGTTCACAATGGCATTGAATATGGCGACATGCAGTTGATTGCTGAGGCTTACTCTTTATTGAAACATTCACTGAACCTGAGCAATCAGGAACTGGCAGAAGTATTCAGTGACTGGAATAAAGGCGAACTGAGTAGTTATCTGATCGAAATTACTGCTGATATCTTCCGTAAGCAAGATGAAGAAGGTAAATATCTGGTTGATGTCATTCTGGATGAAGCAGCCAATAAAGGAACAGGTAAATGGACCAGCCAGAGTTCTCTTGATTTGGGTGTTCCGGTAACGTTGATTACGGAGTCAGTTTTCGCACGTTATATTTCTTCAATGAAAGATCAGCGCGTTGCCGCATCTAAAGTTCTGTCAGGGCCAGAAGCGCAGCAATTTGCAGGTGATAAAGCGGAATTTATTGAAAAAGTCCGTCGTGCGTTGTATTTAGGCAAAATTGTTTCTTACGCGCAGGGTTTCCAGCAGCTGAAAGCCTCTTCCGATGAATACAATTGGGATCTGAATTATGGCGAGATCGCTAAGATCTTCCGTGCGGGGTGTATTATCCGTGCTCAGTTCCTGCAAAAAATTACGGATGCTTACAACGAAAATCCGGCTATTGCTAACCTGTTGCTGGCACCTTATTTCAAACAAATTGCTGATGAATACCAGCAGGCTCTGCGTGATGTCGTTTCTTATGGTGTGCAGAATGGGATCCCAACTCCAACATTCTCTGCTGCCATCTCTTATTATGACAGCTACCGTTCCGCAGTCCTGCCAGCCAACCTGATTCAGGCACAGCGTGACTATTTTGGTGCGCATACTTACAAACGCACTGATAAAGAAGGTGTATTCCATACCGAGTGGTTAGAATAATAGAACGTTAATATTTAACTATTATTATTCAAAAAGGTGCTGAATTTTTCAGCACCTTTTTTACAGGCCATTACCGAGTAGCGCACGCCGGGAAAAGATTACTCTTCTAACAGCCAATGGGCAGCATGCTCCAGCCAATGATCGATATGGGAATCAAGCATATTGTTCAGTAATATGATGCAGGCAATAATAACCAGACCAAGCATTATCAAAATAAACAATTTATTCATAGGATAATTACTCATCTTGTCTGGTTGAATTATAGCAGAACGAGAGTTTTGCTCAGGTTAAGTCTGGCTGATTAATCACTTTGCGAAATGTGATTAGCTCAGGCATCGCGATCCGGCGGTAATCTTCTGTATTTAAAATGATTGATCGTTCCAGACTGCCAGCGTTAAATGCTAACTCATCATAGCGTTCAAACAAAAGTGGGTCGGCAATCAGCTTTAAATCAGGATGAAAACTAAAGGGAGGGATAGCGCCAAAAACACAGCGAGTTAATTCGGAAACCTCTTTCGGGCTTGCCAGTGATGCTCTGTTGCCACCAGCCTGTTTAGCCAGAACTGACAGATCAGCCTGCTGATCGGCGGGTAAGATTGCCAGAATATATTGACGGTAATTATTTCCCTTAACATGGCAGACTAAAGCTTTTGCCCCCTGACCTAAATGTGTCCCACGTATTTTTGCGACTTCTTCGGATTTCCCGCCAGTGGCATGTTCCATCACCCGATAACGGGCATGGTGAGTATCAAGTAAGGCTGTAAGGTGTTCAAAAATATCATTTTTTAACAAAATGCTCTCCTGATCCTGAATATTTTTAATTGTATTCATCTGATTATTAAATATATTTTTATCCTTTTGAAGTTCAGTGAATTTCCGTTTATTTTTTATTCCTACACTTGTGATTGTTGATTTGAGTCAAAATAACTGATGTAGATAAGTGAGAAATTATAAATCACTTCTCTATTCAAGATTTGAGATACCTCAGTAAAACCTAAGGAGTTCCTAATGGCAATATCAACTTTCTTTATCCCGCCAGTGAATAAAATCGGTGAAGGATGTCTGAACGAAGCCATTCAGTTAGCAAAAACCTATGGTTACAAACAGGCTCTGATTGTTACTGACCGAGTACTGAACGAGATTGGTGTTGTTGGGAAAGTTCAGAAGTTATTGACTAATGTAGGGATCAAAAGTGCGCTTTATGATGGAACGAATCCGAACCCAACTACGATTAATGTCGAAGAAGGATTGGCTGTTCTGCATCAGCATAGCTGTGATTTTGTGATTTCGCTGGGGGGCGGTTCGCCGCATGACTGTGCTAAAGGTATTGCATTGGTTGCGGCCAATGGCGGAGATATCCGCGATTATGAAGGAGTTGATGTTTCTGCAAAACCTCAGTTGCCGTTGATAGCAATTAATACCACAGCAGGTACAGCTTCTGAAATGACGCGTTTCTGTATTATCACGGACGTAGAGCGCCACATCAAAATGGCGATTGTGGATAAAAACGTGACGCCTATTTTATCCGTGAATGACCCTTCTTTGATGATCGGTATGCCGAAAGGGCTGACCGCAGCGACAGGTATGGATGCGTTGACTCATGCAGTTGAAGCTTATGTATCTACGGCGGCTAATCCTATTACTGATGCCTGTGCACTGAAAGCGGTGGAGATGATCAGCAGTTATTTACGCCGGGCTGTTGAAAATGGCAGTGATGTGGAAGCGCGGGAAAATATGGCCTATGCCCAATTTTTAGCGGGTATGGCATTCAATAATGCTTCTTTGGGGTATGTTCACGCGATGGCTCACCAGTTGGGCGGTTTCTATGATTTGCCACATGGTGTCTGTAATGCCGTGTTGTTGCCTCATGTACAGCGCTTTAATGCAAAAGTTGCAGCCTCCCGCCTGAAAGATATCGCAGTTGCGATGGGGGCAAATGTCGAGCATGTTTCTGACCAAGAGGGTGCCGAAGCCTGTATTCAGGAAATCCGCCGGTTGGCAAAAGATGTCAATATTCCAGCGGGATTAACTGAGTTAAACGTCAAAGTGGAAGATTTGCCTGTTTTGTCAGCTAATGCACTCAAAGATGCCTGTGGGTTTACTAATCCCATTCAGGCATCACATGAAGAGATTGTGACCATTTTCGAAGAGGCGATGTAATTAGCCCGCTGAGGATAGACCTTAGTCATAAAATGCCACTTCGTTTTATTCGGTTGCTGTCATTTAACGAAGTGGCTCTGTTTTTTGAACTCTATTCCTGAGCAGAAAACGGTGCGCTATCTTTAACTGAATGCCTTTCCTGTAATTGACGGATAATACAGCTCAGATCTAAATTTTGATCTTGGAGTAACACCAGCAGATGATAGAGTAAATCAGCCGCTTCATTGGTGAGTTCTTCCCTGTCATTAACAGTTGCTGCTAATGCGGTTTCTACACCTTCTTCTCCCACTTTTTGTGCAATGCGTTTTGTTCCGCTGGCATACAGACGAGCAGTATAAGAACTATCGGGAGACGCATTTTTCCGGCTTGCCAGTAATTGCTCTAATTGATAAAGAAAACCCCATTGTGTTTGTGCCGGAGCAAAGCAGCTTTCAGTCCCTTTATGGCAGGTTGGGCCGATAGGATTGGCAAGGATAAGCAGAGTATCATTGTCACAGTCAGGATAAATCTCGGATAACTCCAGAAAGTGACCAGAACTTTCACCTTTCGTCCATAACCGCTGTTTGGTACGTGAAAAGAAGGTGACTTTACCGGAACTTAGCGTTGTATTCAGGGCTTCTCTATTCATATATCCCATCATCAGTACGGTACCAGATACGGCATGCTGCACGATCACGGGCATCAGGTTATCGACTTTTTCCCAGTCCAATTTTTCGATTTCCTGCGATGTTAATGTTGATATCGTTAACATATTCTTACCTCAACCCCTTGTTCCGCCAGATATTGCTTTAGTTCGCCAATGTTAATAATCTGCTTATGGAAAACGGAAGCAGCTAAGGCCCCATCAACGTTAGCCTGTTTAAATGCATCCAGAAAATGAACCGGAGCGCCTGCTCCCCCTGATGCGACCAAAGGCACGGAACAGGTTTCCCGAACTTGTTTAAGCTGGGTAAGATCATAGCCACTACGAACACCATCCTGATTCATCATATTCAGGACAATTTCACCGGCTCCACGTTGTTGTACTTCCCTGACCCAATCCAGAGTCTGCCATGCCGTTGCTGTGGTGCGTTTTTCATCTCCGGTGAATTGATATACCTGATAGCGATTACTTTCTTCATCAAACCACGTATCAATTCCGATTACGATACATTGGACTCCATAGCGATCAGCCAAACGGTCAATTAAAGAAGGGTCTGACAAGGCTGGGGAGTTGATAGAAATCTTATCCGCACCAAATGATAAAATTTGCCCGGCATCTTCGACTGTTTTGATTCCACCAGCAACACAGAATGGGATATTGATGACTTCAGCGACTTTTGCAACCCAGCTTTTATCCACAACACGGCCATCAGAAGAGGCAGTGATATCATAAAATACCAGTTCGTCAGCACCTTCCTGAGCATAGCGCTGTGCAAGAGGTACAATATCACCAATAATTTCATGATTGCGGAATTGTACTCCTTTGACTACCTGCCCATCACGTACATCAAGGCAGGGAATTATGCGTTTTGCCAGCATTGGATAGCCTCCTTCAGTGTAAATTTTCCTTCAAGTAACGCGCGCCCGACAATGACCCCCGTCACACCCGATGCAGGCAGAGAGGAAATATCGGCCAGACTGCCAACGCCTCCGGATGCCTGAAATGCAACTTGTGGATAGTGTTGGCTGATCTCCTGATAGAGTGAAATATTAGAGCCGTTCAATGTGCCATCACGGGAAATATCCGTACACAGAACATGTTTCAGACCAACGGATAAATATTGTTCAACGACCTGTTCCAGTGTTGCTTCGCTGTTTTCCTGCCAGCCACTGATAGCAACTCGCTTAACACCGTCTGAATTGATGCGGACATCCAGCGCTAACACAATAGATTCAGCACCATAATTCTGAAACCACTGCTTCACTAACGCTGGTTGAGTGATCGCAGTGGAACCAATAACAACCCGGCTTGCTCCGGCTTCAAAGAGTGCAGCAACATCGCTTTCTGAGCGGATCCCTCCTCCTACCTGTACTGGAACAGATACGCCTGACAGTAGTTCGCGTAATAATGAAATCTGGCGTCTGGCAGGATCTTTCGCGCCGGTCAAATCCACCAGATGCAGGAGTTTAGCTCCTGTTTGTTCGTATTCCTGTAAACGGGAGAGGGGAGAACTACCGTAATTTCGACACTGACCATAATCCCCCTGATGTAAACGTACAACATTGCCATCAATTAAATCTAATGCAGGTATAATCATGGGGTTACATCTCCAGAAAGTTTTTTAATAACTGCTCTCCTGCTGCACCAGAACGCTCAGGATGAAATTGGACACCAAAAAAATTGTGTTTTGAAATAGCGCTACTGAACGAGCCACCATAATCTGTTTGAGCAAGGGTGTATTCGCCAATGGGCAGTGCGTAGCTGTGAACAAAATAAAAATAGGCATTATTTTCAATGCCATGAAACAGAGGATGCCCTGATAGGGTATTAACCTGATTCCAGCCCATATGCGGTAATGGCAGACCAGCAGTCGCCATTTTTCTAACCGGAGCGTTAATTAATTTCAGTAGCGGTATATTCCCGCCTTCTTCGCTGCTTTCAGCCAGAAGCTGCATGCCTAGGCAAATACCCAAAACAGGCTGAGTAAGCGAAGTGATCAGAGGGATTAACTCCCGTTGTTGTAGCTGGGCCATTGCGGTGGTGGCGGTGCCGACACCCGGCAAGAGCAATTTTTCTGCTGATTTCACAACATCGGCATCAAGGCTGATTATTGGGTCATACCCTAACCGACGAATGGCATAAGCAACTGAAGCAAGATTGGCACAGCCGGTATCCAAAATAACCACTTTCATTCTTATTCTCTCTTATAAAACACCTTTAGAGCTGGGTAGGGTATCGCCTTCGACGCGGATAGCCTGCCGCAGTGTGCGACCAAAAACTTTGAACAGACTTTCGGCACGATGGTGATCGTTTTTACCTTTAGTTTTCAGGTGTAAAGTACATCCCATGGTATAAGAGAGTGATCGGAAAAAATGTTCGATCATTTCTGTGCTCAAATCCCCGACACGCTGATGTTTGAATTCAGCTTTATATTCAAGGTGTGGTCTGCCGGAAATATCCAGCGCACATCGGGCAAGACATTCATCCATTGGAAGAGTAAAACCGAAACGGGCAATACCGAGTTTGTCACCCAACGCCTGTTTCAGGGCTTCTCCCAGAGCGAGGCCTGTATCTTCAACTGTGTGGTGATCATCAATATAAAGATCACCATCAACTTGAATATTCATACGAAAACCACCATGAGTGGCAATTTGATCCAGCATATGGTCAAAGAAGCCTACCCCTGTATTAATGCGGCTTTTTCCTTCACGATCCAGCCAGACTTCAATATTGATGGCTGTTTCTTTGGTGGTGCGGTTTACATTGGAATAACGATCCTGACGGGTTAACTGCTCACAAATTGCTGACCAACCGAATGATTCAGGTTGATAGAGAAGACCCTGAATTCCCATATTCCGGGCTAATTGCTGGTCAGTTTCCCGATCACCGATGACGTAACTATTTTTTGTATCTAACGTGCCATCAGCCAGATATTTTTCTACTAATCCGAGTTTTGGCTTACGGCAGTTACAGTTATCTTCGGGTTTGTGAGGGCAGATTAATATTTCTTCAAACTGAATTCCCTGTGAAGAAAATACCTGCATCATCAGTCTGTGAGGTGGTTCAAAATCAACCATAGGAAAACTGTCTGTGCCTAATCCATCCTGATTAGTGACCATGACCAGTTTATAACCGGACTTCTGTAAGGCTAACAGAGCAGGGATCACCCCGGATTCAAATGCCAGCTTATCAAGGCGATCAACCTGATAATCCGTTGGTGGCTCAGTGATTAACGTGCCATCGCGATCAATGAAAAGTATTTTCTGGCTCATGGATTCTCTGTTTCCTGTACTTGTTGATTTTGCTTGCAAAGAGCGTCAATGGCGGTGATCAACTGCTCACATTCACTGCGACTGCCAACAGTAATGCGCAGGCAATTTTCCAGTTCCGGCTGCTTTTGTTGGTCACGAAGGATAATGCCCTGATCCCATAATGCTCTGAATACAAATTCAGCATTGGTGAATCTCACCAGAATATAGTTGGTTTCACTGGGAAAAACTTTCTCCACTAATATCAGCTTATCAAGTGCGTCCTGTAGATAAGCGCGATTGGCAATAATTTCTTCTACCCGCTCCTGCATTACCCGTATGCCCGATGCTGTTAAAGCCTGTGCTGCGATATCTGCAACAGGTGTGGCAAGGGGATAAGGGGCGATCACTTTCAACATTAGCGCGATAATATCGGCAGAAGCCAGCGTAAATCCACAACGTAGCCCTGCTAAAGCAAAAGCTTTCGAGAGGGTTCGCAAAATGACAAGATGTGGATACGCTTTTAGCCAGTGAGTGGTAGTATTTTGTAGGCTGAATTCGATATAGGCTTCATCAATGGCAACGATGGCACGATTGCGGGCCAGTTCGAGGATCTGGCGTAACGCAGAGGGAGAAATCAGGTTACCGGTTGGGTTATTCGGGCTACAGATATAGATTAATTTGACGCGATCCAGATTATTTTTGATGGCCGTTATATTTGGCTGCCAGTCTGCGCCTGCGAGGATCTTCTTCTGTGCGACACCAAAAGTTTCAGCGCTGACACTGTACATACCATAGGTTGGTGGGCAAAACATAACAGCATCTTTGCCCGGCTCACAAAAAATACGGATCAGCAGCTCGATAGCTTCATCTGCTCCTCGGCTGACAAGTACTTGTTCTGGTTGCAGGCCGGCATAATCAGCGTAGCGCTGAATAACTGTTGCAGGCTGGCATTCAGGGTAACGATTGAGTGTTTTTTCAGAGAACTGAAAATCAGGTGCGGCGTGATATTCATTGGCGTTTAACCAAATATCACCCTTGCCACCCAAACGACGGGCTGACATATAAGGGACTAATTTACGGATATTTTCTCTTGCCAGTGAAGTGACATCAAAAACAGTGCTCATTAATTACTCCTTAGCCTGAGAGCTTGTGTCTGCGTTATTGTTTGTATTATCAGAATGATTCAAGGCAGCGATGCGTAATGTAACTGCATTTTTGTGTGCAGTGAGTTGCTCCGCCTGTGCCAGTGTTTCGATGGTTGGTGCCAGTTTTTTCAAACCCTGTGGCGTCAGCTTCTGCACGGTCATTCTTTTTAAAAAGTCTGCCAGCCCAAGGCTTGAGTGGGTAGAGGTATAGCCGTAAGTGGGTAAAACGTGATTGGTACCGGAGGCATAATCTCCCGCAGATTCCGGTGACCAATCACCGAGAAAAATGGAACCGGCACTGGTGATTTTATCTACAAGCTGTTCTGGTTGCCGTGTCTGGATAATCAAATGTTCAGGGCCATATTGGTTGCTGATTGCCACACATTGGGCGATATCATCAGCGACAATAATCCGGCTGGATTGTAAGGCTTGTATTGCAATTTGTTGGCGTGGCAGGGTTGGGAGCTGTTTTTCAATTTCACGGATAACTTCTCCGGCATAGCTTTCGTCAGGTGTAACCAGTATGACCTGCGAATCTGGCCCATGCTCGGCTTGTGAAAGTAGATCTGCTGCTGTGAATATGGGATTGGCACCGCTATCAGCGATTACAAGGACTTCAGAAGGGCCTGCGGGCATATCAATGGCAGCTCCGTCAATACGTTGACTGACCTGTTTTTTAGCTTCAGTGACCCATGCGTTACCCGGGCCAAAAATTTTATCCACTTTAGGAACCGATTCTGTGCCAAATGCCATGGCGGCAATAGCCTGAGCACCACCAATCTGGAAGATATCACTAATACCGCATAGTTGCGCAGCATAGAGAATTTCATTTGCAATAGGTGGTGGAGAGCACAGCGTTACTTTACGACACCCGGCAATGCTGGCAGGGATCCCCAGCATCAGTACAGTAGAAGGCAGTGGTGCTGAGCCGCCGGGGATATACAGTCCCACGGAATCAATTGGGCGTGTGATTTGTTGGCAACACACGCCGGGCATAGTTTCTACTTCAATTGCCACAGGTTTTTGAGCTTCATGAAACAGACGAATGTTATCCATTGCCAGCTGGATAGCCTGCCGGATGTCGGTTGTCAGATGTTTACCTGCTGCGTTAATCTCCTCTTCTGGGACTCGGACAGCATCAATTATTGTGTTGTCAAAACGCTGGCTGTATTCCCGTAACACGTTATCACCGTGCTCTTTAACTGATTCCAGAATCTGTTTTACCGTAGAGGTAATATCTTCAGATGCGGTGACAGCAGGGCGGGTCAGCAACATTTTTTGCTGTTCTGGTGTGTATGCTTGCCAACGGATAACGGTGCTGAAATCGACAATACTGACATTGGTGCTCATCGGGTTTACTCCATCATTTTTTCGATTGGTAAAACCAGAATAGAACTGGCTCCCAATGTCTTGAGTTTTTCCATGGTTTCCCAGAAGAGTGTCTCACTGCTTACCATGTGCATGGCTACACGATTCTGCGCTCCGGCCAGCGGCAAAATGGTAGGGCGTTCTGCGCCCGGCAACAGATCGATGATTTCTTCCAGTTTGTCACTGGGTGCATGTAGCATGATGTATTTGGATTCACGAGCCTGAATTACACCTTGAATACGGGTCATTAGTTTATTGATAAGCTGTTGTTTAGCTTCCGGCATTTCGCCATCACGTTGGATCAGACAGGCTTTTGAGCGATAGATAACTTCTACTTCCCGTAACCCGTTTGCTTCCAGTGTCGCACCGGTTGAAACCAGATCACAGATGGCATCAGCTAACCCAGCTCGTGGAGCAACTTCAACTGAGCCATTAAGCAGACAAGGTTTGAATTGAATTCCTTTTTTATCCAGATAGCGTTTTAGTAAGTGTGGATAAGACGTTGCGATGCGTGAATTTTGTAAGCATTCCACTCCTGTATAGTTGTAATCAAGAGGGGCAGCGAGAGAAAGACGGCAAGCGCCAAAATCAAGACGGCGTAATGTACTATAACGGGGATTATCCCCCTGTGCCCGGCGGCTCAGTAACTCTTCTTCCAGTACGTTTTCACCAATAATACCTAAATCAACAATGCCATCCATCACGAGGCCCGGAATATCATCATCACGGACACGAAGGATATCGATGGGCATATTTTCCGCGAAAGCGATCAATCTCTGCTGTTGCAAATTGATTTTGATACCACAGCGTGCCAGTAATTCTCTCGAATCATCACTCAGACGCCCTGATTTTTGCATCGCTATCCGTAAGCGTGTTTTATCTAACATGTTATGTCTACCCTATATAAATCAGAATATTTTCTGTAACGCGAAATTTATTAGTCTCGGGATTTATCAGGTATAAAAAAACCCCCGGAAAATCTTCCGAGGGTTTCTATCGTACTCATGCCACCGGAAGACTTACTAAATGTCTTCCAGCACACAACAGCCTGAAAGACTAATCAGGATGATGGTGATGATGGCTAAATTGAATACGATTCATAATATGTGTGCTCTCTGTTTGATATGGTTTTTGTGTTATTTGTTATTCAGGGCTATTTTGTGACTTCAGGGTAACTTTGTGCTTAACTTTGTATGCTGGCATAACTTGCCAGAATAAATAATGAACTGTCTGCCGTTTAACCTATCTGATCCTGTGTATGAAAAGCAATCTTTTTTTTTAAAAAATTTCTTTTTGCTATTAACTTTTTGTTTTATAAGAAATTACATTTTTCCCCATCAACGTAGAGTTGATTAATGTTTTTTATAGGAATACATATTACCTAATAATCAATAGCGTATAAGCTGGAGAGAATTATAGTGAAAAAGGTTTCAATTATCGGGCTGGGATGGCTGGGATTGCCATTGGCACAAGCTCTGCAAGGGAGTGGTTTACAGGTCATCGGCAGTAAAACAACACCAGACGGGGTTGAAGCAGCATGTATGTGTGGTATTGATTGCCATTTATTGAACCTGACTCCTGAAATAGTCTGTGCAGCCGATGAGCTTGAACAACTGATGTCAGTGGATGTATTGGTTCTGATGTTGCCACCCAGTGCTATCGCAGGAGGTGGTGTAGAGTATGTCAGAGCAATACAGTTAATTGTAGACACAGCACTTTCGCATTCTGTTCCTCATATTATTTTTACCAGCTCAACTTCCGTTTATGGTTCGTCTGTTGGTTATCTTGATGAAGATGCGCCATTGGCGCCTGAAACTCAGTCAGCCAGAGCATTGGTTGAGCTGGAGAACTGGCTGCATCAGTTACCCAACACTTCTGTTGATATCTTACGTTTGGCTGGGCTGGTCGGTACGGGGCGCCACGCAGGGCGTTTTCTGGCAGGACGGAAGGCAATTTCAGGAGGAGAGAATGCTGTTAATCTGGTTCATCAGGATGATGTTATCTCTGCCATTAAGTTGCTTATTCAGCACTCTGAAGGAGGAAACGTTTACAACTTGTGTGCACCTGTACACCCTAAAAGGTCAGAATTTTACTCGCAGGCCTGTCGCCAGCTTAATCTGACTCCGCCAGAATTTTTACAACCGGAAGAGGATAAGGAACCGGAAAGTGACACTGAAAAATGTAAAACAGTGGATGGAAGCCGTATTTGCCGGGAACTGGGATTCGAGTATCAATATCCAGATCCCGGAAGCATGCCGATGAGCCTGTAATTAATTTATTTCAATCATAACGATTTTTTGGAATGCTGGCCTTTCAGTCATTAATTGATACCAGCGTTCTAAGTTTGGCAATGATGGACGTTCAGTCATCACATTGATCCACGGGTAGATAAACGGAGCCAAGGCTATATCAGCCATGCCAAACTTATCACCAGAAAGATATGTTTGTTGGCTTAATGCCTCATCGGCAATTTTCAGCAGTCTTTCTATTTCAGCTAAAGCCTGTGCGATGACTTTTTGATCGCGCTGTGCCTCTGGTGTCCTGACAAGGCTTATCATGAGTTGTTTAATGGGGGAGAAGAGATTGCACCCGGTCCAGTCCATCCACTTTTCGATATTATATTTTTCTTTAATATCATTTGGATAAAGCGTATTTTTTCCGAATTTTTCGGCAAGATAACGAACGATCACATTTGATTCCCACAGAGTAAAATCACCATCCTGTAAGCATGGAATAACGCCATTGGGATTCATGTGTAAATAATTCGGATCATCAAGTTTGCCAAATTTCCCTCCGATATCAATTTGCTGGTAAGGAACATTTAATTCCTCCAGACACCAAAGCACTTTTTTGACATTTGATGAATTTTTACGGCCCCAGACTGTCAGCATCATTTTCTCCTCAATATCAAGTTGTTTGATAATATGACAATAAATTCATAGAAATAACAGGAGAATCTTTGCGTTATCGGATTGGAGTCTTATCCTATAGCATCTATATTAATAGGAGTTTTATATTTCAGTTGTTAAATAGGATGTGGTTGTCAGAGAGAAAAGGCAGATGATAATGATGAAAAGAAGAGGTCATATTAAGAGAATAAAGTCTTTTACGGTGGGGCTGGGTGTTTTTTGGCTGGCGAGTACCAGCTTATATGCAATGGACGAACCCACAGCACCTGAAGTTGATGCGAAATCTTATGTTTTGATGGATTATGCCAGCGGGAAAATTCTGGCATCAAATAATGCTGATGAACGTTTAGATCCTGCAAGTCTGACAAAAATGATGACTAGCTATGTCATTGGGCAGGCAATGAAGTCAGGTAAGATCTCTCAGGACGATATGGTTACAGTGGGACAGGATGCGTGGGCGACAGGGAATCCTGTGCTCAAAGGCTCATCCCTGATGTTTTTAAAACCGGGTGATAGAGTCAAAGTTATTGATTTGAATCGTGGGATTGTGATCCAGTCTGGCAATGATGCGAGCATTGCGCTCGCTGATTATGTCGCAGGAAGTCAGGAAGCTTTTGTTGATTTGATGAATAAATATTCTCAGTCACTGGGGCTGACGAATACGCATTTTAAAACAGTGCATGGGTTAGATGCTTCAGGGCAGTACAGTACTGCGCGAGATATGGCTGTTTTGGGGCAGGCGATGATCCGTGATGTTCCGGATGAATATGCGCTGAATAAAGAAAAAGAATTTACGTTTAACAAGATCCGCCAACCCAACCGCAACCGTTTGTTGTGGAATCAGAATATGAATGTGGATGGCATAAAAACAGGGCATACCAGTGGTGCGGGATATAACCTTGTCGCATCTGCAACAGAAGGCCCGATGCGCTTAATCTCGGTTGTCTTGGGAGCTTCAAGTGATCGGATGCGCTTTGTGGATAGTGAAAAGCTTCTGTCATGGGGCTTTCGTTTTTATGAAACGACGATTCCATTAAAGGCTGATACTGTTTTTGTCACACAAAAAGTCTGGTACGGAACTCGCTCGGAAGTAGCATTAGGTGTTGAAAAAGATGCCGCGGTGACTCTCCTGCGTGGGCAGGCTGGTAATGTGAAAGCGAGTTTCACCCTGAATCAGCCTGAGCTGGAAGCACCATTGGCAAAAAATCAGGTTGTAGGAACCGTTGATTTTATGTTGGATGGGAAAGTCATTGGGCAACACCCGCTGGTAGTGAAAGAAGCCGTTGAGGAAACGGGATTCTTTGGCCGTATCTGGGATTTTATTGTGAAGACGGTTAGTGGCTGGTTTAACTCAATTTTCAGTTAATAGGTGATTTAAAAATACGAAAATATATACACTTCGTCTTTCAAGTTGCCTCTTTGTTGGCTGCGCTCGTTCACCCCAGTCACATAGTTATCTATGCTCCTGGGGATTTACTCTCTTGCCGTCGCGATGCAAATTGAAATTCATTGTGTATCATACAGGCAGAGCGGTATAAAAATGCCAGTCCTATAAAAGAGACTGGCATTTTTTTCAGGAGGATAACTATAAAAAGTTACCTGATATATCGGTTACATTACAGAGTAAACTGCAGCAGAAATGGCAATTGAACCTGTCACAATAACGAAGATATTGCTTGGTTTGCCTGCGTATTTACGCATAGCAGGTACTTTGTAAATGGCATACATTGGCATGATGAACAGGATCATGGCAATGATTGGGCCACCCAGAGATTCAATGATGTTCAGAATACTTGGGTTAAGAGTAGCGATAATCCATGCGCTGATCAGCATGAAAAGGCTGGTGATTCGATTCAGCGTTTTGTGCTGAATAGATTTGCCTCGTGCGCTCATAGCTTTACTAACGATACCGTTAAAACCTTCGCGAGCACCCAGATAGTGACCAAGGAATGATTTGGTAATAGCGATAAAGGCAATGAATGGAGCAATATACTCAATGAGTGGTGTATTAAAGTGGTTAGCCAGATAAGACAGGATAGTAATGTTCTGCGCTTTTGCTTCTGCCAGATTTTCTGGTGACAGGCTGAGTACGCAGCTGAACACAAAGAACATGACTGTCAGTACCATCATGATATGAGCATAACCCAGAATGCGTGAACATTTCTTTTCCGCGTTTTCGCCGTATTCTTCACGTTTTGCTACAGCAAACGCAGAGATGATTGGAGAATGGTTGAAAGAGAAAACCATAACCGGAATAGCCAGCCACAAGGTGAACAGCAGACCGTGACTGTTTGTGGAAGAAACGGCATTTTCCAGTGACAGAGTGTCAAAAATCGCAGTGTTCCAATGAGGAACCAGATACAGAGCCAGCAGCATTAGTACAGTGACGAATGGGAATACTAGTACGCTCATTGCTTTAACAATGGCTTGCTCACCGAAACGGATAATACTCATAACGCCGAGAATCAAGACCAGTGCCAGCAGTGCGCGAGGAGGTGCATTCATATGCAGCTGGTGGGTAATGAAACTTTCTACCGTATTGGTCAGTGCGACACTGTAAACCAGCAGGATAGGGTAGATAGCAAAGAAGTAGAGGATAGTGATAAAAAAGCCTGCTACTTTCCCGAAATGTTCTTCTACTACACCAGTGATATCTTCACCGCTATTTTTGCCGGACAGGACGAAACGACACATTCCCCGGTGAGCAAAAAATGTCATCGGAAGTGCGAGCAGAGCCATAATGATAAGTGGTATTAATCCGCCAATCCCGGCGTTTATGGGAAGAAACAGAACGCCAGCCCCGATGGCTGTACCATATAATCCCAACATCCATACAGTGTCTGATTTACGCCAGGTAGAGTAATCGCTTTTGCTGCCGGAAGCAGAGGATGCGATTGAACCTGCTTGAGATGTGTCCATAAATATCTCCGAAATAACGCGGTAAAGTAAAATTTAAAAACTACTAAACCCGCGCATTAATAAAATGCACGAGTTGGATTCGTTATATGAATAATAAGTTGTCAGATGTTGAGCTGACGTTTATTTATACATGTTTATTTATATACTAATAATGTCGCTTAAAATACAGCCATTTTAGACTGAGGATTCGAGATCCCGTTTAGCCCTATTTTTGATATTTAAATCAAAATTTTTAACCACAGACATTTGCTAAGGGAAATATAATTATTTTTAGTAAAATGTACCGTGATCGCTCTCGCAATTGCAAGATTTATATCGTAAAGTTAATATGTTACGAATCTTTATAATGATGTTAATTAAATATTAAATAAAATGCGGCGGTAAGAAATTAAGGTAATAAATATCATAATTTAAATTTAAACTTCTTGTTCTGGTTATGTGGATAATATATTTATTAAAATATTAATAAAAATTTTAATTTTGAAATTTGTATTCTAAATCACAAGGGCTAATACTAACCGCTTTAATTGGAATTAAAAATTGCATTTATTTATTCTGATTGTATCGTGCTGAAATAAAAGTAAAATAATTCTGTTTTTGGGGTTGGCTTAAGATCTGGGTTTTATCAATAGGAATTTGGTATTGAGTATTATAACTTAATAAACATCTTAATTTTAAACAGTCATCATATGAAAGGGAATTATCATTGGTTATTTTTTATGTAGAAAGAGTAATGATACTCCATTGTGTGATGTTATATATAACGCAGAGTTTTATGATGATTGAGGGCGCTTCATATGTATATTTGTTGTTTTTCAAGTTGTAGCCAACAAAACTACAACTTGAAATTTATTGGGCATTTTTCCTTCTGAGGGAAAAACAAGCTAATTTTGCACCCAGCCTCTTTTAATCAAAAAGGAACAGAAGAATTGATAAAGGGAAGTCAGCTTGTTTTGTAAAAATGCGCCGTACCGATGCCAGAATATCTGGGAACATGCACACCCCATCAGGCTGACTAAAAAGGCTCCAATCATGTCAATTGGCCAATGAACGCCAACATAAACTCGGGCCCACACGATAGCACATGCAATAACCATCAGACACAATCCTGACCAGATGCGATGCCAGAAAAGAAATGCCAGTGAAAACGTAAACACGGCTGTACCGTGGTTACTGGGAAATGAAACTGTAGGTGCATGAGCGAGAAAGTTATAGCCAACCCCTTCAACAAACGGGCGGGCATGAGGAACAAGTGCTCCAATAATGGTTGATGCCGTTATGGCAAAGGCAAAGGCGATACAGGATTTACTGACAACAATACGTTGATGTGAAATGGCCTCTTTTTTCCCCCAAAGCCAGAAAACTGCCAGTGTTATGGGATATACATACACCAGATATTTTGCAATAAAGATCGAAAACATGATCATGCCTGATGATGAATCTGGTGTTGCATTGATAAGGTTAAACAAATCGTGGTTCAGTTGTTCTAGCAAGATGAGCCTCACACGTGCCTTGGAGTAAAAATACGATAACGTGTTTATCTATTTATCGGTAAAAACAATAATTTTAGCATGTGGATCAGTAAAGCGGTATCGCCTTCATTTGTCATTTTATTTAATGATTGTTGCAGTTGGGTAGGTCAATAATGTATTCATGATATGGGATAAGTTGTTTTTCACTTGCTTAACACCATGTATAAACAAGAATGTATAAACAAAAAACCCGATAGTCTTTAACCAAAGGGGATGACTATCGGGCTCCTCAATATGGGGACATCAAAGAAAAGCAGTGGCACTAATTGAGACTGTACGAAAACCTGAAAGTTCTCGCGATCGTAAAAAAATTACAGAATTTTTTCTATTTAGTGGGCTTTTTGAAGGGTGTGGTCTGGAATTTCTTTTAGAATGAAAGAGATATTTGCTGCTCAAGCTAAGAGGGTTCTTTTACCTGAACAGCAATGGTGCTGCGATTATTTATACAGTTCTAGATTTTCTTTGGCGTAGGCTTCAAAGTCAGTGCAACCGCCAATGTGTGTTTCATCAATGAAAATCTGAGGAACAGTCTCAACAGTTTTGCCCACCGTTTTTGACAAGTCTTCTTTGGTGATACCCTCTGCCAAGATATCTACATAACGGTAATCAAAGTCTTCACGCTCTGTTTTTAATTTTTCAGCCAGTTCTTTTGCGCGGACACAGTATGGGCAACCAGGGCGACCAAAAATGACAGTGTACATATAAACTCCTTAAGTAGTAATGATCATGGACTACATTGATATGTCATCTTGAGTTACTATGCCTGTAAGCGTCGGTAAAAAAAAGCAGGAATTTCCTTTCGCTTTAATTAGTCCTGCCAATACAAGTGGCTCAGGTATGATTATCTGGTGAGATATGCTCAAAATTTATCACCCGTATCAGGTTTGGAAGGTAGTCAACAAATGAAGAAAAGTTCATCAAAAGAGATGCGTTCGTTGGCTGATATGCCAAAGCTGGTTATTCTATTAGAACTATTGGGTATCGGGTTATTAGTGTTAGTCTATTTATCGGTAACAGATAGTCTAATTCTATCACCTTTACTAATGACGACAGAAGCACACGTTGCTATGATCTTATTGGGCATTGGCTGTTTGATTCCCGCAGCTATCCATATTATCTGGCGTGCGATCTATAATCTTTCTTTCTTAGGTATTGATCATAAGAAAGAGGGCAGCAATCATCGGGTTGTCTCTGATGGAGAAAAAACAAAATAGGTTAACGATTTCATGTTGCTATCCTAATAGAGTGTTTTCTGAAGGTAGCAGGTGTCACTTTTAGTCATATGAGGTTGATTCAATGGATTCTATGGTTACCCCAAATTTAGCAACATTACGTAATTGGCTCGATAAGCTCAAAATTTCTTATTTTGAAAATGAAGCAAGCCAGGTATTGCATTTGCCTCATATGCAGAATATTGAGGGGCTGTTTGATGCCAAGATTGATCTGTTGGGGGATGTTGTCTTTTTCTCCGCTCTGGCAGAAGTCCGGCCAACAGCTATCATTCCATTGGTTGCGAATCTGAGCCAGATTAATGCCAGTTCTCTGACTGTGAAGGCATTCCTTGATATTCAGGATGAAAATTTGCCTAAGCTTATTGTTTGCCAGTCATTTCCTATCGCCGCCGGTATGACGTTCCAGCAATTTTCTCATTTTCTGAAACTGGGTGAGGAGCAAATTGCCAATGTGATCTTTGAAGTTCACAGTAACAATTTCCTTTATGTCACGAGTGATATGGAAAGTGAAATGGAAGTAGAAGATGAAGAAGATGAGGCACAGGCTTCGACAGAAACATCAACGTTTACCTTGCACTAATATTTTTTAATGTGGTTTTTTACAATGCAGTGTGCGCAGTATACCGCGGGGCATTGTCACTCCTGCCAGTGGCTTGATAAGTCCTATTTAAATCAGTTATCAGATAAACAAGAACATTTACAACGGCTTTTACGAGATACTCCGAACACGCGCTGGCAGCCTCCTGTTGCCAGCCAGCTCAGTGAGTTTCGTAATAAAGCTAAAATGGTCGTGAGTGGCAGTGTTGAGCGTCCGCTGCTCGGAATGCTGCATAGGGATGGAAGAACAGTTGATCTTTGTGATTGTCCTTTGTATCCGCAACACTTTCAGCCAGTTTTTGAAGTAATAAAAATATTTATTGCGAAAGCGGGGTTAGTCCCATACAACGTTGCACGTAAAAAAGGTGAACTGAAATATATTCTGTTGACCGAAAGCCGGGCTGATAAAGAAATGATGCTGAGGTTTGTGTTACGTTCAGAAACAAAACTGGCGCAGTTACAACGATCCTTACCGTGGTTACAGGAAAAGTTACCACAACTGACGGTAATTTCTGCGAATATCCAACCGACACATATGGCGATCCTTGAAGGTGAAAAAGAAATTATTTTCACTGAAAAGAAAATGTTGCAGGAAAATTTCAATAATATTCCGTTGTATATTCGGCCCCGGAGTTTCTTCCAGACGAATCCGGTTATTGCTTCACAGTTATATATGACAGCAGGGCAGTGGGTCAGGGAGCTGAATATAGGCAGTATGTGGGATCTGTTTTGTGGGGCGGGAGGTTTTGGTCTGCATTGTGCAGATAAAGAAACCAAGCTGACAGGCATTGAGATCAGTGAGGAAGCTATTGCCTGTGCCAGAAATTCAGCCGAGAGCCTCGGGCTCAAACATGTTGAATTTCAGGCACTGGATTCTACTCACTTCGCTCTTGAGAAATCGCAGACTCCAGAATTGGTATTAGTTAACCCGCCTCGAAGGGGGATAGGTAAAGAGCTTTGCCAGTATCTTAACCGAATGGCACCTGAGTATATTCTTTATTCAAGCTGTAATGCGGAAACGATGGCAAAAGATATCACCATGCTCGAACGATACCGAATAGAAAAAGTGCAGTTATTCGATATGTTTCCACACACTGAACATTATGAAACGCTGGCTCTGTTGGTTCTGGATAATGGTTAGCCCGTAATGAAAGAATAGCTTCCATTGTTGGTAATCATCAATGGAAGCAAAGATACATCATAGCTAGTGGTTGTTTAATTGCGTTGCTCAAATGATAGTGTGCGCCGTTCAAAAATACGCATCAGTAATGTCAAAAGACCATTTATGCAGAGATAAATGATACCTGCTGCAACAAAAACGGTTGCATCATAACTGCGGCCAAATTGTAGCTGGCTGTATCCCATAATATCCAACAGTGTGATTGTACTGGCCAGTGAAGTGCTTTTGAAAATTAATACAACCTCATTGGAATAGGACGAGAGCGCTCGTTTGAAGGCATACGGCAGTAATATACGCATGGAATGTGCCTGTGACATACCCAGTGCATAACAGGATTGCCATTGTCCTTCCGGGATTGCCTTAACTGCCCCATAAAACAGTTGAGTAGAATAGGCTGCGCTATTTAAAGCCAGCGTCACCATCGCACAGAGCCACGGTTCAGACATTAACTGCCATAACCACGGGTATGCTTTTATGGCTGGAAATTGCCCGGGACCATAGTAAATTAAAAAGAACTGTACGAGTAAGGGAGTGCCGGTGAATAGTGTTATATAGCCTTTCACTAATTGAGATAGCACCGGCAGTTTCATTGTCAGAATCACAGTCAGGATGACTGATAGCATAAACGCCACCAACAACGCTGTAAAAGTAAGGCTCAGGCTGGTTTGCAGGCCCGGTAAGATATCCTTTATATACTCAAGCATCAGAAGCACTCCGTTCAAAATGAGTCGTACGTACTTCAAGTCGTTTGAGGATAAATTGGCTCACTAGTGTGATAACCAAATAGATGATAGCGGCTACCATATACCAGGTGAATGGCTCTTGTGTACGAGTGGCGATGCTTTTTGTTTGTAACATCAAATCATTAACGCTGATTAATGAGACCAGAGCTGTATCCTTTAATAAAACTAACCATTGATTACCTAACCCGGGTAAAGCATGGCGCCACATTTGTGGCATGACCAGCCGGAAAAAGATGCGGCTTTGGCTTAATCCCAGTGCCTGACCCGCTTCCCTTTGCCCGATAGGAATAGCTTTTAATGCGCCTCTTATTGTTTGGGATGCATAGGCAGAATAAAGGAGTGAAAGCGCAATAACACCGCACAGGAAAGGGCTGACGTCAAAATTGTCAATTTCCATCTGTATTCGGAATTGCCAGACGATCAGATTGACATCAAAACCTTCTGATAAAATGATAAGAAGCTGTGAACTCCCGAAGTAGATAAAAAGAACCACCAGAATTTCAGGTAACCCACGGATCAGGGTAACCCAGCAGGAACCTAAAAAAGCGAAGGTTTTCCAGCGGGAAGACTCCCAGCCAGCAAAAATCATTGCCAGAATCAAACCGGCTATAAGAGAGGAAACAGCAAGGCCGACGGTGATACCGGCGGCACTCATTAAAGATTGAAATTCATTCATTGGAGTTCAATTAATTATTTTTGCCAAACCATTTTTCGTAGATGGTGTCATAAGTACCATCCTGTTTGATTTCCGCCAGAGCTTTATTCAGTTTATTTAATAAGCCTGTATTGCCCTTACGAACCGCGATACCTAAACCTGTGCCAAAGTAATCTTTATCAGTGACTTTCTCACCAATGGTCCCTAACTCTTTATTCTTTTTTAGCCATTCATTGACAACAGCAGTGTCACCGAATATTGCCTCAATACGACCATTTTTCAGATCGAGAATTGCATTCTGGTAGCTATCATATGGCACTGTTTTTAACTCTTTATGCTGTTCCATCAGGTATTTTTGATGTGTTGTGCCATTCTGAGTGCCTACTAACTTTCCTTTTAACTCATCAATTTTGGAAAATTTGCCTTTGACAGTCACGAAGTTGGCAGAGTTATCGTAATAAGTATCAGTAAAATCAACCTGTTTTTTTCTGTCAGGCGTAATATCAATACCCGCCATTAACACATCAACGCGCCGGAATTTCAGGCTGGGAATAAGACTGTCAAATGCCTGATTAGTGAAACTGCATTCGGCATTAAGTTTTTTACACATTGCGTCTGCCAGATCGACATCGAATCCCTGAATCTTATTGTCAGCACCAACGAATTCAAATGGAGGATAGGTCGCTTCCGTTGCGAAACGCAGAGTTTCTTTTTCCGTTGCGGTTGCTGATAGAGTGACTGTAGTTAATAACGCTGCAAGCAAGAATTTTTTCATAGCCATGTCCTGTAATTGATGAGCATGTGATTGATGATTATTTTTCTGACATTATCTGTATGGCTGGCTCAGTATGACAAACTTAGTGTGACAAATAATGAGCAAAAGCTTCAGTTTGAGGCTTCAAAAAATGACTAGCATCACCTTTTTCTATAATTCGTCCTTTTTCCATGTAGATAACCTGGCTGGCTGTTTTACGGGCAAGTTCCACTTCATGTGTCACAATAATTTGGGTAATTCCGGTTTCTGCCAGTTCTCTTATGATATCAACAACCTGAGATGTGATTTCGGGATCAAGTGCAGCTGTTGGTTCATCAAATAACAGAACCTGAGGCTCCATCATTAGCGCCCGCGCAATAGCGACCCGTTGCTGTTGCCCCCCTGACAAGTGCAGCGGAAAGCGATTCGCAAACTCTTCAAGACGAAGGCGGGAGAGTAATTTGGCCGCTTTTTCCATGGATTGCTGTTTGGATAATCCCTGCACCCGACAGGGAGCTTCAGTCAGGTTATCCATTACGGTTAAATGTGGCCATAAGTTATATTGCTGAAAAACCATCCCTACATTCTGCCGCAGGGCACGGATTTCTTTTGCGTTAGGCGGTTGTTTAAAATCAAATTGATGCTTTGCTACACTTAACTGGCCGGAACGTGGCATCTCGAGTAAATTCAGGACTCTCAATAAGGAACTTTTGCCTGCACCACTAGGCCCAAGCAGAACGACGGTTTCCCCTGAACCACATTCAAAATTGATATCAAACAGAGCCTGATTAGTTCCATAGAAACAATTGATATTTTTTAATTGAATTTTCATGCGAAAACTATGAATAGTTAATTAGTTGATGGGATATTAATCCCAAAGGAATAACTATGCAATAATGTGCGCGTAAAATCGTTATTTTAGTCAGTTTTATGGGTTTTATAATCAGGCGTTGTTCTTTTTTTACCTTTTGTTGAGTGACTTTTTTTAGTGTAAATATGAGATTGTTAAATAACGTTATGCGTTTATTTATATAAATCTATTGGGTAAAAAATGCGATAAATATAGGCGTCATCAGGCTTAAAATGAAACCGTGAACGATGGCTGCGGGTACAATACTTATACCCCCACAACGCTGTAATATGGGTAATGTGAAATCGATTGATGCAGCTCCGGTTAAACCTAGTGCCGTTGAGCGATAGCGATTGATTAGCATGGGAAGAAGCATAATAGATGCCAGTTCACGAGCCAGATCATTAAAAAAAGCTGTACTGCCAAGTACTGGCCCGTAGGCATCAGAAATTAAAATGCCGGAAAGAGAATACCAGCCATATCCGGATGCAACAGCCAAGCCAGTCTTGGTTGGTAAACCAAGCAGGAACGCTGCTATCACGCCACCAATAAGTGAACTGATAGCGACAATAATCGCAACAACAGCTCCACGGCGATTCATGAATGTTTGCTTTAGGCTCAAGCCGTTATTACGTAGTTGGATACCCACAAAAAACAGTAAGAAAATTAAGGTGATTTCACTGGCTTTGCTGGAAAAATGAAACCATGACCATTCAGTCAGACCGAGCAAAAAACCGAATATTAATGCACTACATAATTTGATGGAGTCTAATGCCATATGCAGGCGAGAAGGGGGAGTTTCCTGTTTATGCCCTGTAATAATCCACGGTTCTTTTTTATCCAGAAAAAAAAGTGCAAGCCAGTTAGTTGCGAATATACACAGGAAAAATGTCATTGCATACAATAGGATAGAGAGTAAATTACTGCCCAGATTATCCAGCATTGCAAGGCTGATCCCCATAAGCAGGAGAATGAGATAAACCATGACATTGAGTAATTGATGAACTCGGGTAAGTATCGTTTTGTTATTTAGGCGAATCAGATAACCCAGGCTCAATGGAAGGAGGATAATTAGTAATCCTGAAAACATGTCACATATCCTTATAATAAACGTCTTTTAATCTGGCTTTATACGCTTGTCTTTCAAGTTGCTTTTTTGTTGCAGGGCATACTTCGAAATCCATTGGTATATCTTTGACTGGTCATAAAAACCAAAAAAGCTGTAACAACAAATAATTCACACTACTATAACATGCCGAGGAAAGGGAAACCTACTGAAATTCAGCCTATTCTTACTATCCTGTCATTTTTAATTCACAAAAAAATTAAGCAAATTCAAAGCGAAACAGGGTAATATCTTTTTGTATGGTATGGAAAATGGCTACCTTAGATATATGCGTCAGTTATGACTGATATTTGATGATAAAACTCTCCTGATTTTTACATCTGTTTTATTTACACCCAATTGATTTACATCTCACTCAATTATATTTATTGTGAATGAAAATCAGTAGGTTCTTAGGGAAGGGGAGTAGTGAGGTTATCCGCTGAATAACACGCCACAAATAAAGGGGGATTTACCTATGGCGTGTGAATTACGAAACTATTGGTTACTCTTTTTTAATTTTGAGCCATCTTCCAAAGGAACAATAACACAGGCATGATTGCCTTTAGGGCCTTGATTAACGCTGAAATTCACTTTTTGTCCGGCTTTCAGCGTCCTATAACCATCCATCTGAATGGTTGAATAGTGAGCAAATATGTCCTCGCCGCCACTCGCCGGGCAAATAAATCCAAAGCCCTTCGCATTATTGAACCATTTAACTGTACCTGTTTCCATACTTCTCTATCCCTCGTATTATGATTTCGGGTTTAGGAATCACTAAAAATTTCAGGATCATGAACAGTCGTCCAGCTAGGAATGGTGTTCATAAAATACACTGTAGTGAAATTCATTTTATCGTCAAGTGCAGAAGTTATGACAGGTTGTCTCAAATCATCAAAGTTTGATATAGATAACGGTATCAGACTTTTAGGTGGAATACTGGCTCTGATCGTCTACGGGAATAAGCAGAGTGCTTTATGTAGTGATAAAATATATAGAGGTAGAACGAATTAGTTCATACTAAAATCCGATAGAAAGATAATGCTCAGTGGAAAGACAATGAGTCAGTTTTATAACAGCTTGAATCTTGAAGAATTTATAGAAGACAAAGAAAAGCAAGCGCTACAGCCGCCGTCTATGTACAAGATAATTTTGAATAACGATGACTATACCCCCATGGAGTTTGTGGTTGACGTATTACAAAAGTTCTTTTCTTATGATATTGAACGAGCAACGCAACTAATGCTGGATGTCCATTACCAAGGGAAGGCAATTTGCGGTATTTATACAGCAGAGGTCGCAGAAACTAAAGCTGCGCAAGTGAACATGTATGCTAAGGAGCACGAGCATCCGTTACTTTGCACGCTGGAAAAAGTCTGATCTGGCTTATTGATTTTGGAGGAGGTGCTTATGCTCAATCAAGAATTGGAGCTGAGTCTCAACATTGCTTTTGCCAAAGCAAGGGATAACAGACATGAATTTATGACTGTCGAGCACCTGCTACTGGCGTTGTTAAGTAACACATCAGCGCGAGAAGCACTGGAGGCTTGTAAGGTCGAGCTGGCAGTTTTACGCCAGGAACTAGAAAATTTTATTACTCAAACAACCCCTTTATTACCAGAGAATGATGACAGGGATACTCAGCCAACATTGAGCTTTCAGCGTGTGTTGCAACGAGCGGTATTTCATGTTCAATCTTCAGGCCGCTCAGAAGTTTCCGGGGCGAATGTACTGGTTGCAATTTTTAGCGAACAAGAATCTCAGGCGGCTTACTTACTGCGAAAGCATGATGTCAGCCGGCTGGATGTTGTGAATTTTATATCTCACGGAACACGTAAAGATGAGCTCGATAATGAGAATCATCATAATGTTAATCCAGTTCAGGAAGAACAAGTGATAGGTGAGGATAGATTGGAAAATTTCACTACAAATCTGAATCAGTCTGCACAAAAAGGGCAAATTGATCCGCTGGTTGGTCGTCAGCATGAATTGGAAAGAACAATTCAGGTGCTGTGTCGCCGGCGCAAAAATAACCCATTGCTTGTTGGTGAATCGGGAGTCGGTAAAACTGCGATTGCTGAAGGGCTTGCCTGGCGCATCGTGCAAAAAGATGTTCCGGCAGTGATGAAGGATTGTACGATTTACTCACTGGATATTGGTTCATTATTGGCAGGGACAAAATATCGGGGCGATTTTGAGAAGCGCTTCAAAACCTTGTTAAAAACGCTGGAACAGGACAGCAAAAGTATTCTCTTTATCGACGAAATCCATACTATTATCGGTGCTGGTGCCGCTTCGGGTGGGCAGGTGGATGCAGCCAATCTGATTAAACCTCTTTTATCCAGTGGTCGTATTCGGGTGATTGGCTCGACAACTTATCAGGAATTCAGCAATATCTTTGAAAAAGATCGCGCCCTGGCCCGTCGGTTTCAGAAGATCGATATTCTGGAGCCTTCTTCCGAAGAAACGGTACAGATTATTCATGGATTACGTGCTAAGTATGAGGCGCATCACGATGTTCGCTACACAGCAAAAGCGATTCGGGCTGCTGTTGAACTGTCGGTGAAATACATTACTGATCGTCATTTGCCGGATAAAGCCATTGATGTGATTGATGAAGCAGGCGCGCGTACAAGGTTAGTTCCAATCAGCCGCCGCAGAAAAACCATTAATGTTGCAGATATTGAGTCAGTTGTTGCACGTATTGCCCGTATTCCGGAGAAAACCGTTTCAGCCAGTGATAAAGATGTCTTGAGAACACTGGATGATCGTTTGAAAATGCTGGTTTTTGGTCAGGACAAAGCAATCGGCGTATTAACCGAAGCCATCAAAATGAGCCGTGCCGGGTTGAGGCAGGAGTACAAACCTGTTGGTTCTTTCCTGTTTGCCGGGCCTACCGGAGTGGGTAAAACAGAAGTTACAGTACAGTTGGCGAAAGTACTCAATATCAAATTATTACGCTTTGATATGTCTGAATATATGGAGCGTCATACTGTCAGCCGCTTGATAGGTGCTCCGCCTGGTTATGTTGGTTATGATCAGGGTGGTTTACTAACGGATGCTATTATTAAGCACCCTCATTCTGTGTTGTTGCTTGATGAAATTGAGAAGGCTCATCCGGATGTGTTCAATATCCTGCTTCAGGTGATGGACAACGGAACGTTGACTGATAACAATGGCAGAAAGGCGGATTTCCGTAATGTTATTCTGGTGATGACAACCAATGCGGGAGTACGTGAGATACAGCGTAAATCCATTGGGTTCACGGAACAGGATAATAGCATTGATGGCATGGTTGAGATCAAACGAACCTTTACCCCCGAATTTCGTAATCGTCTTGACAGTATTATTTGGTTTGACTCATTGTCTGCGGAAGTTATTCAGCAAGTGGTTGATAAATTTATTGTTGAATTGCAGGTTCAATTGGATGAAAAAGGCGTGTCTCTGGAAATCAGTACGGATGCCCGTCAGTGGTTATGTGATAGAGGGTACGATAAAGCAATGGGTGCCCGTCCGATGGCACGTGTGATTCAGGATAGCCTGAAAAAGCCATTGGCAAATGAATTACTGTTTGGTTCTTTAGTGCATGGAGGCTCAGTCAGGATTAGTCTCGATAAAGAGAAAAATGTACTGAAATATGATTTCAAAAGCGTACAAAAATCAAACAAGAAAAAATCAGAAGATGCCGTACTATAATCAGTACGGTATATGAAAAACTAGCAATTAAGCAAAGAGCAACACCACAGGCGAATGTTGAAAAACATAGCCTGTGGTGTGTTAAGAAGGTATCGAACTTAGCGGCTACGGAAGATGATACGGCCTTTGGTCAGGTCATATGGGGTTAGTTCAACTGTAACCTTGTCTCCAGTCAGGATGCGGATATAGTTTTTACGCATTTTGCCTGAAATATGAGCAATGACAGGATGCCCATTTTCTAATTCGACACGAAACATGGTGTTTGGCAGTGTGTCTAACACAGTACCTTGCATTTCAATATTGTCTTCTTTGGCCATCTAATCCTCTAAATGTAACAAACGTAGTTTAACCGGCAAGATAATGCCGAAAAACCCTCATTATGTAAAGGAATGTCGTATTTTACACCATCATTTTCCTCATAATGGCATTGACACTCCCACCGTGAATGGTATAAACCACCAAATATTGGTTATAATGCCAGCGTTTGTTTATCCCAACAACCGATTTGCAATGATTGCTTCTGGTATTGGTCAAGATGCCGGAGAAACTCTTTCCTTGGAATATTTTTGGCGCCCAGTGATTCAGTATGGTGGTTTAGCACCTGACAGTCAAACAATTGACCGCCATGACGTAAAAAATGGTGATAGAATACCACAAAAGCGCACTTTGATGCATTCTCCATTTTGCTAAACATCGATTCACCGCAAAATAGTGTACCCATATTAACACCATATAACCCGCCGACGAGCTGTTGTTTATGCCAAACTTCAACTGAGTGAGCTAAACCTTCCTGATGTAAGGTTTGGTAGCCCAATTGAATGTCAGAACCGATCCATGTGCCTTCCTGCCGCTGGGCACAACCACAGATCACCTGTTCAAAAGCATAGTTTACCGTAAATTGGTAAGGGTGTTTGCGAATAAAACGTCGTAAGGTACGGCCGGTATGTAATTCTCCAGGGATCAGGACAGCCCTGGGATCGGGAGACCACCACAAAGGCAGTTCATTAGGTGAAAACCACGGGAAAATGCCTTTGCGATATGCGGTCTTTAATCGTTCTGCACTTAAATCACCCCCAAATGCCAGCAAACCATTTGGTTCTGCCAGTGCAGTCTCTGGATGGGGAAATTCATACGAGTTATCCAATTGAGCTATCAACATAAAACTTATTACTCCTGATCAGGATAGCTCTGCCGTTGATAGAATTGGTAGTAGCGTCCTTGTTGGGACAATAATACATCGTGTTGTCCTTGCTCAATGATACGTCCCCCATCCATCACACAGATCCGATCCATGTGTTGTAAGCCTGTTAACCGATGGGTAATTACAATAAGTGTTTTATCCTGACAACTATGGCGTAATAGCGCCAAAATTTGTTGTTCAGTATCTGCATCGAGCCCTTCTGTTGGTTCATCCAGAAGCATGAGTGGTGAGTTATGCAGTAAGGCTCTGGCAATACCCAAGCGGCGTTGTTCACCACCTGAAAGCTGACGTCCGCCTTCGCCCATCCAACAGTTTAGCTTTTCATTGTTTTCTAGCAAGTTTCCTAAGCCGACCTGTTGTAATACTGTTGCTAATTCTTCATCTGTAGCCCCCGGTTTTGCCATCAACAGATTTTCACGCAGAGTATGGCTGAACACATGTATCCGCTGAGGAACGACTGATATCATTGATCTCAGCGTGGCTTCATCATAAAGAGAAATAGCCTGTTGGTTGAGTAGAATTTCTCCGTTATCAACATCCCACGCCCGGGTTAATAATTGTAAAAGAGTCGATTTACCGCAGCCAGTTTTACCCAATAAGGCGATATGTTCACCTGCCTGAAGAGACAGTGAAACATTCTGCAATACAGGCATAAGCTGGTTAGGATAAGTGAATTCTATATTTTTTATCTCAAGGCTGAGATGACCTATACTTTTAGGCCCGTCAGCAGGAAAGGTGACTTCTGCTTTCTGATGCATTAGCTGGGAAACACGGGTTGCTGACGAGATCACCTGCCCCATGTGCTGGAATGCAACAGTGACGGGCCCCAGAGATTCAAACGCGGAAAGGGCACAGAATGTAAACAGAGCAATTAATGCACCGGGTTGATTATTTCCACCTACATTTGCTGCTGCCAGCCACAATATTAATGTTACCGTTATACCAGTAGCAAAAATCATGATGGCCTGAGAAAGCCCAGTCAGGTTGGCTTGCTGTTGCTGGCTTTTTAGCCATTGGGATTCAACTTCGGACATTGTCTGGCGGAAACGTTTAAGAGCACCGAACACGGTTAATTCTGCCTGACCCTGCAATGTGCTGGTGAGTAAAGTACGGTACTGCCCACGTAATGCTGTGATATTCCTGCCATAAGGTTTACCTGCGTGATAAAACACAAAAGGTAATATAAGTAATAATCCCAGCATAATACCGCCGAGGGTATAGGCGAGAGTCCGGTCAAGAAAGCCTAGACCTAATGTCAGAACTACAATTACAGCGAGTGCAGCAAGCAGTGGAGACAGGACACGAAGATAGAGGTGATCTAATGTTTCTACATCAGCCACAATTCTGTTTAATAACTCTCCCTGACGAAAACGGGCAATCCCACCCGGCGAAAGTGGCAGGATCTTCTGAAAGGTAAATACCCTCAGATGGGCTAATACCCGAAATGTAGCATCATGGCTAACCAACCGTTCTCCATAACGCCCGGCAGTGCGGAAAATTGCGGCTCCCCGGACACCCGCGGCAGGCAGCATGTAGTTAAAGGTATATTTTCCGGCAAAGCCCGCCACAGCCGTACCAGCCAGAAACCAGCCAGACAGTGTAAGTAAGCCAATACTGGCTAACAGAGTTAATGTTGCCAGAACCATCCCTAAACTGATGAGAAACCAGTGGCGGCGGTATAGTGCGAGAAATGGAAGTAATATACGCATGATTAAAGCTCCATACTGCGATGAGACAACAGACGGGAAAATGCGCCCTGAGATTGGCTCAGGCTTTCATAGTTGCCTTTTTCAATAATGAATCCATTTTCCATCACCCAGATTTGATCGTATTCCGGCGTTTCTTCCAGTAAGTGTGTAACCAACAGCGTAGTTTGCTGACTGGATGCCTGATTCAACGCTGTCATTACCCGTTGCTCACTGTGAGCATCAAGACTGGCAGCGGGTTCGTCCAGCAGCAGAAGCTGGCAGGGATGCAATAAAGCCCTGGCTACAGCAATACGCTGTGCCTGCCCAACAGATAACCGTGCTGCATTATCACCAATAACGGTATTTATGCCATCGGGTAGTGCAGAAACAAACTCCGTCACATAGGCTCGCTGCATGACATCCTGAATTTTTTCCTGTGTCGCATCAAACTGCCCAAGACGAATATTATCAAGTATGGTTTGTTCTGGCAGGTGAGGGTTTTGCCCAACCCAGCTTAATTGTTCACGCCATTTGTCGAGATCAAGTTCATTGAGCTCACTTCCATTGATTTTCAGTGAACCGCGATAAGGAAGAAAACCGAGTAAGACATTTATCAGAGAACTTTTTCCCGCGCCGCTTTTACCCACTAATGCAATACGTTGGTGTTGATCAATCGTAAAATTTAAAGGGCCGGCAAGACGATGACCATCATGCGACAAAATTTCCAGCTCATTCGCTTCAATACTGACAGCATTTTTATCTGACAGAATTTTTTTACCGCCGTATGAGGCATGTTCCTCATCGCTGGTTAATAGTGTGAAAAGTGATTCCGCCGCACCGACAGCCTGGGCTTTAGCATGGTAGAAAGTACCCAGATCACGCAGCGGCTGAAAAAACTCCGGAGCAAGGATAAGTGCCAAAAAACCGGCAAACAGTGTGACACCAAGGCCGTAACTGCCAAAATGCAATTCTCCCAGATAAGAAAAACCAAAATAGACAGCCACAACGGCAATAGAAACAGCAGCAAAAAACTCCAGTACTGCAGAAGATAAAAATGCCATGCGTAACACTTCCATCGTTCGCTGCCGGAAATCTTCGGTTGATTCGGTAATTTGCTTAACTTCGGCTTTTCCCCGATGGAATAAGCGTAATGTTTCGAGACCACGCAAGCGATCGAGAAAATTACCGCTTAATCGGCTGAGCGCAACAAAATTACGCCGATTTGCATCCGCTGCACCTAACCCAACTAACGCCATAAAAAGCGGAATCAAAGGTGCTGTTACCAATAAAATAACACCGGCAGCCCAATTGATTGGAAATACTGTAATCAGAATAAGCACTGGAATAGTGGCAGCGAGGGTCATTTGAGGTAAATAGCGGGAATAAAAATCCTGCATATCTTCGATCTGTTCCAGAATAATCGTTGCCCAACTGCCAGCGGGTTTACCTTTTACCCAGACAGGCCCTAATTGAGTCAATTTATCCAAAACCATACTACGGATTTGCTGACGTACAACCTTGCCACAAATAAAGCCGACACGCTCCCGAATAGCACTGACAATCGCTCGTAGGGTAAAAGAAGCCAGTAACATCGCAAACTGGTTGATAAGATGTTCACGGGGAGCATGGTCCATGATAAGTGCCTGAAGAATGGAAGCGAGCAGCCAGGCCTGAGAGATAATCAGTAGGCCGCTGATCAGGCCTAGTAGCATGGATAGGCGAAGCCATCGACGGGCTGGAGTACTTTGTTGTTTCAGCCATCGAACCAGTTCAGATTGTCTTGTTTTGTCCATAAGAAAAATTTCAGATTAACAGATGATACAGAGTATCAAAACAAGCTGGTAACCACATTGCCAGCTTCCGCGCACTATGCCTATCTACAAAATGTGTTATCTACAAAATGCTATTTACAAAAAATGCGCCCTGTTAAAAAGCGCTATTGGAATAGCGCTTTTAAGGGAAGATATTTTTATTTGGTTGCCAGCCCGTCCAGAAAACGTTCAGCATCCAAAGCTGCCATACAGCCAGTACCGGCAGACGTAATCGCCTGACGATAAACATGATCCATGACATCACCAGCGGCAAAAATACCCGGAACGGAAGTCTGAGTGGCATTTCCATGCAGCCCGGACTGGACTTTGATATAGCCGTTTTCCAGTTCAAGTTGACCTGCAAAAATACCGGTATTCGGGCTGTGACCGATAGCAATGAAAACACCGGCAACATCCAGCTCTTCGGTGTTATCGCTCTTAGTATCGCGGATACGAACACCTGTCACACCCATCTCATCACCCAAAACTTCGTCCAGAGTGCGGTCTGTATGCAGAATAATATTGCCGTTTTTAACTTTATCCATCAAACGATCAATCAGGATCTTCTCTGAGCGGAAAGTATCACGACGGTGTATCAGGTGAACTTCAGATGCAATATTCGCCAGATATAATGCTTCTTCAACGGCGGTATTGCCGCCACCGACAACTGCAACTTTTTGTTTACGGTAGAAGAAACCATCACAGGTTGCACAGGCAGAAACACCACGTCCCTTGAATTCTTCCTCGGAAGGTAAGCCTAAATAGCGAGCCGAAGCACCAGTTGCGATGATCAGAGCATCACAGCTATATTCCTGATCATCACCATACAGATGGAATGGTCTTTTTGAGAAATCAACTTTCTGAATGTGGTCAGAAACAATTTCTGTCTGAAATTTTTCAGCGTGCTGGAACATACGCTCCATCAAGCCAGGGCCTGTCAGCCCTTCAGGGTCACCGGGCCAGTTTTCAACTTCAGTCGTGGTGGTTAATTGGCCGCCTTTCTCAACCCCTGTAATGAGTACGGGACTTAGATTAGCACGGGCTGCATAAACAGCAGCAGTATAACCAGCAGGACCTGAGCCAAGAATGATGAGCTTACTGTGTTTGGCTGTACTCATGAATACCTCATTTCCATTATCACATATCGTGGATTTAGGGATTGTAGGAGAAATGATAAGTTAAAAAAAGCGATTATCAGATAAAATATTCATGTTATTAACGATTTTACCGATAGATAGTAACTATGATGTAATGGGAATGTAAGGAGTAAGTGCTTAACATTTTGAATTGAACATCATTTATGCGTTTTAGTCATGAAACGAGCGGCTAAGGCGATTTACCGAAAATTTGTTTGGTATGTTGTTCTGATTTTTGTTCATTTACTTTGACAATCGGCTATGCATTTGCGAAAACATCTGTGTAAGAGATAATTATCTACCTCGCTAATCAATTGTTTCTATAGAATAGACAATTCTGAGGGGATGATTTTCTCATAGAATATTAAAAATTGCCGATAAGCTGCTTTCTGGGAGACCCAATGTTTTGGGAAAATCGTGTTTTGGGAAATTACATTCTGGAAGACGGTGTTCTAGTAAGTCGTATTTTGGTTAATCGAGTTCTGGGAAATTGTGTTCTGGAAGATTACGTGCAGGCCCCAAACCTTGGTTACAGATTGAGCTTTAGCCTTTGAAGACATCTTTTCCAGCTCAATTGCTTAAAAGAGATAGGGAAAATGTTATGGGTGTAGGAATATAAAGAGAGAGCAATAAGATGATAGATAATAAGAAGCGTCCAGGAAAAGATCTTGATCGCATAGACCGTAATATCCTTAATGAATTGCAGAAAGACGGCCGTATTTCCAATGTGGAATTATCCAAACGAGTAGGCTTATCACCAACTCCTTGTCTGGAGCGTGTACGTCGTTTAGAGCGTCAGGGTTTTATTTCTGGTTATACGGCGTTGTTAAATCCTCACTACCTGGATGCATCATTGCTGGTATTCGTTGAAATCACCCTGAATCGCGGAGCAGCAGATGTTTTTGAGCAGTTCAATACTGCCGTACAAAAACTTGAAGAAATTCAAGAGTGTCATTTAGTTTCTGGAGATTTTGACTACTTACTGAAAACACGTGTACCGGATATGTCTGCGTACCGTAAATTACTGGGTGAAACCCTGCTACGCCTTCCGGGTGTTAACGATACTCGTACTTATGTCGTTATGGAAGAAGTGAAACAGAGTAACCGTCTGGTAATTAAGACTCGTTAAGCTTTTGTCTACAATGTACAGTGTATAGATGCAAAACAGGAAAAAGTTAGGTACACTCCTGTTTATGCATACAGTTTCAACGCTGAGCTGCCCTCAGCGTTGTTCCGTTTAATCCACAGGAAAACCTGGAGAGCCTTTCTTGAACCAGGAATATACAGAAGACAAACGTGTTAAATTAAAAAGAGTCAGCAGTGGCCGCAGGCTTCTGGAAGCCATTCTGTTGGTAATTGCTATATGTGCCGTCTACTTAATGGTAGCACTTGTCAGTTTTCACCCCTCCGATCCCAGCTGGTCCCAAACTGCCTGGCATGAGCCCGTCCATAATTTAGGTGGCAGTGTTGGTGCGTGGTTATCAGACATACTATTTTCCGCATTCGGTATTCTTGCCTATGCAGTCCCGCCATTAATCTTTTTAGGGTGTTGGAATGCTTTCCGTCAGAAAGATAGGCAAGAGTATGTAGATTTTTTCACGCTCGCATTACGTATTATTGGTGCCTTGGCACTTATCCTGACTTCATGTGGTTTAGCAGAACTTAATATTGATGACTTCAAAGATTTCGCGTCAGGTGGTGTAATTGGCAGTTTATTCAGTAGTGCCATTTTGCCGTGGCTCAATATTTTGGGTACGACTCTGGCGCTGCTTGGTATCTGGGTTATCGGGTTTACGCTATTTACTGGCTGGTCCTGGCTTACCATTGCAGAAAAAATTGGCGCTTGTATCCTTGATTCAATTAGCTTTGTACTCAATCGTAGCCGTCCTGAATCTGAATATGATGAAGAGCGGGAAGGGCAGGCATTGGAAAATGAAGTAGTATCCGCTTCCTCTGATACTGAAAAAGAACCCATCCATAATGGGAATAAGCCTGCTACCGCTGATATTATGCAGGATTCAGGTACAGTCGATGAAGACGACGTTTTGTTGGCAACACCAACGGTAGCAGAATTAGCGAATATTGACTCAAGACAGCCAGAAAGCGAAAAATCAGAAGAAAGTCTCACTCCTGTCAGTATTTCATCTGGAAGTGTTACATCTGAAAGTGCTCCATTTGAGCCTCAGGTCTCTATCGTTCCGGAAACAGCTCAGGCTATATCAGAGCCAGAGCAGGTTGAGAATGTTCAGGAAGCGGAACCTACGCACTATACATTTGAACTGCCGGGCGACGAGCAAACAAGGCATCTAACGGCAGAATTCAGTAATACACTGCATACTGTGCCGGAGCCAGATTTACCGCCAGCCGATATGCATTCAGTTACAGTGGGTATAGCAGCGCAGGATACAGTGCAGGATAGTCTGGCTGTGTCGCCATCACCTGATAATCGTGATGAGTTGCAGAATCCGGTAACAACTCCTGCTGTGCCAGTAAGGAACCCTCAGGTAAAACAAGGTATTGGTCCTGAGATGCCGAGGCCGAACCCAGTACGGATACCGACTCGTCGTGAATTATATGGCGTTAAAGTCCCTTCTTATCGTTTGGCTGAACATTTGCAGCGAAAAGAAAAAGAGAGACAGGAAGAACTTAATGCTGAAGCTGAAGAACAGAAAATGGATGCGCAACAACAAGATATGTTGCGTCAGCAATTTCTTGATCAGCAACGTGAACGTTACGGCTGTGATGTTGAAAAAGAGCCTAAAGAAAATACAGAGCGACTTCACTATACTCAAAGCCAGACTGTTCTTGATAACCTGCATGAGAATAAAACAGTAGAGGCTCCTGTTTTACCTGTCAGTAATGTTGACGAGCAGGCAGAGCAGGAAGAAATGTTGCGGAAAGCATTTGAGCAGCAACAGAGTGAACGTTACCAAAACCAGACTCAGCCCTTACAACAGCCTGAAAAATCTGTATTTGAATATTTTTCACAAATTGATAGCTCAGATAAACCGGAGCCGACAGAACCACTCTTTATGCCATCTGAGTTCATGCCAGCAGAAGATATTTCACAACCAGAACAGGAAATAAATGTTCCTCCTGTTTCAAGTGATTCAGCAATTTCTGTTGTCCCGAATACTGTTCATGAGGCAGAAAACCGGCATAATTTTGCACAGCAACCGCAGCAACCGCAGCAACCGCAGCAACCGCAGCAACCGCAGCAAAGCCTATTCCATCCGTTCTTGGTGCGTAATGATCAACCATTACCTAAACCAACTACACCGATGCCTTCTCTCGATCTTCTGGCTGCACCGCCGGCAGAAGAAGAACCTGTTGATATGCTCGCTCTGGAACAAACTTCACGTTTAATTGAATCCCGTCTGAACGATTATCGGGTTAAGGCTGATGTTGTCGGGTTTTCGCCTGGCCCAGTGATTACCCGGTTTGAGCTGGATCTGGCTCCCGGGGTTAAAGCTTCACGTATTTCCAATCTATCCCGTGATCTTGCCCGTTCACTTTCGGCTGTCGCTGTCAGGATTGTAGAAGTCATACCGGGGCTACCTTACGTCGGTCTGGAATTACCCAATAAAAAACGTCAGACCGTCTATTTACGGGAAGTATTGGATTGCGAAAAATTCCGTGATAACCCCTCTCCTTTAACCATCGTTTTAGGGAAAGATATCGGGGGCCAGCCTGTTGTGGCTGATTTAGGGAAGATGCCGCACTTATTGGTTGCAGGGACGACCGGTTCGGGTAAATCTGTGGGGGTTAATGCGATGATCCTCAGCATCCTGTATAAAGCAAAACCCGAAGATGTTCGCTTTATCATGATCGACCCGAAAATGCTTGAACTGTCTGTTTATGAAGGCATCCCCCATCTGTTGACTGAAGTCGTGACAGATATGAAAGATGCTGCTAACGCATTGCGTTGGTGTGTTAATGAAATGGAACGCCGCTATAAACTGATGTCAGCTTTAGGTGTGCGCAATATTGCAGGTTATAACGATAAGATCAAACAGGCTGAGCAAATGGGCCGTCCTATTCCTGATCCATTCTGGAAACCCGGTGATAGTATGGATGCGGAACACCCTGTCCTGAAAAAAGAACCTTATATCGTTGTAATGGTCGATGAGTTTGCTGACCTAATGATGACTGTAGGGAAAAAAGTAGAAGAATTAATTGCCCGTCTGGCTCAGAAAGCAAGGGCAGCAGGTATTCATCTGGTGCTGGCAACACAACGTCCTTCTGTTGATATTATTACAGGCCTGATTAAAGCTAATATTCCTACGCGCATTGCATTCACCGTTTCCAGCAAAATTGATTCCCGTACTATTCTTGATCAGGGAGGGGCAGAATCATTGCTTGGTATGGGGGATATGCTTTATTTAGCACCAAATTCATCTATTCCTGTACGTGTTCACGGTGCTTTCGTTCGTGATCAGGAAGTTCATGAAGTTGTTAATGACTGGAAAGCACGTGGTCGCCCTCAATATATTGATAGTATTATTAAAGGGGGAGAAGATGGCGAAGGCGGTTTGGGGTTGGATGGTGATGAAGAGTTGGATCCTCTGTTCGATCAGGCGGTAGAGTTTGTGATTGAAAAACGTCGGGTGTCTATTTCCGGAGTACAGCGCCAATTCCGCATTGGCTATAACCGGGCAGCCCGTATCGTAGAACAGATGGAAGCTCAGCAAATTGTCAGTACGCCGGGTCATAATGGTAATCGTGAGGTTTTAGCTCCTCCGCCACACGAACACTGATAATAATATGAATTGAAGGTACTCACACATGAAAAAACTGATGTTGATTGGCTGTCTGATGGTGGGGTTGAGCGTGAGTTCTGCATGGGCTGATGCTGCACATGATTTGCAGGAGCGCCTGAGCAAAGTAAATAGCTTTCATGCAAATTTTACCCAGACAGTTACCAGTAATGATGGCTCAGCGATTCAAAATGGTGAAGGTCAACTTTGGGTCAAACGCCCTAATTTGTTTAACTGGCATATGACATCACCTGATGAAAGCACTTTGATTTCTGATGGTAAGACATTATGGTTTTATAATCCCTTTGTTGAACAAGTTACTGCGAATTGGCTGAAAGATGCGACGGGAAATACGCCATTTATGCTGATTGCCCGTAATGATTCAGCAGATTGGAAGCAATACAAAGTGACTCAAAGTGGTAATCATTTTGAGCTGACACCCAAGAGCGCTAGCAGGAATCTTAAGTATTTCTCAATCACAGTGACACCAGATGGCACTATTCAGAAATTTACTGCTGTTGAACAAGATGGTCAGAAAAGTGCTTATCAGTTGAAAGGGCAGCAGAATACGAATGTAGATGCGTCAAAATTTAAATTCACTCTGCCAGAAGGTGTGACGCTGGACGATCAACGCCAGTGAGGTTTAATTGAACAATCTTTCTCTTGATTTTTCACAGAATGAATTTCAGCCACTGGCCGCAAAAATGCGGCCAATCACGTTAGATCACTATATTGGTCAGCAACATTTATTAGCGGAAGGTAAACCTCTACCGAGAGCTATTCGTGCGGGGCAACTCCATTCTATGATTTTATGGGGGCCACCGGGTACGGGAAAGACCACATTAGCTGAAATTATTGGTTATTATGCGCAGGCAGATATTGAACGTATTTCTGCGGTGACTTCGGGTATCAAAGAGATCCGGGAATCCATCGAAAAAGCACGGCAAAATCGTAATGCAGGTCGCAGGACAATTTTATTTGTTGATGAAGTTCACCGATTTAATAAAAGCCAGCAAGATGCATTTTTGCCACATATTGAAGATGGCACAATTACATTTATTGGCGCGACAACCGAAAATCCCTCTTTTGAATTAAATTCAGCTCTGCTGTCACGGGCGCGAGTCTATCTACTGAAATCCCTTTCGCCAGCAGAAATAGAACAAGTGCTGACTCAGGCCTTAAGTGATAAAGAACGTGGTCTTGGTGGGCAAGATATTGTGTTGCCGGAAGATACCCGGCATATACTCGCAGAGCTGGTAGCCGGTGATGCACGCCGCTCACTGAATCTGCTGGAAATGATGTCAGATATGGCGGAAGTTGATGCGAAAGGTCAGCGGATTCTGACACTTGAACTGCTGAAAGAAGTCAGTGGGGAAAGAAGTGCACGCTTTGATAATAAAGGTGACCGATATTACGATTTAATATCGGCCTTACATAAATCAATCCGCGGTTCAGCGCCAGATGCTGCACTTTATTGGTATGCGCGGATTATTACTGCCGGTGGTGATCCCCTTTATGTTGCCCGACGTCTACTGGCGATAGCTTCTGAAGATGTTGGTAATGCAGATCCTCGAGGGATACAGGTTGCAATTGCTGCATGGGATTGTTTCACTCGTGTCGGAGCCGCAGAAGGAGAGCGGGCTATTGCGCAGGCGATTGTTTATCTTGCTTGTGCTCCTAAAAGTAATGCTGTTTATACTGCATTTAAAGCGGCTATGGCCGATGCTCAGGAAAAGCCTGATTATGATGTCCCGGCTCATTTGCGTAATGCCCCGACGAAGTTAATGAAAGAGATGGGATATGGTGAAGCATACCGTTATGCGCATGATGAGCCGAATGCTTATGCCGCCGGAGAGATTTATTTTCCGCCTGAGATGCAAAAGACAACTTATTACCATCCGACTAACAGAGGATTGGAAGGTAAAATCGGTGAAAAATTAAACTGGCTAATGGCACAGGATCAAAATAGTCCAATAAAACGCTATCGTTAATGTGGCTGATACGGTAATGTTGGTACGTTAAAAAACTTCTATCAGTCTGCTTAGTCCAGACTGATTTTATTACTGTTTTACCAATAACTTTTTTCTCAATAACAAACAAGCACAGGAATAGCATGCTCGATCCAAATATGCTGCGTAATGAGCTAGACGCAGTCGCCGAAAAACTGGCTCGCAGGGGTTATACCCTTGATGTGGAGACGGTGCGTAAACAAGAAGAGCGCCGTAAAGTTTTACAAGTTGAAACTGAAACCCTGCAAGCAGAACGTAATTCCCGATCGAAATCTATTGGTGCAGCGAAAGCCCGTGGTGAGGATATTGAACCACTGCGTCAGGAAGTAAATCAATTGGGAGAAAAGCTGGATACAGCAAAAGCAGAATTGGAAGCATTACAGGTTGAGATCCGTGATCTTGCACTGAGTATGCCGAATATTCCTGATGATTCTTCTCCTGATGGTAAAGATGACAGCGATAACGTAGAGATCAGCCGTTGGGGTGAGCCGCATCAGTATAATTTTGAAGTGAAAGATCACGTATCATTGGGTGAATTGACAGATGGTCTTGATTTTGCAGCAGCCGTGAAATTAACGGGTGCGCGCTTTGTGGTAATGAAAGGCCAGATTGCCCGTTTGCACCGTGCATTGGCGCAATTTATGCTGGATTTGCATACTGAGCAGCATGGTTATCTGGAAACCTATGTTCCTTATCTGGTTAACCATGACACTCTGTTTGGTACAGGTCAGTTGCCTAAATTTGGTGAAGACTTATTCCACACTAAAGCGCTGGAAGAAGAATCTGGTAGTAACTATGCACTGATCCCGACTGCGGAAGTTCCGGTGACTAACTTGGTGCGTGGTGAGATTCTGGATGAGAAAGATCTTCCTTTGAGAATGACGGCACATACACCTTGTTTCCGATCTGAAGCGGGTTCTTATGGTCGTGATACCCGTGGCCTGATCCGTATGCACCAGTTTGATAAAATTGAGTTGGTTCAGATTGTACATCCTGAGAAATCAATGGAAGCACTGGAAGAACTGACAGGACATGCGGAAAAAGTATTGCAGCTACTAAACCTGCCGTACCGTAAGATGTTGCTGTGTACCGGAGATATGAGTGCAAGTTCAAGAAAAACTTACGATTTGGAAGTTTGGCTACCGGCTCAGAATACTTATCGTGAAATTTCATCTTGTTCTAACACATGGGATTTTCAGGCTCGTCGTATGCAGTCTCGTTTCCGCAGTAAAGATGATAAGAAAACCCAGCTGGTACACACACTGAATGGCTCAGGTCTGGCTGTTGGCCGTACTCTGGTTGCAGTGATGGAAAACTATCAGCAGGCAGATGGCCGAATTGAAGTTCCGGCAGTATTACGTCCTTATATGAACGGGCTGGAATATATTGGTTAATAGCTGATTATTCTAAGTAATAAAAAAGCGCCTTGTTAGGCGCTTTTTTATTTAATGATATATACGCTTTGGGTTAGAGAAGAATAATAAGCACTGAAAATATCGCTTATTATAAATATAGAAATAAGAACCCTTAAATAACGAAATCTGATTGTATTTGTTTTTCTTCCTGCTTATAAAAAATACTACGGTACGTTGTATAATAAACAATAAGGTTCATCGGAAGCATTATAATCAGACCTAAAAATAAGGGAAGCAGTGATACAATAAATAGAATCCCCATCAGTAAGAAAAATAGAAATCCACCGAATAAATTTTTCTTTACCGCACTCAGACTCATTGATACTGCCTCACCAAATTTCAGATCATTAATGATAATTAATGCGGGAGCAAACCAGATAAATGCAAGAGCAATGGTGATGAAAATCCAAAACACAAGACATGCCCACATAATTGAAGGAATAACCGCAATTAATTGTTCTGGGTCTAGTTCTGCATTTATATCCTGAGCGGCTAAAATCAAATCTATCATCCCTATGCCCGCAATGAGAACAGCAGCCACAGCCCCAAGTGCACAGATGCCTAAATAAAGAGCACCAACAGCAACCAGTGAACCTAATTTTTCTTTAAACCCGTAAAAGAGTAAATCTATTTTAAAATTCCCCGTAGTTCTTTGCTTCTCAGCGGCTGCGATAATACCCGCAACAAACACAGGACTAAACAAAGTTAAGATATAATTGAGCAGTGGAATAACACTCAATCCTCCAAGAATTAACATATAGATAAATGTAAACAGTATCCATTGCGATGGATTTGCTTTAAACATCTTCCATGCATCACCGATCCACTCGGTGGCAGCTCCGGCACCTACGGACTGTCCTTCACGAATGAAAATCTCTTTTTCTTTGATAAGGGAAACATTTTGTTCCCCAGAATTTAAATTAATATTTTGATTATCCATTTCTTTTACTTAATTTGATTAAATGATTTTTCTAAGTTAAATGTTAACTAAATTCATCCCTGAACAACTTTATGGATAAATTAGATAGAATTGTTCCATGAAAGTCATTAATCAACAAGGATTAATAAATTTCTAATTAATGGATTATCATTCGATTTTTTGTTTATTTTATAAGATAAAATTAACTGCTCTTGAACGGAGGATTTTCTATATTTATCAGAATGGGGCAATCGATGATGAGTTTTGGCAAAATATCAGGTAGTAAACAATGGGTAACTGAAGAGGTTATTTTGAGATATGAAACTGGCTGCAACCCGTGACTGAGCCAGTTACAATTTAGAACGATTAATTCAGTGGAATAAAAAATATGTTTAATTTAACCCCAATTCCGCTTAAGCTATTGCTGAAATATCTTCTTCTGAGTAGAAAATTTTCAGTGATGGCTTTTTCTCTTTAAGGCAGTAAGCAACCAATCCCGTTAAAATCG
>NZ_JBBMXG010000014.1:0-144093 GCF_037996705.1 Xenorhabdus bharatensis | reverse complement strand
TGAAATAGTACAATTTTTTGCTGAAGTCCTGAATATCAGGTGGCATTATCTGCCACCTTACAGCCCTAACCTCAACCCGATTGAGCGATTATGGAAGTACGCGAATGAGCAAGTACGAAACAATGTCTATTTCCCGGATACCAAAACGTTCCGTAAAACCCTTCATCATTTTTTTCATGTCACCTTACCCGAAAAAGGACAGGAATTAGCTACCTGGCTGACCGATAATTTCCAGACTTTAATTCCTGCATCTTCAAGTTAATTGCGTATAGAAGCTAAGACACCATGATTTGAAAATAATAGAAATTCAAGATTAATTTATACAGAAAAATTATTGTCTTATGTGCATCGTAATGTGTGTATTCTATTTTTATAAATTAGTAATAATAGTTTTGTATATTTAATAACCATTTATGCGTAGCCCTCTAGCCTGTCGACAGGTTAAGGCTGTTCACCCTCACCCTACATGATAATAAACTGATAACGGATAGACATAGTGGCAACTGTGTTGACAATTACCAAACTTCCTTATTACCCCACTAACGATCATTACTCTATATATGGAGTACCTTTTTCCTCAAGAGACTGGTGGTCATATTTTCGATAATTAAATTTTGTTTTTTTATGGTGGCATTAATTTTAGTTATACACCACTGTAGGAAGTAGTGACATGTTAAAACGGATGATTATTCAAAGAGCGATCAATAAATAAGCGGTTTATTTTAACATCAAAGTATCATCAAAAATAATGCATCAATGCTAAGTGATAATTTTTATTAATGATTTTATAGAGGAGAAAGGTTAATTAACACTCTGATTTAAAAAAATTATATGTTTTTTGCATTAATTTGATTTTTAATTAATCATATGAGATAAATTTTATTGTTAAGATATTTAAATGAAAGTTAAATGATGTTACTATAAAAATAGAAATTTTAACTTTATTTATTATTTTCTTAACCGAGTGTAAAAGGCAATCATAAATGGATAACAATAAACTATATAATTTATCAATGGAACTATTGAAGAATAAAAATAAATCTGTTGAATTTTCAATGAACAAAAATGAATTACATGATAATGATTATTTTGTCAGCAATATAGAGATAGATGAATTTTTGCCTGAAACTCCAACAGAGACAGGATATATTGAAGAGAAGGAAATAAAAAAATCAATTCTTTCTTTAATTAAATTTAATATTGAGCTGGGATTGTATCCTGTTGTTTATCAGGGGGAAAATGATGGAAGATTAATAAGGAATGTTGCTCCCAAAAAAAGTGCAAAAAATCAAGTTAGTTCTCATGGCTATTTTCATGATTTTTTTCCACATGTAGACAATCCTGATTTAATGATAAATGGTGATTCATTAAAAAATACTCCATGTCCAGATACATTGTCATTATTGTGTCTGAAAAAAGAAGATAATGTTTTTACAAGTATCATAAGACTTGACGACGTTCTAACAGATTTATCTCAAAAGGATATAAATTTGTTAAAAGAACATAATTATATAGTAAAAAGACCTGATTCATTTGAAGGCAGCTCGCAGATGGTAGAAAACTTACCATTAATAAATGAATATAATGGTAAGTATTATTCTAGATTTGATTACCACAATGTTCTCTCAGAAAAAAAAGAAAATAATGATGCATTGGAAAAATTGAGAAAGTCTTCAATGGACAAAAATAAATGGATTGAGTTATCATTAAATCCGGGGCAAGTTGTTATATTTAACAATCAAAGAACGCTTCATACTAGAAATGCGTTTCAGCCTCGTTTTGATGGCAATGATAGATGGTTATTAAGGTTGTTTGCTCTTTATCAAAAACCAGAGGAATCATATCTGTTAAGTCAAGAATGCAATCATCACTTAAAAGTAACAGGATGATAAATGTTTATTGAAAATAGTTTAATTTCTGAGTATTTATATATAGGAATATTTGTTTTAGTACTTGCTTCGTTTGTGGCTGGTTATATCGATTCTATTGCTGGTGGTGCTGGTTTAATATTAATTCCATCATTTATGTTGGTGGGACTGCCTCCTCATCTTGCCTTAGGACAAGAGAAATTAGTTAGTACTATTGGTACTATAGCTGCCATTAAAAACTTTCTAAAAAACAAGTCTATTATATGGGGTATAATTCCTGCTGGAATAATATCGTCTCTTTTGGGGGCATATATAGGTGCTAGGGCAGTAATTTATTTACCTAGCCAAATTATTACCTATGTAATAATAGGGATGCTTCCATTTGGTTTGTTAGCTGCATTTTTTAAAGGGAAATTATCTTCAAAAGACGAAATTAAATTTCAAGTAAAAAAATCTGTATTTGTGGTCTTTTTAACTTGCTTCGTTGTGGGTTTTTATGATGGTTTTTTTGGGCCAGGAACTGGTAGTATCTTTATTATATGTTTATGTTTAATTAATAATTTGGACTTATTAAAGGCATCTGCAACATCAAAAATTTTTAATTTTTCTTCAAATATAGGTGCATTTGTCGCTTTTGCTGTGTCTGGGAATATGGCATTTATTATAGGTATTCCAATGATACTTGCTAGTCTATTAGGGAATCATATTGGTAGCATACATGCAATAAAAACAAATGGTGAAATAGTTAAAAAAATACTAATATTAACCGTAATTATTATGATGGTAACATTGGTTTTAACAGGATTGAAGTAATAATTAAAGAGGCTTATGCCTCTTTAATTACTTTATTTTCTTATTCTCTATATATATTAAGACCTGCAAAGCTTTGACATACTGGCATCATTTCTATTTCATTTATATTAACATGAGCTGGTAAATTACTTACCCAAAAAACACTTTCCGCAATATCTTCTGGAGTTAGAGCATCTGCATCCTTGTATGTATTTATTACTTTGCTGTTATTGCCTTTAAATCTAACAAGAGAAAATTCCGTTCCTTTTACCAATCCTGGTTCTATATTAGTTACTCTTATTTTCTTTCCAAATAAATCAGCTCTCAAACCCCTACTAAACTGCTTGACAAATGCTTTAGTGGCTCCATATACGTTTCCTCCTAAGTATGGCCAGTTTGCTGCGGTTGATCCTATGTTAATTATATGTCCAGAGTTTTTATTGACCATAATAGGTAAAATTGAATGTGTTATGTTTACTAAGCCTTTAACATTCGTGTCTATCATTCTATTCCAATCATTAATATCCGATAGATTAGCTTCTTCCAATCCGAGGGCAAGCCCAGCATTATTTACCAGAATATCAACATTTTTAAAATCTTCAGGAATTTCATTTAATATGTTAATAATGCTTTCTTTTTCTGTTAGGTCTAGTTGAATTGGGTGAAAATCAGATTGAAATTCATTTTTAATTTCGAGTAATTTTTCAACCCTGCGACCAATGCCAATTACTTTATGCCCATTGGATAGGAATTTTTTGGATATAACTTCACCAAAACCGGAAGTAGCACCGGTAACCATAACTATCATATTAACTCCTCTGAGAAATTTTCCAATTAATTAACATATTATTAATTCCTTGATAATACATTATGATGGATATATTTAACTAATTCCTAATGAAGTATCTTACATCAAGATAATCTGAGATTACAAATATAAAAAATGATGTGAGTGAAATTGGATGTAAATGGGAGATTATTAGTGTTGTTTTTTAATCATCTTAGTTTTAACTTTTTTAATTAAGTAAAAATATGTGAAGAAATAAAAAATAATATAATAAGAATTATAAGATCGGGCGAGAGAAAACAAGAATTAATCAACCTTACTAAAAAAATAAGTTTCATAAAGTAGAAAATACATTATCATAGAAAATAGTGTTTTTGTCGTCTCTCGCCCTTATCTCAGGTTATTTAAAATAAATTGCTAACCACGGCGATGGTTTCAATGCGATTTTATTTTCCCTAAGTGTCATTGATTTTATCACATGTAACAGTCATTTACATTAATAAGTTCAATATTATTATTTTTTTCACTAAAGTTTTTATTAAAAAATAAATTTGTTTATTTATTGTTAATTGTGTTTATTTTTTTGAGGTTTATTGTTATTTTTTGGGGTTTTTTATATTGATGTTTTTTGTTAATTTTAATTGCAGTGGATTAATTATTTAATTGATTTTAATTGGATTTAATCGAGTGTTTAAAATTTAAGTATTGGTAAAATCAAGCTGCGCCTATAAATAAGCTTTCAAAATAGTAGATCACTTGGAGGGAACTCAGTCCAATTTTTGCGATCTGATTAATCGCCAAATCAAAAAAATCCCAAAATGGACTGAGTGATGCGGATCATAGCACCAATTCCCCGAAGTGAACGACGTCAGATGAAAAAATTTATTCATAAAACCCGGGATAAAGATTATGCTCGCCGACTCATGGCACTCTTAATGTTACATGAAGGTCAGACCGTTTCTCATATCGCCAGAACCCTTCATTGCTCACGTTCTTCCGTCCATCGTTGGATAAATTGGTTAACATTATATGGGCTGGAAGGGTTAAAAAGCTTACCAAGAGGAAGGCCTGCCCGATGGAATTTAGCCCCGATTTTTAGCTTTCTGTCATTCTTATTATCACACTCCCCGCAAGATTTTGGCTGTTTGCGTTCACGTTGGAGTATTGAACTTATCACTCAGATAATCAATGAATTATTAGGTTTATTACTGTCAAAAAGTACCCTGTATCGTTACTTTTGTCAGGTGGGTATTATCTGGCGAAGAGCGGTTCCTACCGTCAAAAGTTTGATCCTGAATATGACGAAAAAATGGCAAAAATCACCGAAGCCTTAGCCAACGTATCAGAGCAACATCCTGTTTTTTATGAAGATGAAGTTGATATCGATCTGAATCCTAAAATCGGGGCAGACTGGTGTCTAAAAGGACAACAAAAACGCGTGATGACACCGGGGAAAAATCAAAAGCACTACCTTGCAGGCTGCCTTGAGGTACGAACAGGTCAAGTGACCAATGTCTGTGGTATAAAGAAAAACTCTGATCTATTTATCAATATGTTAGATAAAATTAATCGTCAGTATCGCCAAGCCAAAAGTATCACGTTAATTTTAGATAATTATGGTATTCACAAAAGCCAGAAAGTCAGGGAATGGCTAAAACAAAATCCTCAATTTAACCTGTTATTTTTACCGGTCTATTCGCCATGGCTAAATAAGATTGAACGCTTGTGGCAATCTTTGCATGAAACCGTCACACGGAATCATTGCTGTCAGTATATGTGGCAACTCTTAGTGTGCGTTGAAGAATTTATGACCGCCTTTTCATCAGGGCAACAGCCGGGAGTGAGAAAAATGAGTGTATCGTTATTATGAAAGCTTATTTATTAGCTATAGGTTGGTATGTATTTATTATATTGATATTTATTACATAATGCATGGTATATACTTCGTATTAAATTAATAGGAAAGTGAATGACGATGGATATAAAACGATTTTTTTTGCTTTGTATTTCATCGCTAGTAGATAAACTGCCTAGTGGTATAATCCATTCTGTTAAGAACACTTTGATCTAATGGAGTAGAAAATTTTCGGTCATGCTCCCAATAGTTAGATCTGTTATGAAAGATAGTATTCACGCTCAATGAACGTACCGACCACTTTGTCATGCATCTCTTCGGATTTGGAATAACCTATTGTCTTTCTATTCAGCCTCTTTATCCGGATACGAAGCGTAAGATTCGTTCTCTCGATACGTAGGGTAAATTTCTTTCCCGTGAAGTGTTTTTTCTTAGGTAGTGTCGTCATGAATAATTTTGTGCAATAATGATGTCCCATTATTCCATTACAAAAGTCGATTAATCATGAGTACACCCGCACACCGCCGCCACGATATTTCAGATCGCGCTTGGGATCTACTTGAACCTCATTTGCCGGGACGTAAAGGTGCTTGGGGGCGTGTCGCTGAAGATAATCGGCGTTTTATCAATGGGGTATTTTGGATTTTACGGACAGGCGCACCTTGGCGAGATTTGCATACTGATTATGGTGATTGGAAAAATACCCACCGCCGTTTTTGCCGTTGGAGAGATAAAGGAATATGGGAAAAGCTGCTTGAACACTTGGTGAATGACCCCGATTTCGAGTGGTTACTGATTGATGCCAATCAGTGTGGTGGTATTCATGATGGTAGCCTCTAATCAAAGATAATCACCCTGCTAATATACTGCCGTTAGAGTGAGGGGAACCATCTCATTAACCGTCACTAAATTTCTCCTGTTCATGAGTCATTAATTAGTGACGGCTTAGATAAAACTCCGATTAATTAGGAGTTAACATTCGCAACGGATTCAATAAAGATATATCCCGGATACGTGATTCACTAAGACCAGCTGTTTTAAACCAACACTGGCTATCACTCAACCACTGTTCAATATCTGGTTGTGATGGCTGACCAAGATCAGAACTATAAACTACATTATTTACTTCTGATAATACCTCAAAAAAATCGTCAATTGTCTGATAACCGAGATAAACTGTCAGCGCTGTCTGTTCTACATAGAGCCATTCATAAACACCCAACTCTTTAATATCTTTAAACTTTAAACCCGTCATCGGACTAGCTGGTTGGTTAAGCATAAACTTACAACCACCTTTGGCAATAATCACATCAATAAGTTGCATAATTTCATAACCAGAAGCATGACCCGATGACAAAACAACATTATGCTGCTGTGCAAAGTCAATTAATTCATGAAGTTCTTTACGTACGCGTCCGTTGTTATCGACAATAGATAAATATTGTTGGGCAAAAGTTTGTGCTGTAGCATTTGACCAAGCACGTTTCATTACACTTTTATGACCTGTTGGAACAATAGTTGGTAAATGAACTAATAATCTAGGCGCTTCATAAAACTGATACTGACTCAGTGCCTGGATTACTGGATTGAGCGCCAACCCCCCAGCTACCGCATTCAAAACAACTGAACCAAAAACTGGAAGTCCTTCCTCTTGAGCCAATGAGGATAAAGCAGCAACACTCCCCAAATGGTTTTTAAGTACAACGCCGCCATTATGGCGCGCATATTCTCTTCCAGTTTCCAGCACATTATACCGCCGAATGTAACTATCAGGCCGTGCATGATAATGAACATCCAAAAAATGAAGTTTTTTCGCCCAGTATTCTATGAACTTTTTATTCATAATGCAGGCTTCCAAGGCACAGCATATCCCAATTTTTCACGAGCAGAGACCAAATCCTCCCCATTAATTATTGCCTCAATTATGGCTTGCTCAGTTTTATCAACATTTTCAGCACGTTCTATAACTGTCAATAAATGTTGCTGTGGAATGACTAACGCACCATTATCATCAGCAAAAATCCAGTCTCCAGGAGATATCATTACTTCTCCAATGTTCAGAGTACATTGTATTTCTACAACTTGAGCCCGATTTTTTCCAGATACCATGTAAACCCCAGTCGTAAATAAAGGATATGCCAGTCTGCGTACCTCAGATAAATCTCTAGCTGAACCATAAATTACAGAACCAGCGATTCCTTTTTGTATAGCCTTAAACGTCAGGATATTCCCCCAACTGGTACAATCTGTACGTCCTTGATTATCAACTACTACTACGTATCCAGAAGGTACTTCATCAATATAGTTTCCAGCATTAAGAAACCTACCTTGCTCTGGAATAATAGGTTCATAGCGTACGGTAAACGCAGGCCCAGCCATTTTAATTCCAGAGTTACGTGGCACAATTCCAGCCAACCCTGTGGGAATATATAAACTATCCATTGCATCCGATATAGCTGCACTGTCCAGCGCCATTAAACGTTCTTTGATTCGCTCAAATTGTGTAGTTTTCATTAGATTTCATCCTTGGATGTCCGGGCACACATGACACTCCATGCCGCATATTCGGCTATGACTTGTCTGAGTAGTAATTTATTACACGGAAAACTTATAGAGTGCTCACATCCATCATTATCTATGGTTGTTAAAGTCATTTTTCCTAATATTTCTCCATCAAGCAAAAATGTCTGTATAGAAGGAGAGGCCGTAACACTCACTGAAAGGGGCTTTTGAGTATAATTCACTGGGTACTCAATACGTAAATACTCCTGTAATTCAGCATCATCTGTACACCAATCAATACAATATTCTTCCTTGAGTTTTTCCATCGCTGTTGTTTGGCAGTTGCTAACCAATTTTCCATCAAACATAAAACCAAAGTCAGTTAATTTCTGCTCAGAAAGAGGAAGGTCTGCAGGAGTAGTGACTTGTACTATTACATAAGGGGCTTTCCACAGATAATTGATATCGCATTCAACATCGTCGAAAAATGAATTCACCAACATACCTACCTTGCTTTCACTAATACCGATCAATGTCCATTGGTAGTTTAACTCCCTTGCTCCAACCGCCGGTGAAATCGAGTATTCTTCTGACAACATTAGCTGCATCTGAGAAGGTGGGCCAGGTAGCACGACTATTTTGCTCCCATCCACATTAAGACTAAAACCAGGGGCTGTTCCCGCAACATTGAGGATAATATTTGCACTGGTTGGAAACATTGCCTGAACTTGATCCGAAGAGTCACAATATACACCTAACTTTTTTAACTGTTGCTGTATTCCCACCCAGATATTGTCCCGCATTTCTAAAGTCTGTCCTGCTACTCTAGCTATAGCCTCACGGGTTTTATCATCTGGCGTAGGACCAAGTCCACCACATACAACAATAAGCGCATCTTGCCCCAATCTACGAATTACTGATGTAGCAATTTGGTGTATATCGTCTGCACAAACCTGATGCTGTTTTATCTTATACCCCTGTTTTAGGAGATAATTACTAATATGCTGAAGATTTGTATTTAAATATTGACCACTCAGGAGTTCATTACCAATTGTAATAATCGACGCAAAATTGTTGGTATATTCTTTCCTCAGAGTATGAATAATAGCCTGTGCCATTTGCTGGGTTGTTGCATTTCCTCCCAGATCATAAGTTACGGTTCGCCCTTCACGTATTACACTGTCTACCGCTTGATTAATTTTTATGGCTGCATCAGAGAAGCCAATATGTTCTAATAGCAGTGCTATTGTGTAAAACATTGCTGCCGGATTGGCTTTATTTTTACCGGCCATATTAGGTGCACTACCATGAACTGGTTCAAAGTAAGCAATATCGCTACCTATATTAGCGCTAGGTGCTAAACCAAGTCCGCCCATAACTCCTGCAGCCAAATCCGACAGAATATCCCCGAACATATTTTCAGCAACAATGATGCCAAATTCATGTGGCTTTTTTACTAGCCACAGCGCTACTGCATCTACATTGTGAATATCTGCTTTTATTTCTGGGTAGTTTGCTGCAATAGTATCAAAAATAACTTTTGCAAAATGCCCACTTTCCCTCATAACATTTGGTTTATCAGCAAAAGTTACACGTGTGTAATTATTTTCCTTCGCATACTCAAAAGCAGTAGTAAACAACCGCTCCAAACCAAAGCGTGTTTGCAAGCGGACTGACCATCCCACTTCTTCAGGGCCATATTTGTCTATATTAGGGTGAGTTAACCAATCTGCTATAGTAGTGGGAATTCCTTTAAAATCGAATCCCGCATATAATCCTTCTGTATTCTCTCTAATAACACAACATCGAAAAGGTTTACGTTCCCCTTCGATATAACGTACTGGTCGAATATTTGCGTATAACCCCAAACGTTGACGTAATTGGATCACGGGTGATACATAATTTCCTGCTTTTTCGCGAAGATATAATGGAAGTGCCTGTAGAGCCTCTTCTTTGCCTTTACTAGTAATGGCCCCAAGCAATACAGCATCAACTGAAGATATTTGTTCCCAAGTACTTTCAGGTACAGGATTACCTTCTCTTTCCCAACAAGTCCAACCAATATTGCCTATTGTTAATGTAACAGGAAGCTCTAAGGCTTTGAATACAGGTAGAGCAGCATCACATACTTCTTGACCAATACCATCTCCTGGTAAAACAAGAATTTTTTTATTCATAATATTCTGAGCCAATCTTTAATCATATTGTTAACAAATTTCGGTTTATCATCCCAAGGCCTCATTCCTGCTCCGTCTACAACAACAAAACAATGCATGGGATTAGCACTCAGCACTTGATTACACACAGTGGCTAGTTGTGAACATTCACCCACTATACTCAAGAATTTTCCCTTGTAATTGCATAATGTTGCTCTAGCATCCAATTGTAGCAGTAATGAGAACCCTACTATTAAACGTCTCTGAGCAATTTCTCTTAAATGATTTGGTATATCGGACATAGGGGGAAGTGGAGTTCCACCTTTAGGAATAACAAAGTCATGCAATACTGAGATTGCTTCATTCAGCTGATTTTCATTCAATAATGTTATCAATTGTCCTAATCTATTACTAAGTAATATATCTGCATACCCAGGACCACTCACTGAAATTACGCCTGTTAACTCATTTAAACGCGGTGCAAGTAACTGTACCAAAGTACCAGCCATCGCAAAGCCAATAAGTAGATAAGGTTTGGAAAAACGCTGAACTAATTCATGTTCAATAATATCAATAGCATCATCAGGATCAATAAAATTGAGTTTAACAGGGTTAATTAGGGATAATGTATCAATAATAGATACCTTATATCCCATATTCTCTAACAATGAAGTTAAGGATGAACAAAAATTCCCATGATCCCAAAGTGGCATTATTGGAGAAAGAATTACTGCTTCGAGGCTGAAATATCTGGTTTTATTATACGGTGTCACACCGTTGCTCCACGCAAAGATTTAATAAACTGAAATGCATAATTAATTCCATTATGTAATTCTTCTTCAAGAGCTGTTTTATTTTCCACGCTCAAATTATATATTCCCATCATTACATCAATAATATCGCGTTTAGATGCAGTAAAACAATGATGAGATTGCAGTTCATTCCATTGTTCAAATACGTATTCAAGGTTATATTTCTGAATCCCCTGACTCAGATTGAGAAATGAAAGCCAGCTTTCTAAATTGAGATTTCCAGCCCCTTTCCCCATTCCAGATAAAGAGCTATCAATAAAGTTGGCTCCGGCTTTCATAGCTTCAATACTATTCGATGTAGCTAGTCCTAAATTATCATGAGGATGGAATCCTAATTGCAATTGAGTAATGGTTTTTATACTATGAAATAATTGTGATACTTGATCTGGGAATAAACTTCCATTTGAATCTGCTAGATAGATGATGTCAGCACCAGCCTGTTCACATAGCCTAATAGTTTCGATAATCTTATTTACAGAAATCTGGCTTACTCGTGTAAAATTAATACTCACTACAATTCCGGCTGCTCGAGCGATTTCGCATAATGCTAAACATGGTTGTGGGTTGTCTATTTTAATACATAATCTAAGCAAACTAACACCATTCGCCTTCATTGCATAAATATCATTAGCATTAATATTATGTGGGTGGGCAATGATTACCAATTTTGCTTCTGGTACTGCCTGATGAATATCACTAATGTAACTATCTGGAGATATACCGGTTATACCAATATTTGAAATAGGTTTAAAAGATCCATTACGATAACCAATTTCGAACCACTCGACACCAGCTTGAGTCAGGGACTTAACATGTTTTTTTGCATATTCTGTTGTAAAATTAAAATTATTTAGGTATCCGCCATCACGTAATGTTACATCTATATTATTAACCATTTTTATTCCTTGTTAGTTATAATTGCTAGTTTTTTATATCCAAATAAATAAATTGCATTACCTACAAGAGCAACAATCGTGATAATCATTGCCACTTTCATAGGCTCATGTTGAGATATATAACCAATAAAAAGTGAAGCTAATCCTGCACTACCTAATTGCAATGTTCCCATCACACCGGAAGTGGTTCCTGCGACTTGAGTATTAGTGGAAATTGCCGATGCTGTACCAAGCGGAAGCAAAAAACCATTACCAAAAGTTAATGTCGAGACTGTCAATATTGAAGTTAATAATGGGCAAGGGCTTAAAAGCATTTGTACTGTAAAAGCAATACTTCCAGTGGTAAAAAATATATAGCCATAATGAATTGTTTTTTCTATACTCCGGCGACCCATTAATTTCTTAGCGGTAATATTACCTAATACATAACTAAAAGACAGCGTGATATAACTGTAACCAATGTATTTTTCTGGTAACCCCATAGTTGTAAGAATAAAAGGTGATTCTATCAGATAAGAAAAATATGCCGTGTAAGCAAAACAAGGTATCGAAGCATAGTAAAGAAATTTTCTATTTATAAAAACATTATAAATATTATTAAATACGCATCCAACATTCAACTTTTGACGCTTTTCTATTGGTAATGATTCTTTCAATACTAATAAACACAATATAATAATGATAGTTATAAATAAAATAAGGAATAAAAAACAAGCTTTCCAGCCATAGTGTTCGTTTAATAATCCACCGATCATTGGTGCCACTGCTGGTGACATTCCCACGAAAGGAAAAATTATCAGATACAAATTAGCTGCCTCTTCTTTACCCATTAAATCATTAATGATGGCGCGACTTAATGTAATACCAGCACAAGCTCCTATTCCTTGAAGTAAACGTAATAGTAATAATTCACTAATATGTGTAGTATACAAGATCCCAATAGTTGATATCAGCCATATAATCATTCCAAAAATTAGAATTTTCTTTCTACCTAAACAATCACTCAAAGGACCATAAATAAGTTGGGAAAAAGCTATGCCAAATAAAAAAATTCCTATAGCACTTTGCACATTAGATTCACTCACATCATAGTAGTCACTCATTTCATTCAATGCAGGGAGAAATATATCTGATGAAATTAATCCCCCCATAGAAAGAAAGGTTATTAAAATGACAAATAACACACCTGAAATTTTACTTATCATAAAAACTCAACCAAACAATAAAAATATCTCGTAATGAATTATTACAAAATTTATATATTATATTAATTTAATAAAAAATTAAACTTGCTCATATAGAGTTAAAATATATATATTCAATATATTATCCTATCCTATTATATTCATGCTTTCTATTTTATGAAAAAAATATATTCACATACACACCTATGAAAATCCATGCCAGTAGTTAGTTATAACTATTTAATGTTAATCGGAAGATAAATATTAAAAAACATTCATAAAATGAATTATATCTAACTTTTAAAGACTAAAGTTACCACCTTAAAAATTTATGATAAAACTATCCCAAATTAGTATATGAAAAACCATTTTCTATATTATCATCTAAAATTTAATTTTATTAATTAATGATTTATGGGCCAAATGTATAAGAACCTTTACTCACCCCAAAAAACAACATGATACAAGTGGAACATGTTATATAATTAAGCCTTCACATTAATAAAAATAGATTAGCCACTACAATGAAAAGTCATTAAGAAATGAAAATCCATCAAGATAAATTACTTCTGACATGAGAGGATATTTTCATAAACCATCCTTGTTGTTAAAATCATCCATAGAAAAACCAAATAAAAATAACATTAAGCCACCTATAGATCAAACAAAAACAAAATCACATCAAATTTAAAAAATAAATAAGTTAATAAAATGCAATTCCCAGAATAAACATCTAAAAAATAATAAAAAATCAATCAGAATTTAACTGGTAATAAAAATAATATCTGTTTTTATTATTTAAAATAGTTAATATTACAAAATTAATATTTTTAAAATTAAAAGTAAATAATATTATCTCAAATGCAATAATAACAAATAATATATAAAAAACAAATAAATCCAACATCACGTATTCAATTCGTCGATTTTCGTTAAATATAATATTCTCGAAAGCTGACTTACCAGCATGAATCATGAAGGCAGGCTGACCTTTCATACTTCAGGGAATCTCTAAAAACTTTCCACAGCTACAAAATTGAGTGAAATATAGACACAGCACATCTCTGCAAGGTAGCGCTGTCATGATACCGCCTGTAGTGACATGATAATTCCGGACACCTCAAAAGCCCGTTAATGTTAATCAAATGACAATAAGGTGTGACAATGAAAGTGAAACTCACCAAACGCCACTATTCAGCTGAATTTAAGCTGGAAGCGGTTCAATAGGTTACTCTCCATCAACAACGGGCTGTCGATGTCGCCCGTTCATTGGGGATCAATACCAGTACGCTGGAAAAATGGGTTCGCCAGTATAACGCTGGTCAGGAAAGTACTGACGCCCGAACAACGCTAGATACAAGCCTTAGTACTACAGTCGTAACTGTTCCATGATCAGATATTCCTCTCGGCGGCGATAATGGCATTGTTGGGCGCGATACTGATGTCGTCGTCGCCAGCCTGACCAAAATAAAATCTGTTCTTTCGTTTCTCCTGCCTTTTCCATCATTTTGACAGCAGCTTACGCAGTTCCGCTACACTCAGGGCTATCAGTCCCGCCGGCGTTTTTTTTCTCCTGTATCCGTAAAACCGCCAGAACCGCATGCGCCAATAATGACAACGTAATATGCCGATACCCACTGTGCCACTGCCGGACTTCGTCATGATCCAGACCGCATTCCCCTTTTGTTTCCTCAAAACCGCTTTCGATTTCCCAGCGATGTCCGGCCACCTGAATTAACGTCTTAAGAACGACCTGCTCTTTAAGAGCATAGACAACATAGTAGGCCCGTTCCTGCTTCTCATCCCGGTTACGCCGGATCAGCAGATAATGGCCATAACGCCGTTCCTCTTCACTCACTTGCAAGCGCCAGAGCGGGATCCGTGCCCAGTCATACCAACGTTCGCCTTTTGTTCCCAGCCCGGCTGACTGTTTTTCCCAGTCGTCAGCGGTCAGACTGGCTGCAATGGTGTCTGCTCGGGTGTAGTGCGGTGTTTGCCACCAGAGGCGCTCATTTTTGGGGATCGCTAAGACAAACGGTTGATGCTGAGATTCCAGCCAGCATCGCAAGCGACGATCCTGTCCATAGACCGCATCAGCGGTGACCCAGCGACAGGGGATATTGGCCTTGAATGCGCGCGCCAGCATGTGCCGGGCGAGTTGGGGTTTCGTCGCAAAACTGACCGAGTCAGGCATGCCGGCGGCGTCACAGCGGGGGCGATCCGCCGTCCACTGTTTAGGCAGATATAAAGCCTGATCAATGAAGGCATGACCGCCGTTGCCGGCGTAACACCGGAAAACCCCTATCTGACTATTTTCAATCCGTCCCGCCGTTCCACTATACTGACGCTGCACGCCGGCAGAATGCGTCCCTTTTTTGATAAAACCGGTTTCATCGATAATGAGGATACCTTGCTCATCCCCCAAATGTGCGGTGACATAATCACGTAAGATATCGCGGACGGCTTCAGCATCCCAATGGGCCCGTTCCAGAAAATCTTGAATGCCATGCGATGAGCGTTCACCCAGCCATTCAGCCAGTTGCCAGCCGTTTTTACGTTCAACATCGCTGAGTAACCCACGAAGATACGCCAGACAACGTTGCTGAGAACTGGCAGAGCAAAATAGTGGGAGCAGACGGGAATGAGCCCGCAGAAGCGCCTATTCCCAGAGATTGACAGGTGAGGCCAAGGGCACCTCCCTTAGGATGAGGAAGAAAGAAGATAGCTATCATGACACAATGTGGGCTACGACTGTAGTATTAGAGCTTGTTCAGAGTCTTTACTAAAACCCATTGAACCCTGATAATTTACGGATGAGAAAAGGCTACCCAAGTGACATCACCCGAGAGCAGTTTGAACGAATACTTCCTTTGTTTGAACAAGCCCGTAAACGAACGGCACCTCGTAAAATCGAACTTTACGAGGTTTTTTGTGCCATCCTCTACTTGCTGAAAAGTGGATGTCAATGGCGCATGCTGCCATCTGATTTTCCCAAATGGCGCACTGTCCATTATTACTATCAGATTTGGAGTGAACCCAGTGAATTCGGTAGTCTTCTGGAGCAGGCTTTAAAAAAATCAGGTACAAAAGGCCAGACAAAAAACAGGCCGTGATGCGCTGAGCACATTTTTAATTGTTGATGCACAAAGTGTGAAGAACAGCGATACAGCCCAGTGTAAAGGTTATGATGCGGGGAAAAAGATCTCGGGAATAAAACGGCACCTTGTGGTAGATAGCCAAGGATTTCCCCATGCAGTGGCCGTGACGACAGCCAATGTGACCGATCGGGAAGGGGCACTGGATGCGTTAGCTGAACATCACCGTCAACTGGCACGAGTCAAATGTCTTATGACCGATGGTGGTTATACGGGAGATGCGTTTGCTCTGGCGGTCAAATTGCTGTGTGGTGTATCTGTTAAAATTGCCAAACACTCTGAATTACAGGCATTTGTTGTGCTCCCCAAACGTTGGGTCGTTGAGCGCTTATTCGGCTGGTTAGAGAAGTACAGACGACTTTGGAAGAACTGCGAACGGAAACTCAATACTAGTTTACAAATGATCAATTTAGCCTTTTTGGTTATCTTATTGAAAAGACTCTGAACAGGCTCTTAGAAAAACAGGGAAAACGCCTAGAAATGGAAAAAGACATCCTAAAGCAGGCGGCCGGTCGACACGGAGCGTCTGCAGTTGCGTATCCGGGTTCGTGAACTAACTCCCAGCTTGCCCTGCAGATGCTGGTGTCCCTTGTAGATGAGTGAACGCCGATACGGTTTATAGTCAAGACCGTCGCCTGCGATACTGGCTGGAGTCTCGGTATCAACCGTTTGTATTAGCGATCCCCAAGCGGACGTGATTGCAACCAGTCTGATGCCCGACGATTGGGAAACCCAGTCTGCGTAGCTAGGGACAAAAGGAGAGCGTTGGTATGACTGGGCACAGGCCCCGCTCTGGCGTTTGCAGATAAGTGAAGAAGAACGGCGTTATAATTATTATCTGCTGGTCCGGAGTAGCCGGGATGAAAAGCAAGAAAGGGCTTACTATGTGGTGTATGCCCGCAGAGATCAGGCTGACCTCAAGATACAGGTTCAGGCGGTTGGATATCGTTGGGAAATTGAGAGCGGTTTTGAGGAAACAAAAGGTGAGTGTGGGCTGGATCACTACGAGGTCCGGCAGTGGCAAAGTTGGTACCGGCATATTACGCTGTCGTTATTGGCCCATGCGGTTCTGGCGGTTTTGCGGATACAGGAGAAAAAAACACCGGAGGGGCTGATAGCCCTGAGCGTATCGGAACTGCGTACACTGCTATCAAAACTGATGAAAAAGACAAGGGAAACCGTCGAACAGATTTTATCTTGGCCAGACTGACGGTGGCGACATCAATACCGCGCACAACAATGTCATTATAGTCGCCGGGATAACCCTCTTATTCCAGAGCCATTACGATTGTAGTACTAACACACAATGGGGCATAAACGTGTTAGACCACATGGCCTGAATGGGTCACCGCGTATTGACAGTCTCTCCCTGACGCCTAAAAATTCCGTCGTGTTCCTGACATTATTTTTTTGTCCCGGGAAATGAATTACCCATTGACCTGAGGATTTCTGTTGATTAGCGTAGTCAGACTTATCCATGATCCGGTCGCTTGTGAGGATCACCTTCGGGCAGCGACAGCAACACTCCCGTAGCCTGCAAGGGAGTACACTACGGTGTGGTACATCTGCGCCCCTTTGGAAGCAGATATCGTCAGTCTGATGGCGATGAAGGTCGCTTAATCTTATCCATGATGGCCAACCGGCCAGTCACCCAACGGGGAACACATTTCCCGTTGGGTCAGGTGTTCTCCGTTGTTTTTATCAGGAGAATACCATGCAACAACATACTCCCCCGGCCACGGTGCACACTGTGCCCCCGGCTGAATTATCCCCTTTTGCTGAAATTTTTCCGCACACCGATTCACTGGAACTGATGTTGCTGGAGCACACGTTCATTAAAGCCGCTGCCGGGCTGTGTGACGATGACCGGTGTGACCGATGGCAGTACCGGAAGGTGTCAGACCACATCGCCTATATCGTGCCGGCCCGGTTGGAGTCTGCTGGGATCAAGGTGAGTACGACGGATTTTAAAGGTGAAGTCTCCGCCGATGCCTTTGGACTGATGGTGACACTGAGCGTATTGGGTTATCTGACTGACCTGATGAAGCTGGACGGATATGCTGAGCGGTTTTGCGCCCTGCGTGAATATGCGCGGCAACATCCTCAGGCTCAGTGTATCCGGGCGGCTCTGGGCTTAAAGGGAGAACGTGATGCCGGATAATGAACTGATGCTGCTGGATAGCCTGGCCCTGTCGGTTGTGTTTCCCGATAAAACCCCGCTGGAACGGTTGTTTCTGGGGTTCCTGCTGGCGAATACGGCCTCACAGTTGTGTGGTGAATATCGTCCTGAGCAATGGCGCAGCCGGAACGTGTCTGATTCCCTGACGTATATGATCCCCACCGCGGCAAAAACCTATTCGGTTTATCTGCCGGAGACGACACTGACGGCCACGCTGTCTGCGGATGCGTTTGGTCTGGCTGTCACCGCGATTGTGTTTGCCCGTATCGCCGAGCTGGATGAGCCGAATGCCGATGCATTCCGGTTCTGCGAACTGCGGGAATACGCGCTGCACCACCCGGAAACCGGGCTGCTGCGTGCGGTACTGGCGATGCAGCCCAAAGAGGACATCATCAGCTCGTCATTTATCCATAACAACCCTCATCACCACTGACGTTATCAGTCGATGAGGCTGTTAACTCTCATTTTTAGCGCCTGACCGGGGAGCCGACAACACCTTCCCGTATTGGGCGGGTGTTGTCTTTTTTTAACGTCAAATCAAGGAACAACACCATGAACGCCATTTTTTTGCCCGTGCCGGAGAATACTGCTCAGGTATTACCGGAAGACATTTTTACCGTGCAGGTCACCGGCCTGATGCAGCATCCTCACCGACCGCAATCGCTGCAAGAGGAAATCCTGACCGTGTGTGAAACTGCCTCCATCACCGAAGCGGTACAACGATTGAAAGTCATCCATTTGCTGGGTGACTGGCCGATACCGGAAATCTCATCGGGTCAGTATCGACGCGCTTTTTTTCCCCTGACCGTGATGATATATGACGCCAAAGATAACAGTGTGCTCGGGGGGCGCTTTTATGACGAGATCGTCTGGGCACAGCCGGTTACACTGACGTCAGAACGTTTGTCACTGGAACGAAAACAACAGCAGTTATGTCAAGCGGCCACCGTTGAGCTGAGCTGGCAGGATCCGCAGGCAGCCCACGTTTTGTGGCAGGAGGCGAATTTGTTGTCACTGCATATGATTTCACCCGATTACCACTCTCATCACGAAGTGCAGGATATTCTCCGGCATAGCGCAACGGTCAGCGTTTGATGGTGTCACCCTGGAAGCCTGACGTTTAACCGTCTGGCAGGTGATTACCGCCGTGCGGCTGAAACGCTATTCTGATCTGAGCCTGAACGATACCGCGTTGTGTGAAACCGAAACGGTAACCGAATTTATCGCCAGTGGCATCCGGCCGTCTGATGCCATCAATGAACGGGTGGATAAATACGATTTAACCTGACTGAACGCGTCGGCAATGATGCCCGATACACCGTATCTGGGCATACATGACGAGCTGACGGTCATTTTTGACAGCGGTTTGGCTGAAATGCTGTTCAGGCAAGCCAAATCGTAACCCTTTTTTCATTACCCATCGGGGGAACTGACTCCCGTAGGGGAACAGTTTCTCCGGTTTTTAAACTTAAAAATCAAAGGAGCTTAATCATGGCAGAATGGGTCACTAATCAACTGGACGTCACCGGCAAATCCGTGTGTCTCGATGTCATGCAGCAATGGGTCTGTGGGGAGGAATTCCCCCGTTACCGTCAGGCGGTATTGCAGAGCCTGCGCCTGTTTCTGGCCGGCTGTGCGGGGATACTGAAACCCACCAAACCCCTCACTTACACGCCGTATCCGGAGCTGATTCGGGGAACGGCAGCGCCGACCGCGCAGAATCTCGCGTTTGAACAGTGGCTGGCGCTGTTGCAGGACAATGTGTTGTTGACCACCGAAAATATGAAGCGGATTGACAGTATCTACCGCCAGTCGGGTTTAAGCCTGCTGCGCTGGGAGACTATACCGGCATCAGCGCGTGACATAATTGCCCGCCTGCTGACCCGTCAGTACACTGACTGGTTCGGCGTGGTGAGCTGGTCAGACAACCTTGATATCGGCGCGTGCTGGGAGAAGCTGGCGGTTTACCCGACGGTCGCCCAGCCCTGCGATATGCTGATGATACGACCGACCCGGCTGGCTCCGGAGATTAACGGTAACAGTGGTTTATTAAAAGGAATGACCACCACAGCGCAGTGCTACGATGAGCTCTATGGGCTGGAGTGGCCGTTCGGTCATCATGTCCGCTGGGAACGGCGCCATGTCAGCAGCTTAACCGTGCGTTTTGACACTCCATGGGTACCGCCGTCGGCGGAACTGATGGGCGGGCTGTCCTCGGTATTTGACTGTGAAATCCGCCACTGGTACAGCGAACCGTCGGGCCAGCTTAAAGGTTACGATTGCTATGACCAGGGCGAGCATGTGGACAGTCATAACGGGCAGGCCGGGCGCGAAAACCGTCCGGCCCTGTATCTGGTTAACGGAGACAAAACCGAACCGGCACTGGCACTACCGGCGATGGCCGTCGGGCAGTAACTTTTTGTTCAACGCAGTATCCACTTATCTTCACATCAACCGAAAGGGGAAACACGTTCCCCTTCCGGGGCGTGTTTTCCTTTTTTTATCAGGAAAACATGCCATGGCTTCTTGTCCGGACTACCAGAAAGACTTTATTTCGTTGTTTAAACAAACCGCCCGTTCCCGTAACCGTTATCGGGTTTTTCAGGATTTTTGCAACTGTGCGATGGCGGCCATTCACAATAAATACTGTTTCAGTGAGGAACTCGAGCAGTTCTATCTGAAAACCATCAACAAATACGAACGGGAAGATATTGACCGGATTGTGGAACTTTTTTCGATGACCGTGCTGGCATTGTCGGAAGCACCCGGTGATTTTCTCGGCAGCGTGTTTATGCAACTGGAGCTGGGCAATAAGGAACTTCAGCAGTTCTTTACGCCCTGGAGTGTGGCCAGAGTCATGGCACAATTGCAATTGCATGAGGTGTCTGACTTGTTGCAGACCCGACCCTTTGTCACCTTCCACGAACCTTGCTGTGGTGCGGCCTGTATGATGCTGGCCGCCGCGGAGGTATTAAGAGAGCAGGGACATGATCCGTTGTCCAGTATGTGGGTGTCTGCGATTGATATTGACCCGCTGGCGGCAGTGATGGCCTATATCCAGCTTTCCCTGACCGGTATTCCGGCAGCGGTCACGATTGGTGATGTGCTGAAGGATCCCGGCAGCCAACGGACACGCTACACACCGGCTCATTATCTGGGCAACTGGTCGCAGCGTTTGCAGGCCTATGAACACGCGGCCTGATTTCTGTTTGCATCTTCTTTGTTTCACTACTGCGCCTTTCGGGGCGCTTTTTTACGTTTAAGGGTAAGTCATACAAACAATTTTCATTTTCGCAAAAAGAGTTTCGCCTTGTTTCAGCGTGGGATTGACCGACACTGGGCTAAATTTGAACCCAAAGAGGAAAAGCCCATGTTGGAACGTTTTAAATCCCATTTTGCCCGCCCGTCTGTGACACCATCAAAATCATCCGGACAACAAGCGGAAACTCTTCGCGACAACCGGGGGTATTTTCAGCTACAGTCAGCGGAAGCGTTGCTGGCAACCTCAGAACGTGGTCAGGCTCTCCGGCAACTGTGGGAAAACAGTGCGCTGCCCGCCGGATTGTATCAGCAGTTTTATCTGGATCCGCTCCGGCAATTATGCGCCCGTGTGCAGCATATTCCTGCCACACCGGAAGGCGTCTGGTCTTATCGTGGTGGGTTTATAGATCTGACCCTGCAATTTACTGCCTGTGCTGTGCGGCTGGCGAAAGGACACATGCTGCCACCCGGCGTGGCACCGGAAACACAGGCCGCACAGAGCTTGTTGTGGCAGGCAGTGGTATTCTGGGCCGCGTTGTTTTATCACCTGCCGCTGTTGCGGCAACTGGAAGGTGAACTGGATGATGGACACCCCTGGCTGCCGGGGTTGTGGGTGCCAGCACGCCGTTTCCGCTTCCGGTTTCATGCCTCACTGTCTGAGCTGCCTGTTTCTCATAAAACGCTGCTGGCTGCCCGTTTGTTACCGGAGGAAGCGGTCACCTGGCTGTCTTTAGTGCCCGGTGCGTGGCAATGTCTGATGTTGCATCTTGATGGGTCTTCTTCTTCTGTTCCGTTGACGGATTTACTGCTTCAGTCAGCAGCTGAGCAGGTGAAATCGCCATTGCTGAAGCCGGTTGAATCTGCTGAAGCGAGGGCGGCTACCGCTCATCCATCGCCTGCTCCGGTTACTCCGCTTGTCACATCGATGACCGTCCCAGCACCTGACACTCGCGATGATACCCGGACATTACTGTCACTGTTTCAGACAGCGGAGTGAACTTTGGGTGGGAAATAATACAAATGATAACAATAACGATTTGAAATTGTTCAAACACCCCGTATCAGCGTCAGAATGCCTTGTTTCAGCAATGTACAAGAGGTCATTATATGAAAAATAAAATAATTCAACGTGTTAATTAATTTTTAGTTTATTAACAGGACGTGGCTGTACCGGGACACAACTTGACACACGAAGGAAACCATCATGTTCAATAATGAGGAAAAAATGGGTTGGGATGAATTACTGGAAGAATACTTTTTCTCGCATATGCTGCGACCGGCTACGGAGTGGAGTTATCGCAAGGTGACCCGGGTTTTTATCGGGTTTATGGGCGATACAGTGTTGCCGGAACAGGTCACTCACCGCGATGTACTGCGGTGGCGACGCCATCTTCTGACCGAGAAAAAACAGTCGAGCTACACCTGGAACAATAAGGTAGCCCACCTGCGGGCGATTTTTAATTTCGTGATGGAAAGAAAACTGCTGCCGCTCACTGAAAACCCGTTTAACGAGGCGGCAGTGAAAAAAGAGAAAAAAACGAAGAAAATCCTGAGTAAATCCCAGATAACCCGCCTCTATCTGCTGATGGGACAGTATGAGGAAGAAGAACGCAGGCAGGTAATTCCCCGGGGAGGCCGCTGTGCGTTGTACCCGACCGGCTATTGGCTGACGGTACTGGATACGTTCCGGTTAACGGGGATGCGCCAGAATCAGCTATTGCACCTGCGGTTGCGGGATATCAATCTGGACAGCAATTATATTATTCTGCGGGTCGAAGGGAGTAAAAACCACAGTGAATGGCGGATACCGATGATCCGGCAGCTTAAACCCCGCTTGGCGAAACTGGTTGAACAGGCAAAAGCCTGCGGGGCGAAAGACGATGATCCGCTGTTTGATTTAAGTCGTCTGGATTTGCACGCTCATGGACGGATGAGCCGTTACCGGTATGATCACGATAAAGAAAGGCAGCATATCCGTTCGTTCTTCAACCGGTTGTCGAAAGAGTGTGGTTTTGCCGTTTCCCCTCACCGTTTTCGTCATACACTGGCCACTGAGCTGATGAAAGCACCGGATCGTAATTTGCAGCTGGTCCGGTGTTTGCTGGGCCATCGTAGTCTGGCAACCACCCTGGAATATATTGATATCGATATGGAGATCGCAGGGAAAACGCTGGAGAATGAACTGGCAATCTATCTGGATATTGCGGTGTAAGGATAACCGGCAGTAAAAAAGACAGGGCAGGTCTCAGACAGGATTGAGGAGGTGGAGGAGTGAGTTACTGCCCTGCATCAATAGGGATGATATGAAAAAAGGGCTATTTGCGATCCCCTGTCCCGTAAAGTCTTTCCCTTACTTGACATCAGAATCAATTACTGAAATCATTACCTTGAACGAAAGAAGAGTGCTTGCAAATGCAGGCACTCTGTATTCTTTAATTTACGGCTTTTTTAAACATTGAACGTACAAACTAAGCGAACAATTGTTTAACATCTTCTTAACAGCCCTAAATTTTAACTTATTTGTTAATTACCTGATAGTATTCAACAAATTAGCTTTAAAATCGTGGTGCCCGGAGGCGGAATCGAACCACCGACACGGGGATTTTCAATCCCCTGCTCTACCGACTGAGCTATCCGGGCTAACGGGGACGCATTAAACAGTATTCACTCCAATCCGTCAACGACTTTTTGCGAAAAAAACATGAAAAATGGTCGTTGGCGGAATTTTTATACTAATCAAGCGCAATTATTCAGCTTTGCCAACTTTTTTTAACTTAAAGCACCCTCTTTTCGGCAATTAGCTATGGTCAGAATATCCTGAGCCAGCAGTTTTGCGGTGACAACATCTTCAATATCTTTTTTCACTAATAGTTTACTGAGGCATCCTTCAAGGATGAGCTCCATCTGTTTGGCAACTTGTTCACTATTCTCAATGCCAATTTGCTGTAATAGCCCATTTGTATATTGAAATGAGCTTTGTTTTTGTAATGCCGCTAATTGATGGATAGGGTGGTCGGTGTCAGGAAAAGCACTACAGGCTGCAATAAACAGGCAACCGGGGCAGCGATTTTCCTGTACTTTTTCTTCGAGAGTGTCGTAACGAGCCAATAGTTTTTGTTCCGGGGACAATGTTTCATCCAGCAGGATATGACGCTGCCAGGCTTCTATTTGCTGGCTATGGAAACGCAGGCAGTCATAAAGCAGGGCTTCGCGGTCCGGCCAGAAATGCGTTATTTGGTCGATATCAATATTCAGGGGAGTCAAAAGTGCCTCCAGTGTTACTGACAGACCCTGTTGCTCAAGTAAATTAAGGACATGACGAAGTACATATTCACGTTGCACTGTTGCTCTCCTTTTAAATGATTTTATTTTGTAGCTCTCTGTTCTGAAGCTATTGGGTATAAATGCTGTAAATGGCGACTAAAGCGTTCTGCATCCATAAATCCGTTAACTCGTGAGTTGGGTATTTCCTTGCCTTGATTGTCAAAAAACAAGATAGTGGGAAGCCCCAGCACTTCCAGTTTTTTCAGCAATTCTTTCTGGTCAGGGCCATTCTCTGTAACATCAGCCTGCAATATGAGAAAGTGATTTAGTTGCTTTTGGACTTGTGGATCACGGAAAGTATATTTTTCAAATTCCTTACAAGCGACACACCATTCGGCATAGAGATCCAGCATGATCGGTTTATGGCGATTTTCAGCCAGAATCTGATTCAATTCCTGCCAGTCACTGATTTGCTGGAATTCTAAAGATGTTTGTTGTTGTTCTGTAACAGGATTTCCCCATGCCCAGTCCTGTAAAGGGCGTGAAGCGATTAAAGCCAGTGCCAGTAAGATGAGTTGTAGGGTACGCAGCCAACCATTTTTGTGGTTTAGCGTTAATGCAAAAGCCCAGCCAAAGAAGGCAACGGCTAATAGGCTCCATAACCTTATTCCCCATATGTCTCCCAGAACTCTTTCCAGCAAAAATATCGGCAGTGCAAGGATAATAAAGCCGAATGCTTCTTTAACGTATTGCATCCACGGGCCACTGCGGGGTAAGAATTTGTGGCCGAATAAAGTCACGGCAATGAGTGGTAACCCCATTCCCAGTGCATAAAGATAAAGTGTCAGACCACCGAGCACTGCGTTACCACTTTGGGCAATGTAAAGTAAAATGGCGCTGAGTGGGGCGGTTGTGCAGGGAGATGCGATCAGGCCCGCCAGCATCCCCATGACGAATACACCAAAATAGGAACCACTTTTTTGCTGGTTACTCCAGTTCACCAAACGGGTTTGAACGGAAGAAGGGAGCTGGAGTGAGTACACGCCGAACATGGATAGTGCCAATAGAATAAACAGGACGGAAAGCCCTATCAGAATATAAGGGCTTTGTAATGCGGCCTGAAACTGTAAACCTGCTGCGGCGACAATTAACCCTAATGCCGTATAAGTGATGGCCATTCCCTGTACATAGCTCATTGCCAGCCAGAAGATACGTTTCAGGCTTTCAGGGCGTTTCTGTCCCAGAATAATAGCGGAAATTAACGGATACATTGGCAGGATGCATGGGGTAAATGCGATACCTATACCAATCAATAATGCCCATAAGGGTGAAAATGGCATTTGATCCGTTTTGGGTAACGTTTCCTCTTGCGGTAGTGATTCACTTTGAGGTGCTTTTATTTCAGCAGGTTTAGATTCTGGCTGTTTTAGTGTTTCATCCGTTGATGGTTTTATGGGCGTGGTTACGGCGTATAGTGGCACACTGATTGTTTCTGGAGGATAGCAGTACCCGGCTTCCGCACAGCCCTGATACGTTACCTGAAGTGTAGAATCATTTGTTGCAGCAATAATCGGCATATTGATGTGTGCTGACTGGAAATAAACCTCAGTTTTGCCGAAAAATTCATCTTCATGAGGCGTTGCTTTGGAAAAGTCGATATGCCCTAAAGACGTTCGCTGATCGGGTGTGATGACGAACTGTTTTCTATAGAGATAATAACCGGGTTTAATATCCCAATTTAGCGTCAATTTTTCGCCTTTTTGCTGAAAGTCAAACATAAATGCTTGTTCAGCGGGAAGGTACCGATTCTGCCCCAGTTGTCCGGGTTGCTCAAATAGCGCGCTGGATTTAAGAGGAAAAGCGCTAATTGCACCGAACAGTAGAAACAATATGAGAATACGTTTCATCATAGGATATTTTTTTACCTGAGTTATAGGGAGTCAATGGGTGAAATTTACCAGAATCGGCGCTACGACTAAAATGAGCACTATAACCGATGGTATCCGTGACAAAAAGCTGATTGATTAATATTAATGCAAAGAGGTGTTTTTTTCAGGGAAGAAGATAAAAGGAAGAAAATATTTCAGGGGTTTTACCCCCTGAAATATAAAGCCTAGAGACTACAGGATCATACCACCGAACAGAAAGCCGAATGTGACGGCCAGCCCAACAGCAATCGTACCCGGAATGAAAAATGGATGGTTAAACACAAAACGTCCGATACGGGTTGTGCCGGTATCATCCATCTGTACTGCGGCAACTAAAGTTGGATAAGTTGGCAGAATGAACAGCCCAGAAACAGCAGAGAAAGAGGCAATTGCAGTCAGTGGCGTGACATGCAGCGCTAATGCCATTGGCATTAATGCCTTCGCTGTTGCTGCCTGTGAATACAATAAGGCTGAGCAGAAGAAGAAAATAACTGCGAGTAACCAAGGCCGGGAATGAATCAGGTTACCGGCAGTTTCCTTGATCCAGTCAAGATTGGCTTGCACAAAAGTATCACCTAACCAAGCCACACCCAGAATACAAATACAGGCACTCATGCCGGCCTTAAAAGTACTTGAGTTCAGAATCGCATCTGTATTGACGGAGCAAATAATCGTGGTGAGCGTTGCGACACTCAGCATAATGATCAGAATCGCGTTAGTGGTATTCATCAGGGGCTTCTCCACTAACCCCACACTTGGGCTGTTGATAACCGCATAGATAACGACGCCGATAACACCCAGCAAAAATAACAGAACAGAGAGTTTTGCCTTAGGTTTGATTTCAATCTGAGACGCACCGCGCATTTCTATCAGGCCGTCAGCCAGACGTTTCTGATAGATAGGATCATTAGCCAATTTGGAATCGAAAAGCCATGAAATAATGAATGACATTAACACGATGGCACAAAATGTGGATGGCAGGAGTATCATTAGCAAATGAATATAGCTGATACCTTGCCCTTCCATAACCGAAGCCATATAAACAACTGCCGCAGAGATAGGGGAGGCGGTGATCCCGATTTGAGCAGAGACGACAGCAGTTGAAAGTGGACGACACGGTTTGATGCCTTGTTCTTTAGCGACTTCGGCAATAACAGGCAGTGTTGCCAGTGAGATGTTCCCTGTACCTGCGAATAAAGTCAGAAAGTAAGTGACTATCGGTGCGAGGATGGTGATGTATTTGGGATTTTTACGCAGTAATTTTTCAGTTTGCTGGACGAGGTAATCTAACCCGCCTGCTATTTGCATTGCTGATATTGCAGCAATCACAGCCATAATAATTGAGATAACATCAAATGGAATACTGCCTGGTTTTACACCTAGAATGGCAAGGATTAAAACGCCAATTCCACCTGCAAAACCAATTCCGATTCCCCCTAATCTTGCCCCCAGAAAAATGGCCAGCAGAACAATAACCAATTCTACGGCTAACATGTTACATACTCCTTCATTTATTTAGTGTTATGAAAATTTATGGTTAATAATTTGTGTTTGCTGCCAATTAAAAAGGCACGCTTCCGGTTGGAATAGCGTGCCTTAAAAATTAAGACGAACTCGTTATTATAATCATTTAATTAGTCATCAAAACGTTTTGCTTTATAAGTCGGATTTTTTAGGTTCTCAACAGAGAAAATATCATCTAATTCCGCTTCTGTCAGCAGACCACGCTCTAAAACAACTTCTCGGACGCTTTTACCTGTTTCTGCACAGATTTTACCTACGATATCGCCATTATGGTGACCGATGAATGGGTTCAGGTAGGTCACGATACCAATAGAGTTAAAGACAAAGCTTTCGCAGACTTCTTTATTGGCAGTAATACCGTTAACGCATTTCTCAACCAGATTACGACATGCGTTGCTCAGGATAGTCATAGATTCAAACATAGCCTGACCGATAGCCGGTTCCATGACGTTCAGCTGCAACTGACCCGCTTCTGCTGCCATAGTGATACAGGTATCATTACCGATAACTTTAAAGCAGACCTGGTTAACAACTTCTGGAACAACCGGGTTCACTTTGGCTGGCATGATGGAAGAGCCTGCCTGCAATTCTGGCAGATTGATTTCGTTCAGACCAGCACGTGGGCCAGAAGACAGCAGACGCAGGTCGTTACAGATTTTAGACATCTTAACAGCCAGACGTTTCAGGGCGCTATGAACCATAACATAAGCACCACAGTCGGAAGTCGCTTCAATCAAATCTTCGGCAGGTACACAAGGTAAGCCCGTTACTTCTGCCAGTTTTTCAACAGCCAGTTTCTGATAGCCGGGTGCTGTGTTCAGGCCAGTACCGATAGCGGTTGCCCCAAGGTTCACTTCCAGCAGTAGTTCTGCGGTACGAGTGATATTTTTAATTTCTTCTTTTAATAACATGGCAAAAGCACGGAACTCCTGACCCAGAGTCATTGGTACCGCATCTTGCAATTGAGTACGACCCATTTTCAGGATATCGTCGAACTCAATACCTTTTTTGTCGAAGCCCGCTTTTAATAATTCGATTGAATCAACCAACTGCATGATTGCGTTGTAAACAGCAATACGGAAACCGGTAGGATAAGCATCGTTAGTTGACTGGCTTCTGTTCAGATGATCATTGGGGTTCAGGTACTCATATTCACCTTTCTGGTGCCCCATCAATTCAAGACCGATATTTGCCAGCACCTCATTCGTATTCATGTTCAGCGAGGTACCTGCACCACCCTGAAAAACATCAACAGGGAACTGATCCATGCATTTTCCGGTGTTGAGCAGTTCATCACACGCTTTGACAATGATATCTGCAACTTTGCCGGGAATGGTATGGAGTTCTTTGTTTGCCAGTGCCGCTGCTTTTTTAACCATGACCATGCCGCGAATGAATTCAGGGACATCGTTGATGGAGCGGTCACTAATATAGAAGTTTTCAATCGCACGTAGAGTGTGAATACCGTAATAGGCTTCAGCAGGGACTTCACGTTTACCTAACAGGTCTTCTTCGATACGAATGTTGTTTGACATGAGAACCTTCTTAAATTGGATACGTTTTACTGTTGTTATATGTTTGTTGAGATAATGTTGCCGACAGCAATTGCTATGATATTAGGTGATTACCACAAAATTGCAGGCGCGATCATATGTGGATTTGTCAGAAATGCCTTGAACCTGGATCACTTTATAGTACGATTTTACTAATGAAATGGCATATGTGTGACTAAGGTCACGGTTACTCAGGTAAAAAGTCAAATGTCCTAAGTATTGAAAACCGTTATTGTTATCCCCACATATGTTATCCATACAAACTAGTCATCTATAGATGTTGCTATCAGTGAGCTGGGTTATAAACGCGATTCGGGGTAATAAAAACGCTTTGGTAGTATACACAGCGCCTAAAGCGGATGAGAATACCGGCTTATATCCTTCATCTTTCAGGTGCCTCATTTTAGGCTGCCTCATTTTAAGTTGCTGCAACTTAATTTGCTTTAACTTAAATTGCTCCCATTTCATTTTCTTCAACGACAGGAGAATAACGTGCGCTGGTTTCCTCTTATCCTGATATGTCTGCTGATTTATATCGAATCAGTACTGTTTGTCCGCATCGCTTCTGAGGTCGGTGTTCTGTTAACGCTGTTACTGGTTGTTCTGACTTCCTGTGTTGGGGTTTCTCTGGTTCGTAATCAGGGCATAAAGAACTTTATGTCAATGCAGCAGAAAATGGCTGCCGGAGAAAGCCCTGCGGAAGAAGCCATCAAAAGTGTTTCTTTGGTCATTGCGGGTTTTCTGTTAATCATTCCCGGCTTTTTTACCGATTTTCTCGGCCTATTATTGTTGTTGTCGCCTGTGCAAAAATTGCTGACAGCAAAGTTACTGCCACATCTGACTTTTTACCGCCCGAATGCTCGGGGTGGATATGGCCAGAATAGTCATCATGGCCAAACATTTGAAGGGGAGTATGAGCGCAGGCAGGATGATGCCTCGAATAAAATTACTCGCGATGAGCAAAAAAATCATAATGAGTATGATAATGACCACAATAAGAAATAACTTAGATTCATACTGTCTGAGATTGTCACGGGTAATAAAAAAGTGAAATTTTTTTTGCTATCCCCCTTGAAGTACTGTCTATAAGCCCCAACTTGTAGCTTCATGGTACTGGTTCTATTGGGTTCTGGTATCAATCCTCTTACCTGATATGGACTTTATTTATAGGAGATCTATCAATGAAAATTCGTCCATTACACGACCGTGTTATTGTCAAACGTCAAGAAGTTGAATCAAAATCTGCTGGTGGAATCGTTCTGACCGGTTCAGCTGCGGGCAAATCTACCCGTGGTGAAGTTCTTGCTGTTGGCCATGGTCGCATCCTGGAAAGCGGTGATATTAAAGCGCTGGATGTTAAAGTGGGTGATATCGTTATTTTTAATGAAGGTTACGGTGTTAAAGCAGAGAAGATCGATAACGAAGAAGTGTTGATCATGTCTGAAAGCGATATTCTGGCAATTGTTGAAGCGTAATTGAAAATCTTACGCTCAGATCTTCTTAATTGAACGAATTTAAAGGAAAGATACAATGGCAGCTAAAGACGTAAAATTTGGTAATGATGCTCGCAGCAAAATGTTGCGTGGTGTGAATGTACTGGCTGATGCAGTTAAAGTGACGCTGGGTCCTAAAGGCCGTAATGTTGTTTTGGATAAATCTTTTGGTGCACCTGTAATTACTAAAGATGGTGTTTCTGTAGCACGTGAAATCGAATTAGAAGACAAATTCGAAAACATGGGCGCACAGATGGTTAAAGAAGTTGCTTCTAAAGCTAACGATGCGGCTGGCGATGGTACAACTACTGCAACCGTTCTGGCTCAAGCAATCGTCACCGAAGGTCTGAAAGCCGTTGCTGCTGGCATGAACCCAATGGATCTGAAACGTGGTATTGATAAAGCAGTTATTTCCGCCGTTGAAGAACTGAAAAAACTGTCCGTACCTTGCTCTGATTCCACTGCAATTGCACAGGTTGGTACAATCTCTGCAAACTCCGACGAAACTGTAGGTAAACTGATCGCAGAAGCGATGGATAAAGTCGGTAAAGAAGGTGTAATCACCGTTGAAGAAGGTACTGGTCTGGAAGACGAACTGGATGTTGTTGAAGGTATGCAGTTCGACCGTGGTTACCTGTCTCCTTATTTCATCAACAAACCAGAATCAGGTTCTGTTGAACTGGAAAACCCATACATCCTGTTGGTAGACAAAAAAGTTTCCAACATCCGTGAACTGTTGCCAGTTCTGGAAGGTGTAGCTAAAGCAAGCAAACCTCTGCTCATCATCGCTGAAGATGTTGAAGGTGAAGCACTGGCTACTCTGGTTGTAAACAACATGCGTGGTATCGTGAAAGTTGCTGCGGTTAAAGCACCAGGTTTCGGTGATCGCCGTAAAGCCATGCTGCAGGATATTGCTATCCTGACTAACGGTACTGTTATTTCTGAAGAGATTGGTCTGGAGCTGGAAAAAGCAACTCTGGAAGATCTGGGTCAGGCAAAACGTGTTGTTATCAACAAAGACACAACGACTATCATTGATGGTGTAGGCGAAGCAAGCGCGATTGAAGCGCGTGTTGGTCAAATCCGTCAGCAGATCGAAGAATCAACTTCTGACTATGACCGTGAAAAACTGCAGGAGCGCGTAGCGAAACTGGCAGGCGGTGTTGCTGTAATCAAAGTGGGTGCAGCGACTGAAGTTGAAATGAAAGAAAAACGTGCACGTGTTGACGATGCACTGCACGCAACCCGCGCAGCAGTAGAAGAAGGTGTTGTTGCTGGTGGTGGTGTGGCGCTGGTTCGCGTTGCAGGGGCTATCACAAGCCTGACTGGTGACAATGAAGATCAGAACGTGGGTATCCGTGTTGCACTGCGTGCAATGGAAGCTCCAATGCGTCAGATCGTTGAGAACGCAGGCGAAGAGCCATCTGTTGTTGTGAACAACATTAAAGCAGGTCAGGGCAACCACGGTTATAACGCTGCAACTGAACAGTACGGCGACATGATCGAAATGGGTATTTTGGATCCAACCAAAGTAACTCGTTCTGCACTGCAATTCGCAGCATCTATCGCGGGTCTGATGATCACAACTGAAGCGATGATCACTGAACTGCCAAAAGATGACAAAGCTGACTTAGGCGCAGCTGGTGGCATGGGCGGTATGGGTGGAATGGGCGGCATGATGTAATGCGCTCATCCTGATGATGGGATCTTCCATCCATTAGGGTAAAACTTTGAAGGCGAGCAGATTTTTCTGCTCGCCTTTTTACTTTCTTCTATTAATAGCATACAAAAGATTAAATTTATCATCGTAATATACACAATGAATTTCAAGATGCGTCGCGGCGGCAAGGGAGTAACAAATTCGTCGGGAACGAATTTGCCCAGCCAAAGGCTGGCCTCCGGTGAGAGGCAGGAGCCTCTCAGTAATCCCCAGGAGCATAGCTAGCTATGTGACTGGGGTGAACGAGCGCAGCCAACAAAGAGGCAACGTGAAAGACGAAGTGTATGAAGTTAGCGTAATCAACGAGGGAAGACATGCGAATAAAATTTTTGCTCGGCGCGTCGGTGTTACTGTTAGCGGGATGCACGACAAATAATCAATTAACTTCAGCAGGTTCCGGTGTACGTTTTGTGGATACTCAGCCGGGTAATGAATGCCAGCGGTTAGGTGAAGTGACGGGCACTCAAAGTAACTGGCTTAATGGCGTTGGTAGCGAAAGCAGTTCTATGCGTGGTGCGGCGAATGATTTGCGCAATAAAGCGGCTGAAATGGGCGGAAACGTGATATATGGCGTAAATAGCCCGTCAGAGGGGTTGTTAAATAGCTTTGTTCCACTCGACAGCAAAATGGTCGGTCAAGTGTATAAGTGCCCTTGAGTGTACGTGATAAGCAGCATATTGAATTTGGGCAATGCCCAGAAAAACAGCCTGTAACATCGTGAGCTAGCTGTCTGAATTTCTGTGCACTGCCTGTTATCGCGAAAATGTTAAAAAACTCGCGGGTTAATTATTTTTTAACCCTAAATCCAATGGCGTTTTGCTCGGTTCGCCGCCGATTTCTCTTGTCAGGCATGGCACCAGATAACCAGAAACTTTGGTTAATAGCGCCCGCATAATGGCTTTTGCTTCTTCATCACTGACAAGAAAGTGTGCCGCACCCTGTACTTTATCCAACACATGGATGTAGTAAGGCAAAATACCGGCATCAAATAACGAATTACTTAAATCAGCCAGTATATCAGCGTCATCATTTACACCACGTAACAGGACACTCTGGTTCAACAGGGTGACCCCGGCCTGTTTCAGCCGAGCCATACTCTCCCGGAATGCCTCATCAATTTCGTTTGCGTGGTTAATATGCGTGACCATAATGACTTGCAAATTGGATTGTGCCAGACGATTACATAATGAAAGCGTTACTCTGTCGGGAATGACGACAGGTAAGCGGGTATGAATACGTAACCGTTTAATATGAGGAATAGACTCAAGTTGAGTAATCAGCCAATCCAGTTCGTGATCCTTTGCCATCAGAGGGTCACCACCAGAGAAGATGATTTCATTAAGCTCAGTATGCTGCTCAATGTACTCTAGCGCTGATTGCCAGTTACTTTTATTGCCCTTGTTATCTTCATAAGGGAAATGGCGGCGGAAGCAGTAGCGGCAGTTTACCGCACAACCTCCTTTAACCATTAATAACGCCCGGTTGCGATATTTATGTAACAACCCCGGAACGACCGGATGCTGTTCATCTAATGGATCTGTGGAAAATCCGGCCGGAGTATCAAACTCTTCTCGTGCAGTTAAAACCTGTAGTAATAAGGGATCCTGAGGATCACCTTTTTTCATTCGTGATACAAATGCTCTTGGCACACGTAAGGGAAACAGGCGTCGCGCCTCATTACCTTCTTTCAATAAGGCGTGCGTGTTCAGGGATAACAATTGCAACAACTCACTGGGATCAGTGATAACATCTGTAAGTTGTTGTAGCCAGACTTCTCTGGCAGGGTGAATATGGGTTATAATGTGTGCCATTTTTTGGCTAAGCCATTTCGTTAAAAATTAGAGGATCTCCATGGCTACTTATAGTACCAATGAATTCCGTTCAGGTCTTAAAATCATGTTAGATGGCGAGCCGTGCGCTATTCTTGACAGTGAATTTGTTAAACCAGGTAAAGGGCAGGCATTTGCCCGCGTTCGTATTCGTAAACTGATTTCTGGCAAACTGCTAGAAAAAACGTTTAAATCAACCGATTCTGTTGAAAGTGCAGATGTTATGGATGTCAATTTGACTTACCTGTACAACGACGGTGAATTCTGGCACTTCATGAACAACGAAACTTTCGAGCAGTTAGCTGCCGATGTGAAAGCCGTTGGTGACAATGCTAAATGGCTGATCGATCAGGCAGAATGTGTTCTGACTCTGTGGGATGGCCGTCCTATCGCTGTGACTCCACCAAACTTCGTTGAGCTGGAAATTGTTGATACTGATCCGGGCCTGAAAGGTGATACCGCAGGTACTGGTGGTAAACCAGCTACTCTCAGCACTGGCGCGGTAGTAAAAGTACCTCTGTTTGTCCAGATCGGTGAAGTTATCAAAGTTGATACCCGTTCTAACGAATACGTTTCTCGCGTGAAATAATCTCGCTTTGTTATTTTAAAAAAACCGTAGCCTCTTCGTCCAGAGGTTGCGGTTTTTTTGTGGCTGATTTTAGGGTCATTGCAGCGGTTTGGCTTGCTCGTTATAATTCCTTTTCATTTCCTATCGTTATCTGGGACGACCCGGATAAACGTCATCTCATTGGGGACGGCCCCGCTTCCATTAGATATAAGGTTAAAACATGTCTTGGTTGATACTTCTTATTGCGGGTTTGTTTGAAGTTGTATGGGCTGTGGGTCTGAAGTATACACAGGGGTTCTCCCGTTTAGTGCCGAGCTTAATCACTGCCAGTGCGATGGCTGTCAGCGTAGGGTTACTGGCGTATGCTATGAAAAGCCTTCCGGCAGGAACAGCTTATGCGATTTGGACAGGTGTTGGGGCGGTAGGTACAGCGATTTTTGGGATTATGGTATTGGGTGAGTCTGCTAATCTTGCCAGAATATTAAGCCTTGGCCTGATTGTGGTTGGTATCATTGGTTTGAAACTTGCCAGCTAATTGACAGCAATCCATTCATTATAATCTGAATAAAACCCAGCATTATGCTGGGTTTTATTTTGTTTACTTTTTTTCATAACGAGAAGGCCATATCTCTTCTGGGGTCAGCCCCAGCGCGGTTGCGATTAAACGCTCCCCTTTCGGCCAGTGACGCTGTAGAGCATTCGCCAGTGTTGATGATGCCAGCCCCGCCGTACGTGAGACTTCTGACAATGTTGTGCCACGTTTTTTCAATTCAGCAATGATATCGGCGGAGTGCCAATCTTTATTTTCCATTTTTAATTTCTCCGGTTACCTGTCATTTTTCAATTAAAAAGAAATGATTTATTAGTAGACTATGAGTCACGCATAATAACATAACTTAGATTTAAATGTGACTCATAGTCCGTGGTCGGATAAGTAACACGAATCGATACTTATCGGATGAAAATACCTAACAACATCAAATCCCTTTTCGGGCAAAGGATCAGATATCTCAGGAAAGAAGCCGGGATGTCGCAGGAGGCTTTTGCCGATAAGTGTGGTTTGGATAGAACCTACGTCAGCGGTATTGAGCGTGGTGTCAGAAACCCTACCTTAGAAATTATTTATGTGATTGCGAATGGATTGCAGATTGAGCTGAATGAATTGTTCGATTTTGAAGCCTCTGTCTCTTCCGGTTAAATGATTCGCTGTGTCGTTTCTTATCTCATTCTGAAAGTGAAGTCTTATCGCCTTTAAGCAGATACAGCTACTCAAAGGCGATTCAGATCTGTTTGTAAGACAGCTTTCTCAGTGATCAGTCTCACCAATATTTTTTAGGGCATCGATGACCATCCGCCAAAATTTGGCCTGATCCAGTTTTACCGCAACCTGAGTGTGGCAGTCTTCTGAAGGCGGGAAGCGAAAATCAGCAACAGTCATACCTGTGGTTAAGGTTCCGGCCATTTCGATATTAATGGGAACTTTTTGTGTGGTCATGACGCTGGGATCAATAACATAAGCGACAGCGCAAGGGTCATGAACAGGGGGATAGTCGAAACCCCGCTGTGTCATACGATAACTTTTTCCATAAAATTGGAGTAAATCCAACACAAACTGAGCAGGGCGTGTATTTATTTTGGCTATCTCTTCAGTAACCTCTGGTGTTGCCAGTGCCTGATGGGTGAGATCCAATCCGACCATTGTCAGTGGCCATTTTTCATTGAAAACGATATGTGCTGCTTCTGGGTCAATTAATATATTGAATTCGGCAACGGCACTCCTGTTTCCTCCATGGTAACTCCCTCCCATTAATACAACTTCTTTTACTCTCTCCACAATTTGTGGTGCCTTACGCGCGGCCAGAGCAATATTCGTCAAGCCTGCGGTTGGGACTAATGTGACGCTTTTTGGCGGGTGTTCCATGATGATATCAATGATTAAATCAACAGCATGGCGAGGGTCTAATTTTATTTCCGGCTCAGGTAAAGCCGGGCCATCCAGCCCCGTTTCTCCATGAATATCAGGAGCCGTTTTGATCTCCCTGACTAATGGACGATAGCAACCGGCAGCAAAAGGAATATTACGGATATTAGCGATACGGGCAATGGAAAGCGCATTATGGGTAACTTTATCTAAAGTTTGGTTGCCCACAACAGTTGTCACAGCTAACAGTTCGATATCAGGGTTGCCATGAGCAAGCAGCATAGCAATGGCATCATCATGACCGGGGTCGCAATCGAGAATAATTTTCTTGGGAAACATATTCATTCCTTTTATAGCGCCTGAGGTAAATATACCCACAAAGAATAATTCACCATCAATAAAAATTCCTCCGCTGACCATCACAAAACGGCATGATAAAAAATAAAACCTGTTAATAATTGTTTTAATTATTGTGATTTAATTAACATATAAACAACAAAGGGTTTGAGCATTTTAATTGCGTATGATTCATATATAAATGATAAGAAATTTCAGATGGCAAATTTGTGTGTTTATTAATTTGTTAATGTTTTTTGATCTCGCTTTATCATATCGCTTGAATAAAAAACGTTAATTGGATAAATACCATTCAGTCAATGAACAGATATCCCTGCACATATCAGGGTATAGACTGATGCTCACGGGGTGTAATATGAATAATCAGATCGATTCATTAACATACTATGCGGCAACTAAAAAATATGATCTTCGCTTTCCAACATTGACAGAAGATCTGGATGTTGATGTCGTTATCATTGGTGGTGGATTTTCTGGTGTAAACACGGCATTAGAGCTGGCAGAAAAAGGCATTACCAATATCGCGATTCTGGAAGGAAGAACGCTTGGATATGGCGGAACAGGGCGCAATGGCGGGCAGGTTATGGCGGGTATTGGTCATGATTTGGATCGGATTAAACGCCATGTCGGTGAGAAAGGTCTGGAGACTATATTTAAAATCAGCAATATGGGCGCAGGAGTAATCCGGGAGCGGATTGCCAAATATAATATCAAGGCGGATTTTTGCCCGGGTTACGGCTATTTAGGTTATAACTCCAGGCAGGATAAGACGCTGCAAGGTTGGCTGAAAGAGTTTCAGTCAGCCTGTCCCGATGAAGAAATTGAGCTGTATACCGGTTCAGAGGTTAAAAAAGTCATCGGTTCGGATTTGTATACCTCTGCATTGAAACATATGGGAGGCGGGCATGTTCATTCTCTGAATCTGTTGTTAGGGGAAGCTAAGGCGGCCACAGAGTATGGTGTCAAAATTTTCGAAAACAGTCAGGTTTTGAATGTTGAATATGGCCCAAGAGTTACCGTCCGTACTGCAATGGGTTCTGTACGGGCAAATAAAATGCTGTGGGCATGTAATGCGTTTCTGAATGGCCTTGAACCGACAATTTATAAAAAAACAATCAATACTTACGCATTTCAGTTAATGACAGAAGAACTGTCAGATGAAATGATCGAAAGAGTCAGCCCCATTCACGGAGCCTATAGCGATATCAGCCCCATCATCAATTACTGGCGGGTGACTAAAGAGAACCGGCTATTGTTTGGTAGTGCAACGCAGTATCTCGAATATATTCCTTCTGATTTAAAAGCATGGAACCGGAATCGCATGCTGGATGTTTATCCTTACCTGAAAGACGTGAAGATTGAACTGGCATGGGGAGGCCCGATGTGCTGTAGCGTCAGTCTGTTCCCGCAAATAGGCTCTCTGCCACAGCATAATAATGTTTTTTACGTTCAGGGTTATTCCGGGTTTGGGGTAACACCCAGTCATATTATCTGTAAAGTGCTGGCAGAAGGGATGAGCGAGGGCTCCGATCGTTATTCTTTGCTGAGTTCTATTCCGCATATGAATGTTGTCGGTAAAGAGCAGCTAAGGCATGTCTATCTTTCTCTCGGAAAGAGCTGGCATCAGCTTTCAGGCTATTGGAAAGGGCGTCGTTAGTTTGACTGATTTTTGGGTTTTCACTGTTTTTTGCACATAAATTTATTTTTTGCACAATAAATTCTGAAAGGTAAAAGTCATGATAAAACCGTTATTGTTAGAGAAATCACTTCCTGAATTAATGCCGATTGGCAGTGTTACTCATCTTGGTTCTGTTGTCGTAGAGGGTGATCCACAAGCAAGTGTTGCGATGGTTCACGGGGAACCCAATGATAATCTGACCTGCGGTATTTTTGCCTGTACCAGAGGGAAATTTAAGATGGTTTATCCTTTTGATGAAATGGCAACGGTGCATGAAGGTTCGGTGAAACTGACGGATGTTAAAACCGGTGTTGTAGTCGAATATCACAAAGGTGATTCATGGTTTGCAGCCAAAGGTACGGAAGTTTTGTGGGAAATTACCAGCGAACGTTTCGTGAAACATTATATGGCGTGTATCAATTCTCAGATTTCAGGCTGACAAGAGGGTAACATCATGAGTGACATCACTTTGCTGGCGTCCGTTACGGCTTTTTTGCGGCGTTCTCATGGTCATTACATCAATGGGCAATCTGTGCGTGGTCAGGGAGATAACACCTTTTCTGTCATTAACCCCGCGTCTGATGAGAGGATCGCGACCGTCAATCAGGGAAGTGAAGTCGAAGCCAATGCCGCTATGCAGGCTGCATCCGATGCTTTTCATGGTTCATGGGCCAAGACTTCACCGATGGAACGTGGAAATTGTCTGATACGGCTGGCGGATTTGCTGCAAAAACACAGCGAAGAACTTGCTCAGCTGGAAACTTTGTGCTCAGGGAAAACCATTCAGTTATCACGCATGCTGGAGGTTGGAGCCTCCGCTCAATACTTGCGCTATTTTGCCGGTTGGTCGAGCAAAATAAGTGGTGAAACACTGAATGTTTCTTTGCCATCCTTCAACGGTGAAGAATATACCGCCTTTACTCGTCGTGAACCTGTCGGCGTAGTCGTCGGGATTATTCCCTGGAATTTCTCGATCATGATTGCCATCTGGAAACTGGGGGCTGCTTTGGCCTGCGGTTGTACGATTGTGCTCAAACCAAGTGAATATACCCCATTAACAATGCTGCGTGTGGCGGAACTGGCAAAAGAAGCCGGAATTCCTGATGGCGTGATCAATATCGTTAATGGTGCGGGAGCGGAGGTAGGAACTAAGCTCTTGACTCACCCGCTGTGTTCCAAGGTGACTTTTACCGGCTCAGTTTCTACAGGTAAACTGATAGGCAAATCCGTCATGGAGCAGGGGCAGTTCCGTGCAACGCTGGAGCTGGGCGGCAAAAACGCAGCAGCTTTCCTGTCAGATGTTCCTACCGAGAAGATAGTTGATGGAATATTGGAAGCCGGATATCTGAATCAGGGGCAAATCTGCGCAGCAGCAGAACGTTTCTATATTCCTTCTGTTCATATGGATGCGGTTTTGAAGTTACTTTCTGAACGTCTGTCTGCGATGAAAATTGGTTCTCCCCTTGATGAAACGACGGAAATGGGGCCTTTAGCAAATAAAGAGCACTATGACAAAATTCTCTCCCTGTTTGAAAAAGCGCGTCAGGAAGAGAATGAAATTGTCTATGGCGGTCGCGCACTGGAAGGGAAAGGCTTTTTTGTAATGCCCACCGTGATCAGAGCCAATAGTGCAGATGATACGCTGATGCAAGAAGAGACATTCGGGCCGATAGGGACATTCCTCAGTTACGATGATGAGGAAGAGCTGATTGCCATGATGAACGCCACGCCATTCGGTTTATCCGCCAGCTTATGGACGAACGATCTCAGCAAAGCGATGCGAATGATCCCGCGTATTCAGGCCGGTGTTTTGTGGGTTAACATGCATACGCATCTTGATCCTGCTCTTCCGTTCGGGGGAATAAAATCATCAGGTCTTGGGCGGGAGTTTGGCAAGGCATTCATCGAGTATTACACAGAACTGAAATCAGTCATGATACGTTATTGATAGTTGCAGCATATTGATGCTTAAGCGGTGTAAAGTTGCTTCGTTGCGGTCAAAACGGGGCAACTTAACCACTTATCAATATTGAAAAATGGTTTCAGGTTGGTGTTTCCAAAGCAGTTAATCCCAAAGTCATGGCGCCATAATACGGCATAAGCCTTGTCATAAATGTGTCATTGCGGTTTCACAATAATGCCATATTGGGTGCTTACTATTTGGGTAGACGGTGTTTTTTAATTCTCCTGATCATAAGGAATCACCTATGTCCTGTAATGACCTGTCCCATCGCTCTATATTTCATCATCGTACAAAAAATCTTCTTGCTATGACTGTTGCTATATGCGTGTCAGGCGTATGTTTATCTGCGCAAGCTAACAATAGTGCGGATAAGATCATGGCAGAAAAACGTTCTGCCCAGGGTGATCTTACTCAGTTTGGCGGTGCTCGTCGCTTGACTCAGGATCAAACTGATGCACTTAAAGCCGCCTTAAATAATACAAAAGCGAAAAATGTCATTTTGTTTATTGGTGATGGCATGGGGGATTCTGAAATTACGCTGGCCCGCAATTACGCACGCGGTGCTGGTGGTTTTTTCGAGGGAATCGACGCGCTTCCTTTCACGGGGCAATATACGCACTACTCACTGGATAAAGAGACGAAGAAACCAGATTATGTCACGGATTCTGCTGCTTCAGCTACCGCGTGGGCGACAGGAGTGAAAACCTATAATGGTGCGCTGGGCATTGATGTTTTCGGCAATCCACATCAGTCATTACTGGAGTTGGCAAAGCAGAATGGAAAAGCCACAGGAAATGTGACAACAGCTGAAATTCAGGACGCAACCCCTGCCGCATTATATGCGCATATCACAAACCGCAAATGCTATGGGCCAGAGGAAACGCTGAAAAAGTGCTCTGGCGATGCGTTGGAAAATGGGGGTAAAGGTTCCATTACAGAACAACTTTTGGCTGCACGCGCTGATGTGACTTTAGGAGGCGGAGCCAAAAGTTTTGAACAACAATCAGTAGCCGGAGCTAATAAAGGACAAGTACTGAAACAGCAAGCATTAACGCAGGGATATCAATGGGTAACGAATATAAAATCACTGAACAATATTAAAGAAGCCAGCCAGAAAAAGCCGTTATTAGGTATATTTAGTAGTGGGAATATTGATGTGCTCTGGGAAGGGCCAAAAGCGGTTTATCACGGTAATCTTAATGAAGCGCCGGTGAAGTGCCAAGTCAATGCAAAGCGTAGTTCAGATGAGCCGACATTGGTACAACTAACAGAAAAAGCGATTGATTTGCTGAAAAACAACAAAAATGGCTTTTTCTTGCAGGTAGAAAGTGCCTCGATTGACAAACAAGATCATGAAGCTAACCCTTGCGCCCAAATTGGGGAAACGGTGGCATTGGATGAAGCTGTTCAGGCTGCGCTGAAATTTGCCAGACAGCATGAAGATACGTTAGTCATCGTTACCGCTGATCATGCCCACTCCAGCCAGATTATTGCTAATGATGTTAAATCCCCCGGCCTGACTCGTTCATTGATCACCAAAGATGGTGCTGTCATTACGGTCAACTATGGCAACGCAGAAGAAGGCAAACAGAATCATACTGGTACGCAGTTACGTGTTGCGGCTTATGGCCCACATGCTGCTAATGTTGTTGGCTTGACTGATCAGACAGATTTGTTCTTTACCATACGTGATGCGATGGGGTTGAAACAGTAGGAAATCGTGAAGAATAAAAAGGAAAGGCGTACTAAAAGGAATTAAGCTGAATAGAGATTATTGAACAGATAAATAGTAACAGTGGTGCGAAGGGGGGGACTTGAACCCCCACGTCCGTTAGGACACTAACACCTGAAGCTAGCGCGTCTACCAATTCCGCCACCCTCGCAGGTACTGCTATTTATCTGATTTGTTTAATGATGACTATCTGATTTGGTGCGAAGGGGGGGACTTGAACCCCCACGTCCGTTAGAACACTAACACCTGAAGCTAGCGCGTCTACCAATTCCGCCACCCTCGCAAATTCAGATACCATCTTTAAACAGATAGCATGGGGGCGCATTCTAGCCATTTTACGGCTGGCGTCAATCATTATTTATCGCAAGAAAGCATGACTGATGTAAAAATCGACATGTGGCTATTGCCCTTCCGGGTGGACGGGCAATAGCGGTCTGATTAGTTACTTTTTGCTTGTTACTTCTTGGTGGCTTGGTAAATTTTGAATTTACCTGTCTGGGCAAGGACTTCGTGACTGCCGAAAGCGCTATCCAGTAAATCTGCATAAGGCAAAAACGCGTTTGCTACGATGCGGAATTTACCACCGGATTTAAGATAACTTGGTGCCATACGTATCATGTCATCAGCGGCTGTCATGCTGGTTTTCAGACCATCGTGGAATGGCGGATTAGAGACTATCCAGTTGAATTTCTCTTCAATAGCAGAATAGACGTTGCTGGTGATAACATTTCCTTCCAGTTTATTGGCTTTCAATGTTGCTTTACTGGATGTGATAGCGGCTGCATTGACATCGCTGAGTGTTAGTGACAAATCGGGATTATTTTTCCCCAACACCGCAGCCAGTACACCAGAGCCACAGGCAATATCCAGCAAGCTGCCAGAAATCGGTTTATCAAAAGTGGAAAGCAGAAGACGGCTGCCGACATCCAGATCATCCTGACTGAATACGCCGGGCAGTGTATTGACGATGGTATCCCCAACCTGATAGCTATGCCACCAGTTGTTCTGATCAAACTGAACCTGCTGTTCAAGCTGACCATAAAAAAGGCTGCAACGGCGGGCAGTATCTACTTTGCGGAAAGTCACAATACCTTCCATCAACTTATCGACGCTACGGACACCGCTACGATTTTCGCCGACAATAAAAATATTTGTTCCGACAGGCAGGACAGAAAACAGGCTGCGGAGTTGGAAACGGGCTTCCTGCTTGCTCTTTGGCCAGTAATAAATCAGCGTATCGCAATCTTTGACAAATGCACTGTCAGCCGTCAGGCCAAACAGAGCATTATCACCTAATGTACGGATCAGGGATTGCCAGTGGTGATATTGACTAGTATGTACCCGTACACTTGCGGCTTCGATTTCCGTTGCCAGTGTATCCTGAAGATCGCCTGCGAAGAGCAGATGATGGGAGTGGAATTGCTCTTGATGGCGCAGGATTACTTCACTGGCCGGTGTTAATACTGACATCTATGTATAGCTCCTTATAAGTCTTTATCCGGTCATAATTATCTTTGGGCAAAGCTGGGATGCCATGTTGTTGGCGCAGAGATAAGCCCTCTGATACTATACCGCTCATCTTTCAGGTGGTCGTTTTACTGGCGACAGCCTGAAACTTACTGGGTATATATTACCTGTTATTTTTTTATGGCAGATGGAATAAAACACGATGACGAAGCGTGACAGATCACTAACCCGACTGGGTATCACCCAATGGGTTCTGCGTAACCCTGCGGCCCTGCGGGGTGAATTATCTGTCCTCATCCCTGACTCAACCCGTCTGTTGATCATTACCCATGATCATATCGACTTAAGCCATTCATTACTTGCTGATATCTTCGCAGCCATGGGGATTGATGCCTCATTAGTTTATTGCATTACAACAAAAGATGTTGAACTGCTTTCAGAATCAATCCGCTGCCCATGCTGGCTGCTGGGGGTTGATATTACCTTATCAATACAAGGGATTTCTTTGAGAAGCCCGGCATTAAATGACTTATCCCTTGATGGGGATGCAAAACGTGCTCTTTGGCAACAAATTTACCATTATGAAGAATATTTCTCTATTAACTCCCGCTGATCTTCCCGTGGCCTTTCAGATAGAACAGGCCAGCCATCCCTTTCCGTGGAGTGAGAAAACCTTCTACTCTAATCAGGGAGAACGTTATCTCAATTATAAGATCGCGCTTAATAACCAGATCATTGGTTTTGCAATAACCCAATATATTCTGGATGAAGCAACGCTCTTTAATATCGCTATTCATCCAGAATATCAATTACAAGGGCATGGAAGAACACTATTAAATTATCTGATTGACACATTACCTGAAAAGCAGATAAATACGTTATGGCTTGAAGTCCGGCGTTCCAACCGATCTGCAATTCGGTTATATGAAGATCTGGGTTTCAATGAAGTTTCCATCCGCAAAAATTATTACCCGACCGCGACAGGTAAGGAAGATGCCATTATTATGGCGTTACCGCTGTTTGGATGAGTATAAGTGACGTATCCGTATATGAACTTTTGCGCTTCAGGAGAAAGGGAATGTAGATTGAATCTGATGAAGTCATGATGATTTTCTGCCTCATCATCTTGCGTATCATTAGTTGTTTATGACGCCAAGTTCAGCGAAAATAAACGCTAATTCCAATTAACATACCGGATTGGATGAATTAAGGGCCTCTGGTGGCGCCTCAATAGGGTATCGATCCGCGTACAGAATAGAAGATTTCAATAGATGTCAAATTCTCCATTTCTGCAAGAAGTTGCGAAACGGCGCACATTTGCAATAATTTCCCACCCTGATGCGGGTAAAACGACGATTACTGAAAAAGTCCTGTTATTCGGACAGGCAATTCAGAAAGCGGGGACGGTAAAAGGCCGGGGCTCCAATCAGCATGCGAAATCAGACTGGATGGAAATGGAAAAACAACGTGGTATTTCCATTACTACCTCAGTGATGCAGTTTCCTTATGGTGATTGTCTGGTTAACCTGCTGGATACGCCGGGGCACGAAGATTTCTCCGAAGATACTTACCGTACTCTGACCGCGGTTGACTGCTGTCTGATGGTTATTGATGCGGCAAAAGGTGTTGAAGATCGTACCCGTAAGCTGATGGAAGTGACCCGTTTACGTGATACGCCAATCCTGACATTCATGAATAAGCTCGACCGTGATATTCGTGACCCGATGGAGCTGATGGATGAAGTCGAAAATGAGCTGAAGATCGCTTGCTGTCCGATCACATGGCCTATCGGTTGTGGTAAGTCTTTCAAAGGGGTTTACCATCTCTATCAGGATGAAATTTATCTGTATCAATCCGGTCAGGGGCATACTATTCAGGAAGTCCGCATTATTAAAGGGTTGGATAACCCTGATCTGGATACTGCTGTCGGCGAAGAGCTGGCCGAACAGTTGCGTGAAGAGCTGGAGTTAGTTAAAGGCGCATCACATGAATTTGATCTGGATGCCTTTTTGCAGGGTGAACTGACGCCGGTATTCTTTGGTACTGCGTTAGGTAACTTTGGTGTCGATCATATGCTGGATGGCCTGGTTAAGTGGGCTCCGACGCCAATGCCGCGTCAGACTGATGCACGTGAAGTGACAGCACAAGAAGAAAAATTCTCCGGATTTGTGTTCAAAATTCAGGCCAATATGGACCCGAAACACCGTGACCGTGTGGCATTTTTGCGTATTGTTTCCGGCAAATATGAAAAAGGCATGAAACTGCGTCAGGTTCGTATCAAAAAAGATGTGGTTATCTCAGATGCACTGACTTTTATGGCAGGAGATCGCTCTCATGTTGAAGATGCGTATCCGGGCGATATTATTGGTCTGCATAACCACGGTACGATCCAGATTGGTGATACTTTCACTCAGGGTGAAGAGCTGAAATTTACCGGTATTCCTAACTTTGCTCCTGAACTGTTCCGTCGCATTCGTCTGCGTGATCCTCTGAAGCAGAAACAATTGCTGAAAGGTCTGGTTCAGTTGTCGGAAGAGGGGGCTGTGCAGGTATTCCGTCCATTGACCAATAATGATTTGATTGTTGGCGCAGTGGGTGTGCTTCAGTTTGATGTTGTTGTTGCCCGCCTGAAGAGCGAATATAACGTAGAAGCGCTCTATGAGCCTGTTAACGTTTCTACCGCCCGCTGGGTAGAATGTAGTGACGTCAGAAAGCTGGAAGAGTTCAAACGTAAGAATGAACAAAATTTGGCCTTTGATGGTGGTGATAACCTGAGCTACATTGCACCAACTATGGTTAATTTAAACCTGACCAGCGAACGCTATCCTGAGATAGTTTTCCGTAAGACACGGGAACATTAATATTTTTTATGGGCCAACACACAGTTGGCCTTTTTTATCTTTCCTACCATAATTAATACTTTCTGTTTTATTTAAAAGCATCATTTCTAGGTATAAGAAAATATACGTTAGTTATTGTAAAGCTCATATCATTTGCGTAATTTGCTGATATATCATCCTTTGGCATTCTGTCTTAGATAAAAGGAAGGTAGTAGGATGAAAAATTTAAAGTTCTCAAACTCATTCCTGGCTGTTGTTTTAGGCTCGGTACTAATAGGCGGTAATGCACTGGCAGCAGGCATATCTTCAACTTATCAGTCAGAAGGTAAAGCACAGGAAAATACAGACCAGAAAATAAATGATTCAAGAAATCATACGGGCAAAAAAATCGAGAATTCTCTTAAAAAAACAGATAACAATTCTGAAGATAGTGTTATTACTGCCCGAATAAAACAAAGTTTTCTGGAGGATACCGGCCTTAATAGTCACGATAATAATATTTCAGTGAAAACAGAAGAAGGCATAGTTTATCTTACTGGTTTTGTCAAACATGAAGAATTGGCAAAGCGAGCTATCAGGCTTTCTCATAAAGTGGAAGGCGTTCAGGCTGTAAACAGCACCCTGTCTATCAAAAAATAATCTATTTTTTGTTGAGAGTGACTGATAATAAGTCACTCTTCCGGCTTATTCCCCAAATAAAAATTAATCGAATTAAGCGATTATCTCTTCAAGAATATAACGGATAAGATCTATTCAGGTTATTGGCAATAACTTGCCTATTGGTGAATTAATCTCCATTATTTAATACAGGGTTTATGGATGCATTGCTCAAATGAGAAATTACTTGAGTGAGGCATTGTTTGCATAACATTATTACTAATGACTGAAAGATGATCATAATTCAAATGACACCTTGGAACTGACATTGACTTTGTAGGGGGGAAATGTGGGGAAACATATTCCAATTACGTTGGGTAGTATAGAGCCTTTAGCTTATACATCGCAGATAAAACCCGGAAAAATTGCACTTGTTTGTGAAGGTGGAGGGCAGCGGGGCATTTTTACGGCAGGTGTGTTGGATGAATTTCTCCGGCTGGATTTTAACCCGTTCGAATTATTTCTTGGTACCTCGGCGGGTGCTCAGAACCTTTCTGCTTATATCTGTGGTCAAAAAGGTTATGCTCGCAAGGTGATCAACAAGTACACAACCAATCCGACTTTTTTCAATCCATTGCGCTTTGTCCGGGGCGGGCATCTTATCGATCTGGATTGGTATATTGATATGATCTCTGAACAAATTCCCTTAAATATTCCTATTGCGATGAATCATTTTGATGATGGTCGTGAGTTTTACATGTGCACATGCCGTGCTGATAATTTCGAAGCCAGTTATTTTCAACCTAATGAAAGTAACTGGATGGAAATTATCAAGGCTTCCAGTGCGATCCCCGGATTTTATCGCAATGGGGTGACACTTGATGGTATTGTTTATCAGGATGGTGGCATTAGCGATGCGATTCCGGTTGAAGAAGCATACCGTCGAGGGGCTGATACTATTGTTGTGGTCAGGACTGTGCCTTCACAGCTTTACTATACGTCACAGTGGTTCAAGCGAGTGGAGCGCTGGCTGGAAACCAGCAGTCAGCAAAAAATGCTCAGAATGTTAAAGCAGCATGCTACAAGCTACTTTCGAACACAACGATTTATTGAAAACCCGCCGGATGACGTACAAATCTTCGAAATTAGGCCACCTGCACCGTTGGCAACGATGGCTCTGGGAAGTAAAACAAAAGCATTGAACACCGATTATCACTTGGGGCGGCGTTGTGGGCGGTACTTTTTGGCGACTATCGGACATACTTTTGTTGGGGGTAAATTTGGGGTGGAAAAACGTAAAAGTTATGGTGTTTCCCGCAGCAGTTTCAACCATGATGGAACGAAGCGTAATGGTTTCCGTCGCAATAGTTTTCTGTGTAGTGAGCATACCCCCGCAATAGATACTTCGGTAAGAATGGCAGAGGAAACCGGCGTAAATGATAGCGAACTGATGCCACTGACTGGTACAACTATGATCAATAACGATTATGATGAACAATAATGATGACGACAGATATACACGATGGATTTCAAGATGCATCGCGACGGCAAGAGAGTGAATCCTCAGGAGCATAGATAACCGTATGTTTATAAAAACGGTGACCGGGGTGGGCGAGCGCAGCCAACAAAGAGGCAACTTGAAAGACGAAGTGTATGATATGGATAAATAGATGTTTATTGACACACATTGCCATTTTGATTTCTCTCCTTTTTCGGGTGACGAAACCGCAAGTTTAGAACGAGCCAGACAAGTGGGCGTTGAAAAAATTATTGTGCCGACTGTCAGTCAGGTGTATTTCCAGAGAGTAGCTGATTTAGCGGCTAAGTATCAGGCAATTTATGTCGCGTTCGGATTACATCCTTTATATATTAATGAACATCATGATACCGATCTGGAATGTCTGGAGCAGAAACTCAAAGAGAAACTTCCTCACTGTGTAGCGGTTGGTGAAATTGGTCTTGATCTGTATATGGCAGAACCACAGTTTGAGCGGCAAAAAAGCGTTCTGGCAGCTCAGCTCAAGCTGGCCAAAAAATATGAATTACCTGTGCTGCTTCATTCCCGCAAAAGTCACGATCAACTGGCGGCAATGTTACGAAAACATCATGTACCCCGTACCGGCGTTATTCATGGCTTTGCGGGTAGCTTATCTCAGGCGCAGGCCTTTGTACGTCTGGGTTTTTATATTGGTGTCGGGGGAACGATAACGTACGAAAGAGCGAAAAAAACGCGTGATACCATAGCTCGTCTGCCTCTTTCCTCTTTAGTATTGGAAACGGATGCACCTGATATGCCACTAGCCGGTTTTCAGGGGCAGCCAAACCGACCCGAAAGAATCGCGCAGGTTTTTTCTGCATTGTGTGAATTACGTCCTGAATCTCCGGATGAAATTTCCCGCCAAATTTATCAAAATAGCATGGAATTATTTGCGATCAGCTAATTTAGTTCAGTGAAAATAGTCTACTTTTGGTTGAACGAAAGAGGCTATTCTGGTTGAAATAAACATTAATAATATTTAACTGGCATTATCTTCTCATTTCTTCCTTTTTTACCGCAAAATTATCTAAACCCTGATAAATAGAATGGTTATATGTGATGTAAGTCTCATTTCCCGTTTTTATATTACTTTTTGCTGCATTAATTTGTGATGTCAGTTGCTTGTTCTTTTTTACTACTGGGTATAATCGCCTCCACACACAGTGTCAGTAGGAACTCACAATATAACTGACATATTTTTCATTCATTCAGTGAACAGGGATTCTTCCAATGCAACTCATTATGAGCCTGATAGGGATGGTAGTGCTGATTTTTATCGCAGTACTTTTCTCGAGTAATTACAAAGCTATTAAAATCCGCACTGTCCTTGGTGCCTTCTTGATTCAGGTGCTTATTGGTGCATTTGTGCTTTATGTACCAGCAGGTAAAGACATTCTGATTGGAATGTCAAAAGGTGTTTCCAACGTCATCGGATACGGTCAGCAGGGAATTGATTTTATCTTTGGCGGGCTGGTATCTAACAAAATGTTTGAGCTGTTCGGCGGCGGTGGTTTTGTTTTTGCCCTGCGCGTCCTGCCAGTTATTGTCTTTTTCTCTTCTCTGATTGCCGTTTTGTATTACATTGGCCTTATGCAGCTTATCATCAAAATATTAGGTGGTGGCTTGCAAAAAGTATTGGGAACATCACGTACAGAATCCCTGTCAGCAACAGCAAATATTTTCGTTGGGCAAACTGAAGCACCTCTGGTTGTGCGCCCTTATATTTCAACCATGACACAATCCGAGCTGTTTGCGGTGATGTGTGGTGGTCTGGCATCGGTAGCCGGCTCTGTATTGGCGGGTTACGCATCAATGGGTGTTCCACTGGAATATCTGATAGCAGCGTCATTTATGGCAGCGCCGGGTGGCCTGTTATTTGCAAAACTGATGGTGCCGGAAACTGAAACCACTCACGATAATGTTGATGCGATGTCACTAGTATCAGCAGAGGATCGTCCGGCCAATATTATTGATGCGGCAGCATCTGGTGCGGCATCCGGTATGCAGTTGGCTCTGAATGTGGGTGCAATGCTGTTGGCATTTACTGCATTGATTGCTTTGTTGAATGGTATGTTAGGCGGTATCGGTGGTTGGTTCAGCTATCCACAATTGTCTATGGAATTGATTCTGGGCTGGGTATTTGCGCCAATCGCTTACCTTATTGGTGTGCCGTGGCATGAAGCAACCGTGGCCGGTTCTTTCATCGGGCAAAAAATAATAGTTAATGAATTCGTTGCATTCATGCACTTTGGCGACTATCTGAAACCGGATGATGTCGTGAAAGCAGCCGGTCTGCAGGTTCTTTCTGATCATACTAAAGCCATTATCTCTTTTGCTTTGTGTGGATTTGCGAATTTGTCTTCTGTCGCTGTGTTGCTTGGGGGCTTAGGTGGTATGGCACCAAACCGTCGTGGTGATATTGCCCGCTTCGGTCTGAAAGCTGTATTGGCTGGTTCACTCTCTAACCTGATGAGTGCCACAATTGCTGGATTTTTCCTCGCATTGTAATCATTGAATAGTGTATTAGATTGAGTAAGGTGAAGAATGTTTACCTTACTCAGATTATTGACAAAGTGCTGGCTCCAGCACTTTGTCTTAATCAAATATCGTTTAGTTGATAACCCTTTACCATCTTAATATTCCTCTTATTTCCTCTTTCTTTATGTGGATGAATTCTTCCTTAATAACGATAGGATTTGCTCTGATGCTATATCGATAGCACTATCGGTAACTTCGTCATGGCAGGGTAAAACCAGCATCTGTTTTACTAAATTTGTCGCATTAGGAAAATCTATCTCATTTCTGCCCGAATACCGGGGTGTCAGATAGAACTCTTTTAAAAATGGATAATTGCACACAATCGTATTTTTATATCGATAAGTATCTGTGTTTATACCTACAGCATTAAGTTGTCTGGCTAACTCAATTCCCGTGAGATTAGTATGCGAATGTAAAAATGTGCATAATCCATAGCCATTATGAGATATATCATAATGCGAATTCATGAAAGTTAACTCAGAACCAGAACTTAGATTTTCTCTCCATTGTTCTGCCTTTTTGTTACGTTCCTGAATCTTACTCTCAATAATTGATAATTGATCAATACCTACAGCTGCCTGAAATGATGATAATTTATAATTTAAACCATTATTATGACCAAAACTTTTGGCTTCTGCACAAAAGCCTATATGCGTGAATTCTTGTATATTTTTTGCAAACTGATCCGAATTAGTAAGGACAAATCCACCTTCCCCAGTACTGATAAGTTTAAATTCATGTGTACTAAAGCAACCTATATCACCAATCGTTCCTTCATAACCTTGTTTTCCATGAGTTCCTGCTGCTTGTGCTGCATCTTCAATAATTGTTATTTTATGCTTTTTGGCATAGTCTTTTATTTCTTTATTTATGGCACTATAACCCCACATAGCAACGGTGATAAGCGCACGTGTAGATGAACTAGTCTGTTTTTCCAGAGAAGCAAGTTCAGGATAAAACGAGTTTCTAGAGCAATCATAAAAGACCGGTATACCACCCGCTTGTAAAACAGCAGATATTGTCATTGGTACGCAAATCGCAGGCACCAGAACTTCATCTCCTGGGTTTATGACCTGAGTAATACTGGCATGCAAAGCAGCAGTTCCCGATGATACTGCAATCGCATATTTAACATTAAAAAATTCTTTTAACGATGTTTCATATTCTGTTACAACGGATGAATCACCGGAAAGTAAATCAGCTTTATCTAAAGTACGAAACATATTTTCGTATTGTGTTTTTGATCTTTTAGCTTTAAAAATACAATCAATGATTATTTTATCTTTCATTTTTTTATTATCCTTTGATTTAAGGAATTAAATATCCGGTATCATCTGGTTAAATTATGTTTAGTGGTCTTTTCATTAATAGGTGTTTTTTATAATGATTTTTATATGTCCACTTCCATTATATGATTGCTACCCTGACGTATTTTCATAAAATCAGTACTATGTTTTTTGTATCCATAAATGCGAATAAGCCAGCGATCTTCTCCGTTGAATTTTGCGGTGTCAGTGATAGAGCTACGGCCATGTAAACAAATTCTATTATTAACAATAAGTACATCCCCTGGCGCTAAGGATACATATTGAATAGATTCCGAGTTTTTTATTACATCAGTCATGGCTTCATAAGCTTGTTGTGCGTATTTATTATTTCCTTTTATTTTGCTATTACTATACCTGATACCTATTTCTCCATTCTGGCAGGGAGATAATATAGAAATGTTTTTTACCTCAATATTTTTATCGAAGGAAGATTGGCTTCTGGCAGTGAAGTTTTTCTTCATTAGCTCATCAATTTCTTTCTGTTTGAGATTTTTCATTACCTCACAAAGAGGTAATAATGTGGTTGGTATATTATCTGGGTTTCTTAAACCAATTAGTCCAAATGATTCGGGGGAAAGCGGTGAGCCAACAACAGGGTTTTCTTCTTGAAAATAACCATTCACTACTTCGGTATGAAAATTAAGTTTTTTAGTTGAACGGAGATAACTTTTTTCATCATTAATTGATGGCATGACCATATGACACAACCGACCTCCCATTTCATCTAAAAATGATCGAGCTGTGTGACCTGTCAGGTGAAGTAGCCCTAATAATGCAGCGGCGGGAATTTTCCAACCTTGTGTTGTTGGACTAAGATCGTTGTTAGGGGTTGGAGGATAATCAGTTAAAGGTAGAAAATTTTTGATATGTAGAAATGGAATATTATTATCTTTCTCAAACTGCAATAATTTTATTAAGTTATCATTATTGAGATGATTAGAGATAATATTACATGCGAGTTTTTCAAGTTCTAAGGGGGTGTTTTCCTGGTTATATTCATCAGGGATTTTTTGTAATGATGAATAAATGGCATTTCTTTCTTGAGGTAATAATGTGATGGTGTTTTCACCATTATCCTTAACATTTAGCATTTTTATTAATATCCTATTTAGTATTCCAAATATTAAATGCGCCAAGTTTTTTTAAAAAAATGAATGGAAAGTGTCATAAAATACGATAACTAAAAGAGAAATAGCTAAAACAATACTAAATAAAAACTCAATAACTACATGTGCTTCTACATTGTTAACTGAGAAATGTCTTTTTAAATCCTGCAAGTAAACTTATATAAATAAATTTAAAGTGAATAGAGAATGATTTTCTTGATAAAAATAAAAAATACTCTTTTGCATCACTTATCTACTAATATGTACATCAATTTAGCAAAATCAATGTGTTATCACTATGTTATTTTTTAACAATAAGTTACCAATATTGAAATTCCTGTAGAAATGTGGTTAACCTGAGTTTTGTTTAGTGCTGCTGCTGTTATTATCCGATGAATGTGATTGTTACCTGTGGGAGCAATATTAAATTTGCTTGAGTATAAACAGCATGTTCTATGCGAATAAATTATTCTGGAATACTCGTTATTTTGGTCAGTATGTTGCCGGACAATCTGTGGGAGAAGATACATTTTTGTCATGGGGGAAAAATTCTATCTGGTAAGCAAAAATGGGTTATCGTAAAAATCGAAGGTAAATGCATTGATATCAACTTTAAATCTATTGTTGTTCAGGTTGTTTTTTTACGCGACTAAACCTATTTAATGTGATTTTTCTCACAATAAAATGTGTGTTATTGCAATTTAGATTCTTTTAATGTGATAAAAGACATAAATATTTGGCCATTTATAGGTTCAAATAATAAAATACAATGACTTGATCGAAAAATCTCTGACTACAAGAGTAATAAAGTTGGAGAAAACATTGTGCGGAGAGAAGGAACTCTGTTGTTGCGGTGATATAGGGCATTGCAACATCTTCAAGGAACCAAGTCCGCTCACCAACATATGAATACATTAATAATTCGGAACAGTTAGGGATTATGCACAATGGATTTCAAGATACGTCGTGGCGGAAAGAGAGTGAGTTCCCGGGAGCATAGATAACCGTATGTTTATAAAAACGGTGACCGGAGTGAGCGAGCGCAGCCAGCAAAGAGGCAACTTGAAAGACGAAATGTATAAATGTTCGGAAGAATATGTGAATTGATTCAATAAAAATACCGTTGGAGAGTTTTATGACCGATTTAACCGCAGCTGCTCAACGTGCGTTGAGCTTGATGGATTTAACTACACTCAATGATGATGATACTGATGAGAAAGTGACAGCACTTTGCCATCAGGCAAACAGTCCGGCAGGGCATACTGCGGCCATCTGTATTTATCCGCGTTTTATTCCCCTCGCCCGTAAGGTACTACGTGAACAGGGAACTCCGGATATCCGTATTGCTACTGTTACGAACTTCCCTCATGGCAATGCTGATATTGATATCGCACTGGCGGAGACCCGTGCAGCGATTGCTTATGGTGCAGATGAAGTTGATGTAGTTTTCCCTTATCGCGCATTGATGGCGGGTAACGAACAAATTGGTTTTGATTTGGTTAAAGCCTGTAAAGATGCCTGTGCTGAATCAGGTGTCTGGCTGAAAGTCATTATTGAAACCGGAGAGCTGAAAGACGCTGCGCTGATCCGTAAAGCCTCTGAAATCTCAATTAAAGCGGGCGCTGATTTTATTAAGACATCAACCGGAAAAGTGCCGGTTAATGCGACACTGGAAAGTGCCGAGATCATGCTGAGTGCTATTCGTGATATGAACGTGGGAGAGACTGTCGGATTTAAACCGGCGGGCGGTGTCCGCACAGCAGAAGAAGCTGCACAGTATCTGGCACTGGCAGGCCGGATCATGGGTGACAAATGGGCAGATTCCCGCCACTTCCGTTTTGGTGCTTCCAGTCTGCTGGGTAGCTTATTGACGGCGCTAGGTCATCAGGGTCAAAAACAAAGCAGCAGTTATTAGTAACAGAAGTTATTGAATGCAGTAGTGATGAAAACAGTCGTTTAAGATCAATAACGATGCCTTGAATGTTCGTTAAGATATAGCTGATTCATGACTGCTGTTCTTCTCAGGCAATGATAATGGGAGGTAGCTTTGTTTTTGGCGCAGGAAATTATCCGCAAAAAACGAGATGGTTTTTCACTGAGCGAAGAAGAAATCCGCTTCTTTATTAACGCTGTGCGTGATAATACGGTATCAGAAGGGCAAATTGCTGCTCTGGCGATGGCTATTTATTTCCGGGATATGACGATAGAAGAGCGTATTGCCTTAACATTGGCGGTACGTGATTCTGGTACAGTCCTTGACTGGAGAAAGCTGAATTTGCCCGGCCCGGTTGTGGATAAACACTCGACGGGTGGTGTTGGTGATGTAACATCTCTGATGTTGGGGCCGATGGTTGCAGCATGTGGTGGTTATGTTCCGATGATTTCAGGGCGTGGATTAGGTCATACCGGAGGGACGCTGGATAAATTAGAATCCATCCCCGGGTTTGATATTTTCCCCGATAATCACCGATTCCGTGACATTATCCGGGATGTTGGCGTTGCCATTATCGGTCAGACTCATTCACTGGCACCAGCGGATAAACGTTTTTATGCAACACGTGATATTACTGCAACCGTTGATTCTATTCCGCTGATTACCGCTTCTATTCTGGGCAAGAAACTGGCTGAAGGATTAGATGCTTTAGTTATGGATGTGAAAGTCGGTTCTGGCGCATTTATGCCGACTTATGAGCAGTCAGAACAGTTGGCGGAATCGATTGTTGCGGTGGCTAATGGCGCGGGGTGTAAGACAACGGCACTGTTGACCGATATGAATCAGGTTCTAGCATCCAGTGCCGGTAATGCGCTGGAAGTGCGTGAAGCGGTGCAGTTTCTGACGGGAGAATACCGCAATCCCCGGTTATTTGAAGTGACTATGGCATTATCTGCTGAAATGTTGGTATCAGGTAAACTGGCAGAAGATCGTGATGCTGCATATCGCCAATTACAAGCAGTACTCGATAATGGTAAGGCTGCGGAAATCTTCGGGCGTATGGTAGCAGCTCAGAAAGGGCCTGTTGATTTTATTGAAAACTATGATCGTTATTTACCGATAGCTTCTTTCAGCAGCCCCGTATTTGCTGGAGATAATATAGTTAAAAAACAAAGCATTGTAACAGAAGTGGATACTCGTGCATTGGGAATGGCCGTCGTTGCATTAGGTGGTGGTCGCCGTAAAGCGACTGATCCGATTAATTACAGTGTGGGGTTGAGTGATATCATTGCACTTGGCTCAGAAGTAAACACAGATACTCCTCTGATGGTGATTCATGCCAATAATGAAGATGACTGGCATATGGCGGCAGAGGCTGTACGTGCATCGCTTGTTTTTCAACAGGCACATACTTCGGCAGCAGAACTGAATGCCGGAATGAAAGTCGCCACCCAGATGGTTTATCGTCGTATTGGTGGATAATTCAACAGAAGTATTGAATAGATTTTAACAGCTGGCAGTTCCCGTATTGATAGCGTGAATTGACACAGGAGAAAATTATGAAACGTACATTCATCATGGTCTTGGATTCCTTTGGCATCGGAGCGAGTGCAGATGCAGAAAAATTTGGTGACAAAGGGTCTAACACTTTAGGGCATATTGCAGAACAGTGCGCTCGTGGTGAAGCTGATATCGGTCGTCAGGGATTGTTGAAGTTACCGAATCTGAGCCGTTTGGGACTGGGAAAAGCAACAGAAGAGTCGAGTGGAACCTTCCCGGTTGGTTTGGATAAAGATGCCGATATTATCGGCGCCTATGGTTATGCGAGTGAACTTTCTTCTGGTAAAGACACACCATCAGGTCATTGGGAAATTGCCGGTGTTCCGGTTTTATTCGACTGGGGTTATTTTAACGAGTTAGAAAACAGCTTCCCACAGGAATTATTGGATAAACTGGTTGAACGTGCCAACCTGCCGGGCTATCTGGGTAACTGCCACTCTTCTGGTACCGTTATTCTGGACAATCTGGGAGAAGAGCACATGAAAACGGGTAAACCGATTTTCTATACCTCAGCGGATTCCGTTTTCCAGATTGCTTGTCATGAAGAAACATTCGGTCTGGATAAACTGTATGAATTATGTGAAATCGCCCGTGAAGAGCTTACTGATGGCGGTTATAACATCGGCCGTGTCATTGCCCGTCCGTTTGTCGGCGATAAAGCGGGTAACTTCCAGCGTACCGGCAACCGTCATGATTTGGCGGTTGAACCACCAGCCCCGACTGTACTGAAAAAATTGGTTGATGAGAAACAGGGTGAAGTGGTTTCCATTGGTAAAATTGCTGATATCTACGCGAATGTCGGTATCACTAAAAAAGTGAAAGCGACGGGAATTGATGCACTGTTTGATGCTTCATTGGTAGAAATGGAGCAGGCCGGTGACAATACGATTGTGTTCACCAATTTTGTTGATTTTGACTCATCTTACGGCCATCGCCGTGATGTAGCCGGTTATGCTGCTGCGCTGGAACTGTTTGATCGCCGTTTGCCGGAAATGCTGAAGATGGTGAAAGAAGATGACGTTCTGATCCTGACGGCTGACCACGGTTGTGATCCAACCTGGCCGGGTACGGATCATACCCGTGAGCATATACCTGTACTGGTTTATGGGCCAAAGGTAAAACCGGGCTCATTAGGGCATCGTGAAACCTTTGCTGACATTGGTCAGACAGTGGCGAATTATTTCGGCCTGACACCAATGGATTACGGTAAAGTGATGTTCTGATTTTCCGGGGGAGCTATCAGCTTCCCCGATCGCTAATATTTTTTTAATACCCATACCCTATGGATTTTGCGCTGCATCGCGGTGGCAAGTGAGTGACCTCCGGCGCATAGGTAGCTATGTGACTGGGAGAAGCGATCAGAGCCAACAAAGAAGCAACCCGAAAGACGGCGGGTATAATAAAAACAAGGAATAGATTTATGGCCACCCCACATATTAATGCTGAGATGGGCGATTTTGCTGATGTTGTTTTAATGCCAGGCGATCCACTGCGTGCAAAATACATTGCAGAAACTTTTCTGGAAGATGTGCGTCAGGTTAACGATGTGCGCGGTATGCTCGGCTTCACTGGTACTTATAAAGGCCGTCGCATTTCAGTCATGGGGCACGGTATGGGCATTCCATCCTGCTCTATTTATGCCAAAGAATTGATCACCGAATTTGGTGTCAAAAAGATTATCCGTATTGGCTCCTGTGGTGCCGTAAGCGAAGATGTTAAAATTCGTGACGTAGTGATTGGTATGGGGGCTTGTACCGACTCTAAAGTCAACCGTCTGCGTTTTAAAGATCATGATTTTGCAGCAATCGCTGACTTTGATTTGATCCGTAATGCGGTTGATGCAGCTAAAGCGAAAAATATCAATGCGCGCGTTGGTAACATTTTCTCTGCGGATCTGTTCTATACTCCAGACCCACAAATGTTCGATGTTATGGAAAAATACGGCATTCTGGGCGTTGAAATGGAAGCGGCTGGCATTTACGGTGTTGCGGCTGAATTTGGTGCAAAAGCACTGGCAATTTGTACTGTTTCTGACCATATTCGTACAGGTGAACAGACGACTGCTGAAGAGCGTCAAACTACTTTCAATGACATGATTGAAATTGCACTTGAATCTATTTTGTTAGGTGACAATTAAAAATAATGTAATTTAATTACTTTATTAAAATAAAAGCCCTTCTCTATAATGAGTAGGGCTTTTTTATTAGCCAATATAATATGTTTTTCAGATGGTTTTATTAAGAATCAATCTCATTTATTTGTTTGTTTTTTTCATTTTACCAATCGTTGATTTTATTATGAAAATAATAAATGAATATTTTTAACGAAAAAACACCCATTCAACTAAAGTAATAATTTTATATTATAATTAGCGTGTTAATTTTTTAATTTAGATGAATATTTTGTTTATATTTTGTCTTTCCCTTTTCTTTTGATATTAAAAACTAATTTTTATTATTATTTTAGTTTAATTGAGTATTTTTTTATTTTAAAAAAGATAAAATCGCTCAATAAAGATGCGCAAACTAAGATTCTAAACTGTTCGTCTTTGTGAGGCGCAATTCAGGAAAATAATCTGAATTTACATGTTTAGCAGTAAAATATATTGCTGTCTATGCGTGGTTTTTGGCAAAAACTCATATCCGGTACGCAGTTAGGGATCATTGCCAGTTTTATCCGCTGAAATTTGACTTAGGGTGCTTTGTATAGAATCATAATATCGATTTCATTTAGTTGAACAGTTAAGCTGTCTGTCAAAAAACTAAATAGCAATTATCCTAAGAGCCAGAAATTAATTTCTGGGCTTGGGATATTCCTTGAATATAAATCCCTACTTTTTAATTAAAAGGTATAAATTCGATTATGAAACTGAATAAATTGGCAATGGTTTTAGGTCTTGGTGTCGCTTTAACTGCAGGCGCTGCAAATGCAGGTGGAAGTGACGATAACATGAATGATCGTGGTTTTGTTCATTTCAAAGGTTCTATTATTAATCCGACTTGTTCAATTAAAAATTCCCATATTGATGTTAATTTTGGCGAAGTTCGGACTTCTAAGTTTAAGTCTAATCCAGATGGTCAATCCGAACGTATACCTTTTGATATTATTTTAGACAAATGTTCTGATATCACAGGAAAGAAAATTACCACCACGTTCACAGGTGATACGGTTGATGCTAACGGCGATCTTTTAGCTATTAAAGGTAAAGCTAAAGGTGTAGGCATCCAGATTGGCGACTTAAATGATGGTGAGAACGGAAGACTGGTTCGTTTCGGCATGCCTACAACGGGTGTAGATGCAGTTGATAACCGCCTGCGCTTTGATGCGAACCTGAAAACAATCCCTGGTCAGACTGTAACAACAGGTGACTTCTATGCATTCGCATACTTTACTTTGAACTACCTGTAATAGTGAAAACTAAAGGCTAGTTTTTAGTTGCTTAATGTCAGGGAGCTCATGTTATTTTGATTTTTATTTGGGCTTCCTGACATCACTATTAAGCTTATTTCAAACATGCGCTGTGTTTAATAACGGTGCTTAAAACTGATAAGAAAGCGATTTAAGTGGCTGAGAACTGAAAAGCTTCTTTAAACTTAATTGAAGTCGATGTTTTCTCAGTTACCTATATTCGGAAAATCACACATTCTGCCATACATACGGATTTGGCACTATCAGGCAGTAATTAAATTCAAATTGAATTATTAACGATTCATTGCTTAGAGGATGTTATGGCTTGGTTTATAGCTTCTATGAATCATGATTTTTCGTCTGTTAATAAAGAAACACGCAGTAATAGAAAAAGAATCTTTAATAAAAACCACGTGCTTAATAAACAAAGAATAGCTAATAAAATAAATACAAAACCTCCGATGCCCGGAATTAAGCTACTTTCTGCTCTGATACTATTTTCTCTATCCGGTATCCAGTTTGCCTATTCTAAGCCCATTGAATTCAATACTGACGCGCTGGATATTAATGAGCGCTCCAATATTGATTTGGAGAAGTTTTCCCGTGCAGGCTATATCATGCCGGGGAACTATATGATGGCAGTTCGGGTGAATCAGTCTGAATTGCAGGATATGTATCCTATTGACTTTCTCGTGCCGGATAATGATCCGAAAGGCAGTGAAGCCTGTATCTCACCAGAATTAGTGAAAAGAATCGGCCTGCAATCAAAATGGGCTGATAAATTAGTCTGGCAGAATAATGAAAAATGCCTTGATCTGAATAGCCTGCCGGGGACGTTAGCTAAAGGGGATTTAGCCACCTATACCCTGTATTTAGTTGTTCCTAAAATCTATCTGGAATATGAATCACCGAATTGGGATCCTCCTTCCCGCTGGGATGAAGGTGTACCCGGATTGTTATTTGATTACAACCTTTATGCGCAGGCAACTAAACCCGATCATGGTAATGCTCGCCAGCAAATCAGCGCAAATGGCACGGCAGGTATGAATGCCGGCGCGTGGCGCTTCCGTGCAAACTGGCAGAGCAGATACGATCACGATAATACCGGCAAGAACAGTTCGGATGAGACAAATCGCTCCAGTTCCAGAAAACGCAGTTGGGATTGGACCCGCTACTACGCGTATCGCGCACTTCCCACGATGGAAGCTAAGCTGACACTGGGAGAGAGTTACCTTAATTCCAATATTTTCGATAGCTTCCGTTACACCGGCATTAGTCTGGTAACAGATGAAAATATGTTGCCACCCAATTTACGGGGCTATGCCGCTGAGGTGACAGGGGTTGCGAAAACCAATGCCAAAGTCACTATCAGCCAGATGGGAAGAGTGTTGTATGAAACTCAGGTTTCCGCAGGCCCATTCCGTATTCAGGATCTCAGTGATGCCGTCGCAGGGACATTGGATGTCAGAATTGAAGAGCAGGATGGTAGTGTTCAGCAATTTCAGGTTAATACGGCAACCGTTCCTTTCCTAACGCGCCCCGGACGTGTGCAGTATAAATTTATTGGCGGACAATCCACGAATGAAAAGCATCGTCGTGAAGGGCCGGCTTTTGGTCTGGGCGAATTCTCCTGGGGGATCAATAACGGCTGGTCATTATATGGCGGGCTTTTGGCTGCGGGTGACTATGACGCCTTATCGCTGGGGATAGGACGTGATTTGCTGATGTTTGGGGCATTGGCGTTTGATGTAACAGGTTCAAGAGCAAAATTGCCGGGTGAGGACAAAACGTTGACGGGGGGATCTTATCGTCTCAGTTACTCGAAACGTTTTGAAGAATACAACAGTCAGCTGACATTTGCCGGATATCGCTTCTCTGAACGCGATTTCATGAGCATGGGGCAATATATTGACCGTCGTTACCGTTCCCGAAATGTATCCTCTGATAGTGGAAAAGAACTTTATACCGTTAATTTAAATAAACAATTTAATGAATTAGGGTTCAGCACTACGTTCAGCTATAGCCACCAAACTTACTGGAATAGGCCAACGAATAACCGCTATGACCTCTCTTTATCTAAACATCTGGATATAGCGCGTTATAAAGGTATCTACGTCAATTTATCCGCTTATCGTAACAATTTCGACAATAAGAAAGATGACGGCTTGTATCTGAGCCTTTCCATTCCTTGGGGAGAAACAGGAACTGTCAGCTATAACGGATTAGTCAATCGTCAGGGTAATGGTCATACCGTCGGCTATTTCAATCGAATTGATGATCGTAATAACTATCGTATTTCAACAGGTGTGAATACACGTGGAAGAGCAACAGTAGACGGTTATTACACCCATTATGGTGATGAGGCATTAGTGACCGCCAGCGCCAGCCACCAATCCGACAGTAATACTAGTGCAACTCTGGGTTTACAGGGTGGGATCACTGCAACGAGCAAAGGCGTCGCTTTACACCGTACGAATATAGCGGGTGCAACCCGTCTGATGGTCGATACCGAAGGTGTACGGAATGTGCCTGTCCAGACCTACGGCTCTTCAGTTCACTCCAATTACTTTGGCAAAGCAGTACTGGCTGATGTGAACAGCTATCACCGCAATACCGCAAATATTGACTTGGATAAATTGCCGGATGACGTGGAAGCAATGCGTTCGGTTCAGTTGGCGACCTTAACTGAAGGTGCCATTGGATACCGTAAATTTCAGGTGATGTCCGGGATTAAAGCCATGACAGTGATCCGTTTGCCTGATGGTTCGTTCCCGCCTTTTGGTGCATCTGTTACGAATGCCAAGCAACGGGAAATCGGCATGGTGAGTGATGATGGATATGCCTACCTGAGTGGAATGACAAAAGGTGAAAAATTGCAGATTCATTGGGATGGACGTGCTCAATGTGAGGTGACTGTACCAGATGATATCTCTTCAGAGTATTCAACCGCATTTTTACTGCCTTGCCAGTTTTTAAATGTAAATGATAAGTAAAAAGTAATAAGAAAAACCAAGGAATAGGTTTTTAGTGAAGTATTGCATTAATTTTTAATGCGGCAGTGCCGATATTAATTGATCGCAGTAATAAATATACGTTTTTAAAGCATGAGCTAATGACACTATGAAACTGAAAAAAATTCTAATGATAGCTGCCGTAACGGTAACAAGTTTAATGTCAGTGCATCAGGCAACGGCGGCGATAGCATTAGATCGTACCCGGGCTATTTTTAACGGGAATGAAAAATCTGTCAGCTTGAATATTGAAAATCAACACCCTGATTTACCGTATTTAGCACAGGCATGGATTGAAGACGAGCAGGGAAATAAAATCAACAGCCCACTCGTTGTTGTTCCGCCTGTTCAGCGTATTGAAGCCGGGATGAAGAGTCAGATTAAGATTCAGACACTACCCGCGATAGCGCAATTACCTCTGGATAGAGAAAGCCTGTTCTATTTCAACGTGCGTGAAATTCCACCACGCAGTGAAAAATCAAATGTTCTGCAACTCGCGATACAGACGAAAATCAAGTTGTTCTACCGTCCGGAAGCGGTTATCGCACGCCGTGTGGATCTGGACAACCCGTGGCAGGAAAAACTGACGTTAACCCGTCAGGGAAACCAATATGTGCTGAATAACCCAACGCCGTATTACGTCACAATTGCAGAAGGCCAGAGTCAAGTTAAAGGCAAGCCGGTCGAGGGTTTTAAGCCATTCATGCTGGCACCTAAAAGCAGTGAAACACTGGGCGGAACAGCCAGCGCTTTTGGTAGTAACCCCGTTTTGACTTATGTCAATGACTATGGCGGGCACCCGCAGTTAGCTTTTAGTTGTAGTGGCAATAACTGTACGGTGACAAAGATTCTCGATGAAGAGGGCTGATTAGATTTGGTGAATCACAAACAGACTTCACCCAATCATAATGAATTTTAGGATGAATAATAATGAATTCGTTAAGTATAAAGTTCTCTGATTTTGCGCGGAAATTATTAGCACTGCCGGGCTTATTCCTACTGGGAATGAGCATTCAGCAAAATGCTTATGCGCAAGATAACCTGCGTCAAAATGTCAGAATTACGATGACTGTACTGGCGCCTTCCTGTGTGATTAAACCGGAAGATAAAGCGATGGAAGTGGATTTTGGCAGTATTACCAGCCGGGATCTTTATTTACATCAGCGCATACCAAGCCAGCCATTCCGCCTGCATCTGGAAGAGTGTGATCCTAAAGTCGCGCAGAAAGTGAATATCAAGTTTGTCGGGCAAGAAAGCAAAGAGCAGCCGGGATTATTAGCGTTCAGTCACGGCAGCAATGCTTCTGGTGCGGCTATTGGTATGGAAAAACTGGATGGTACACCACTTCCTTTTAATAAAACGGCTCAGTTCTCACTTGCTGGCACGAACAGCAGCCATGTTATTCCGTTTCAGGCCTATGTCAAAGCCGATCCTAACGCACTTTTGCAAAACAAAATTGGTGTAGGAGAGTTCAATGCGATGGCAACTTTTGAGCTTAGTTATGAATAGCTACGCCAGTCTTCTGGGTGATTTCCATGATATTCGGGCCAAGTTTGGGGCTATTTAGGGAAATAAATTATGCGCCATATTAAAAAATCATTAATGAAGTTTTCTGCATCATTATTTTTCTTAACTGCTTCATATGCTTATGCTGGAGCTTATGTTATGCCCGTGAATACCACTACATCGGGTAAACAAACCATTACGACGATGGAACTGATTGAATGGACTGAAGAAGAGGGAATTGAGAATCCTTGTTATAACAAGCCACAATGCTATGTTGGCCCGGATGTCCAATATAACAACGGTAAACAGCCGGGCATGTATGGTTCCTGTATTGATGCGAAAGTATGTTTGACTGATGCTCATAAATACCGGACAACTGCCGATGTTATGCGGGCTTATAAAAGCCAGCTTGGAATTCCTAAACGGGTCACATTCCCGATTATTACTGCGAATGCACAGTGTGTCGGCTTGTTTTATACCAACCAGATATCATCAGGTTATGGTACAGCTCAAAAATTTCCTAATTCAACCTGTAATAAATTACCGCCTGCAAACCAAAGTTGTGAACTTATTGTTCCCGTTGAAATTGCTTATGGTGAATTAAAAGCCTCAGATGTTAATAACGCCACCCGTTCTATTAATGGACAGTTTAGCTGTGCACTTTATAGCAACAAAATAATGCTACAGGTTAAGTCTATTAATAACGAAGACAAAGTTTATCTCGATGCTAATAAGCAAATTTATTCAGCATTACAGATTGACGGAAAGAATGCAGCCGATGGAGTGAATGTCACTGCTGAGGGAAAATATATCCCTTCCACTTTCACTCTGACTTCCACACTGCACACATTAATACAACCGAAAGCCGGTAAATATGAAGGTACAGCAGTTGTCTTACTAACCTATTTATAATGAGGGTAAAGATACTATGCGAGTCAGTATGCTGGTAGGTAAACGGATCCAAATGAAGCGAAAAGAGCTTGGGATAACAGCAGCAGAGCTGGCGGACAGAATCGGCGTCAGTCACCAGCAGTTATCACGTTATGAACGGGGAACGAATCGAATTAGTCTGGAACATTTGGTTGTTGTCTCTATTACTCTGAAAACACCTGCAAGCTGGTTTCTGGAAGATTGTTTTATTAAACCCGCACCTCAAATGAAAAACCAACATACCTGTGTGGCTGAAACAATATTAGATTTATCTTGAATAAAAAGTATTAATTAGGACGGTGTGATTAAATTTATAGAAAAGCCATCTCAAATTAGAGGTGGCTTTTTCTTTATTCGGAAACTTAACGCTCGGATTAACTTTTAGTTTAATGTTATATGCCTCCTGTTAACCCTCATAAAAGCTTGATGAGTTGTTATTTTTTGAGAACAAAATAAATTCTATTTATCGTTATTTTGTTGTTCAATTGTCATTAGATATACGGCGTTTAAAACGCTATGTTTCATATATACGTCGTCTTGGCTGCACTCGTTCACCCCAGATACCGTTTTTATAAATATACGGTTATCTATGCTCACGGGAATGAACTCCCTTGCTGTTGCGACGTATCTTGAAATCTATTGTGTATAGCATTACAGCTGGAAGCAATCACCACCGGGATATTCTCTTTAAATCCTAATCAACGTATCCATAGCGCACTTCAATTTGTAACCGTTATTTTGGTTGAGTTTTTTTATTAATATTGAGGCATTTATCGTCACTGTTACTTTTTATCTTCATGCAAGGAAAAAGCACTATGAGTAAATTGTACCTTACTGATCCCGAAAGAGATGACCATGACCGTGACATTACGCGATCTAACGACTATCTACAAAACATGGCTGAGCGTTACGATAATTTCGTGTCAGATGGCATCATGGATATGATCGGTAGAGTATTTCATCGAACACCTTGTAAGAATGTTTCTGTTAGCTATAACCCAATTCATGCTGACAGGACACAAGAACGTGAAGTTTTGCATTTAGGCTCCTATAACTATTCTGGGCTCAATGGTCACCAAAAGATCATCGAATCCAGTATTCATGCAACTTATCAATACGGAACCACATCAAGCGGTGTACGTCTTCTTAATGGTACTAGTGATCTACACCTTGAAATGGAACAGCGGCTGGCTAAATTCCTTGATGTGGAAGACGTTATCACTTTCAGTTCGGGGTTTTCTGCGAATCTCGCCGCTCTCTCCACGCTATGCCGTGAAGGTGACATCGTTTTCAGTGACATGCTTAACCATCAATCTATCGTTGATGGCCTGAAACTGAGTGGCGCAACGACCCGAATCTACCAACATGCTTCTCTGAAAAGTCTTGAGAACAAGCTCCGCCAAGCGCCACTTCAAACACGCAAATTTATTATTACTGACGGTGTTTTCAGTATGGATGGTGATTTGGCGCCTTTGCCCGGGATTGTCGAACTAGCTCGGAAATATCATGCATTTGTCATTGTTGATGATGCTCATGGCACCGGACATATTGGCCCGAATGGTCGGGGGATTTGTGCTCATTTTGGCATAACGGATCAGATTGATGTTATTACCGGTAGTTTGAGTAAAGGCTTGCCCGGCATTGGCGGATTCATTGCTACAAGTAAGAAAACAGGAAACATTATCCGTATTGCTGCAAATCCTTATATTTATTCTGCTTCATTGCCTCCGGCTGTACTGGCTTCAATCATCAGTGCCATCGATATTCTTGAGAACTCACCTCAGTTGACTTTGGAGTTGCAAGCCAAAGGTCAGTATTTCCGCCAGAAATTACGTGATGCAGGATTTAACATACTCAACAGCGAAACGGCCATTGTGCCGTTGATTACGGGGGATGAACGTTGTTGTTTCGCCATGGCTCGTATGCTTCATGAGAAAGGCATATACGTTAATCCTGTGACTTACCCTGCGGTAAGTAAGACACGAGCACGTATCCGGATTAATTTGAGCGCAAATCTGAACGACGAAGAGTTGGACTATAGCATTCGTACTTTAATCCAGATTGGTCAGCAACTGGCTTTGATATAAAAAAACAGCGCCCTTACTGATTGGATAACCAACTTTGGGGGCGCTGTCTTTTATTCGCTTAAATTACTTGGTAATTTTTGCGTGCATTTCTTGTACGGAAATGACTTGTTCAGTTGGGTCAGCACTGAGTGCCATGGTGGTTGCGAAACCGCCATTCAGGGTGGTGTCATAATGCACTTTATATTGCAGTGCGCTGCGACGAAGCAGTTTTGAATCTTCAATCGCCTGACGGCCTGCGGTGGTATTGACGATGTAGTCATATTCACCGTTTTTGATTCTGTCCTGAATGTGCGGGCGACCTTCATGCACTTTGTTTACCAGACGTGGGTTGATTCCTGCTTCACCCAAGACAACCGCAGTACCATGAGTAGCATCCAGTTCAAAGCCCTGCTTAACTAATTGAGCTGCCAAATCAACAACACGCTCTTTATCGCCTTCACGTACCGACAGCAGTGCGCGGCCTTTTTTACCCATGATGGAGTTACTGCCCAGCATTGCCTTGGAGAAAGCTTCAGCAAAGGTACGGCCAACACCCATGACTTCACCGGTAGAGCGCATTTCTGGCCCCAGAATCGGGTCAACTCCCGGGAATTTATTGAATGGCAGTACGACTTCTTTTACGGAGTAGTAAGGAGGAATGATTTCCTTGGTGACACCCTGTGATTGCAAGGATTGCCCGGCCATGACACGCGCAGCGACTTTCGCCAGCGGCATGCCCGTTGCTTTGGAAACGAAGGGGACAGTACGTGCTGCACGTGGGTTCACTTCGATCAGATAAACTTCGTTGTTTTTCACAGCAAACTGAACGTTCATCAAACCACGGACACGTAATTCAAAGGCCAGCTTCTCAACCTGATTACGCATTACATCCTGAATTTCCTTGCTCAAGGTATAGGCAGGCAAGGAGCAGGCTGAGTCACCAGAGTGAACACCCGCTTGTTCAATATGTTCCATGATACCGCCGATCAGGACGCGTTCGCCGTCACAGATAGCATCCACATCAACTTCAACTGCATCATCAAGGAAGCGATCCAGCAGAACCGGTGCATCGTTAGAAACACTGACCGCAGTTTGGAAATAACGACGCAGGTCAGATTCGTCATATACGATTTCCATTGCGCGACCGCCCAGTACGTAGGAAGGGCGAACCACCAGCGGATAACCGAGGTTGTTACCTTTTTCTATCGCCTGTTCGATGGTTGTCACAGTGGCATTTGCCGGCTGTTTCAGGCCAAGACGGTTTACTGCTTGCTGGAAACGTTCACGGTCTTCTGCACGGTCAATGGCATCCGGGCTGGTACCGATAATTGGCACTCCAGCGGCTTCCAGTTCGCGCGCCAGTTTCAGCGGAGTCTGGCCGCCGTACTGCACGATCACGCCTTTTGGCTGTTCAACGCGGACAATTTCCAGTACGTCTTCCAGTGTTACCGGCTCAAAATAAAGGCGGTCGGAGGTATCGTAATCTGTTGAAACTGTTTCAGGGTTACAGTTAACCATGATGGTTTCGTAACCGTCTTCGCGCAGCGCCAGAGCAGCGTGTACGCAGCAATAATCGAATTCAATGCCTTGCCCGATACGGTTCGGGCCGCCCCCCAATACCATGATTTTTGGCTTATCATTATTTGGGTTAGCTTCGCACTCATCTTCATAAGTGGAGTACATGTAGGCAGTATCGGTTGAAAACTCAGCCGCACAGGTATCTACACGTTTGTAAACCGGATACAGACCATAATCATGGCGCAGTTTACGGATCTCTTTTTCGGATACGCCAGCCAGTTTTGCCAGACGCGCATCAGCAAAACCTTTACGTTTCAACTGACGAAGGAAGCCGGAAGTCAGGCCGTTGATACCTTGCTCTGCAACCATATCTTCCAGACGAACCAGCTCTTCAATCTGTACCAGGAACCAGCGATCAATGTTGGTCAGGTTGAAGATACCATCAACGGACATACCCGCGCGGAAGGCATCGGCAACGAACCAGATACGCTCAGCGCCAGCATCTTTCAGTTCACTACGGATTTTGGTCAGTGATTGTACATCATCCAGATTAACTTTCGGGTCAAAACCTGTTGCGCCGACTTCCAGACCACGCAATGCTTTTTGCAGCGATTCCTGGAAAGTGCGGCCAATCGCCATGACTTCACCAACGGACTTCATCTGAGTGGTCAGACGGTCATTACTGCCGGCAAATTTTTCGAAGTTGAAACGAGGGATTTTAGTGACGACATAGTCAATCGATGGTTCGAAAGACGCAGGAGTCAGCCCGCCGGTGATGTCATTCATCAGCTCGTCAAGGGTGTAACCAACCGCCAGTTTTGCCGCGATTTTTGCAATAGGGAAGCCAGTCGCTTTGGAAGCCAGCGCGGATGAACGGGAGACTCGCGGGTTCATCTCAATGACAATCAGGCGGCCATTTTTAGGGTTTACTGCAAACTGTACGTTTGAACCACCGGTCTCGACACCAATTTCACGCAGTACTGCCATCGAGGCATTACGCATGATTTGATATTCTTTATCCGTCAGAGTCTGGGCTGGTGCGACAGTGATGGAGTCACCGGTATGGATACCCATCGCGTCAAAGTTTTCAATGGAGCAGACGATGATGCAGTTGTCACTTTTGTCACGAACAACTTCCATTTCATACTCTTTCCAACCAATCAGTGATTCATCGATCAGCAGTTCATTCGTTGGAGAAAGGTCCAGACCGCGCTCGCAGATCTCTTCAAACTCTTCGCGGTTATAAGCGATACCACCGCCTGTTCCACCCATGGTGAAAGAAGGGCGGATGATACAAGGGAAGCCGACGTCTTCAGCGACTGCCAGTGCTTCTTCCATAGTATGAGCGATGCCGGAACGTGCGGTATCCAGACCGATTTTCTTCATCGCTTTGTCAAAACGCTGACGATCTTCTGCTTTATCAATGGCATCTGCGGTTGCACCAATCATGGTGACACCGAATTCCTGCAACACACCCTGACGTTCCAGTTCCAGTGCGCAGTTAAGTGCTGTTTGCCCGCCCATTGTTGGCAGGACGGCATCCGGACGTTCTTTTTCAATAATTTTGCGTACAACTTCCCAGTGAATCGGCTCGATATAAGTGGCATCAGCCATTTCCGGGTCAGTCATGATGGTTGCCGGGTTGGAGTTCACCAGTATGACTCGGTAACCTTCTTCTCTCAGTGCCTTACAAGCTTGCGCACCTGAGTAGTCAAATTCACATGCCTGACCGATAACAATCGGACCTGCACCCAAGATCAGGATACTTTTAATATCAGTACGTTTTGCCATTTTCCTTTTTCTCCTGATTATTTGGTGTTCTGAGCGTTTTGCTGACGATACTGTTCAATCAATTCAATAAAGTGGTCGAACAGAGAAGCGGCTTCATGCGGACCAGGGCTGGCTTCAGGGTGACCCTGAAAACTGAATGCAGGTTTGTCAGTACGGTGAATACCTTGCAGTGTGCCGTCAAAGAGTGATTTATGAGTTACGCGCAGGTTTGCTGGTAATGAACTTTCATCAACGGCAAATCCGTGGTTTTGTGCCGTAATCATCACGACATTGCGATCTAAATCTTTCACAGGATGGTTGCCACCGTGGTGACCAAACTTCATTTTGACCGTTTTTGCACCGCTTGCCAGAGCCAGTAACTGATGCCCCAGACAGATACCAAATACTGGGATTTCAGTATTCAGGAAGGTTTTAATTGCCTCGATGGCATAGTCACAAGGTTCTGGGTCACCGGGACCATTGGACAGGAAGACCCCATCCGGTGCCATTTTCAGCACTTCGTCCGCTGGCGTTTGGGCTGGTACGACCGTCACGCGGCAACCACGGTCCACCAGCATACGCAGGATGTTACGTTTTACACCAAAATCATAAGCGACAATGTGATATGGCAGTTCTTGCTCTTTACGGGCTTCCGGCAACTCTTCTGTCAGTGTCCAGCTCCCCTGTAACCACTGATAAGGCTGTGCCGTGGTGACTTCTTTCGCCAAATCCATACCTTTCAGGCCGGGGAATGCTTTTGCTTTTTCCAGTGCAATTTGAACATCCGCTTCATTACCCGCAATGATACAGCCGTTTTGCGCACCTTTTTCGCGCAACAGGCGGGTCAGCTTACGTGTATCAATATCCGCAATCGCAACAATGTTATGATTTTTCAGATAATCAGACAGATTATTTTCACTACGGTAGTTGCTGGTGATGAGCGGTAAATCGCGGATTACTAAGCCTTGGGCCTGAATGGCGGGAGATTCTTCATCAGCACTATTAATGCCGACATTTCCAATATGAGGATAGGTGAGAGTAACAATTTGGCGGGAATAGGAAGGGTCGGTAAGTATTTCTTGATATCCGGTCATTGAGGTATTGAAGACCACTTCTCCAACAGCCACACCCTCTGCACCTATGGCGCGACCGTGAAATTGGGTCCCATCTTCTAGAACCAATATAGCTGACTTAATCAAAACGCCCTCCGGGAATGAATAACAAATCGCACTCAATGCATATTAATTCGGAATTAATCCTTTAAATCAATGCCAATCATGTTCTTTGTCGAAATTTTGGCAAATTGCGCGCATTCTAATGATGAGAACGGGGATTGTCTACAAAAAATCCCTTTTTTATTGGTTTTTTTGCGAAGCTCAATCCAACATTGTTGAAATATGCCTGAAAATTATAAGTAAAGTGCGATTATATGCTCGATTAATGTGAAATTAAATTTTAAAACTGAAAAAACTATGCGGTTTTCAGTACCTATGGGAGAAAAGATGATAAAAATGACAATTTATGATGTAAAAGTGAGAATAATTAACGACTCGTATTATATTCTTTATTTAAATGTGTAATTACGCATTTATTGAAAAATAATCACGTAATTACATATTGTTATAAATTCAATAAATCATAAGTTTTCGAGATTAAGGACATCTTTCATGTCATAAAGACCACTATTTTTATTGGTTATCCAAGTTGCTGCTTTAACAGCGCCGTTTGCGAAAGTCATCCGGCTTGAGGCTTTATGGGTTATCTCGACGCGTTCCCCAATATCAGCAAAAATAGCGGTGTGTTCTCCGACAATATCACCGGCTCTTATGGTGGCAAAACCAATACTTTTCGGGTCTCGTTCGCCAGTATGGCCTTCCCGGGCATAGACTGCACATGTTTTCAGATCACGGCCTAATGTATGAGCAATGGATTCTCCCATTGCCAGCGCTGTTCCGGATGGTGCATCCACTTTATGGCGATGGTGAGCTTCAATAATTTCAATGTCTGTATGTTCTCCCATGACTGTTGCTGCTTTCTCCAACAGTTTCAGGACAAGGTTGACACCAACACTGAAATTCGCGGCAAAAACAATCGGGATATCACGGGAAGCCTCTTTAATAGCTTGCTTACCTGCGTCATCAAACCCGGTTGTACCAATGATCACCGCTTTACGGTGTTGATGACAAATGCTGAGATAGGTCAGCGTGCCTTCCGGGAGAGTAAAGTCGATCAAAACGTCAAAGTCATCAATAACAGAGAGGAGGTTATCATGGATCGTAATACCGTTCGTACCAATGCCAACCAATTCTCCGGCATCCGTTCCCACCAATGAAGAACCTGAGCGCACCAGAGCAGCTCCCAGTGTAACGCCATCCGCCTGCTGAACTGCCTGAATGAGATTGCGCCCCATACGGCCACTGGCCCCTACGATAGCAATGCGAATATCTGTATCAGCCATAAGGCCCCCGCGATAGTGAATATCAATTTTTAATTGAGGTGATAAAGTAAATTGCCTACAGCTTAACTGGCAATAGCGGGCTGTGCCAGACTTAGAGGGATGCCATAAGGAAAACAGAGATCAGACGGGCAGTTATAAAAAATGCTAAAGATGGACTACTCCCCGGCCTCAGGTAATTCGTAATGACAATGATGATGATCCTGAGCTACTTTTTTATCTTGAATATTCTCTTGGCGGAGTCTTTCAGCAAGGAACTCTATAAATGCACTAAGCTTTGGAGATAAATACCGCGTTGGCGGATAAAGCACCCATAATTCACCAGTGTAATTGGCCTTAAAGTTCCAGTCAGGCAGGAGCTGAACCAGCCTCCCTGCTGTAAGGCATGTCTGGCGGTAAAATAGGGCAAGCTACTAATACCAATGTGTTTCAGTGCTGCATCAAGCCTTACACCGGTATGATTGGCGGCGTAACGCCCCCGAATATTGACAGTGACAGTTTTGCTACCCTGACTGAACTTCCAGCGTGAATCTCCCGGTTCTTCACCAAGATAGATGCAGCTATGAGTTTTCAGATCATGGGGATGTTGTGGTGTCCCGTGTTCTGCAAGGTATTCCGGTGTGGCACATAACATATGCCAAATCTTCAGTAATCGTCGCCCCATCAGGCCCGGAGGGGGCTGATCCGTGATCCGTATGGCGAGATCAACTTCATCATCTATTAAATCCACATACCTGTCATCGAGCCGCAAATTGATATCGACTTTAGGGTAACGGGTAAGAAAAGCCGGTATATGAGGATGAACGACAAAACGCCCTACCGCTTTAGGCACACTGACTCGGACTATACCTTGTGGCTCACCGCTAAAGTTTCCTGATGCAGACATGACGGCCTGAGCTGAATTCATCATGTCCAGACAATGTTCATAAACCTGTTGCCCACTCTCACTTAATCGAAGTTTACGTGTTGTTCTTTGTAACAGGCGGGTTCCGAGCGCTTTTTCCAGTCTGGCTACAGAGCGGCTAATTGCAGAAGGTGTCGCTGCTAACTGACGGGCAGTTTCAGAGAAACTACCTGTTTCAACGACTTTGGCGAAAATAGCCATTTCCCGCATCAGGGTTATCGCGTTATTTGTGCTCATAGGTCAAAAGTTATTTGGTTTTTGGATGGATTATCGCTACTGAGTTTATTTAATACAATCAGGATATTCTGCTTATATAAAGAGTATTAAATATGCTTTCTAACTATCTACATGAATTTTTGGGGCTTGCGCTGATCCATTTTCTGGCTGTTGTTGCGCCGGGGCCGGATTTTGCCGTGACGATCAGACAAAGCATACGCTTTGGCCGTTTGGCGGGAATTTTTACCGCTATCGGTATTGGTGTGGGGATATCAGTCCATGTGATTTATACACTGATTGGGGTTGGTGCATTAATCCACTCAACGCCTTGGTTGATGACAGTCGCTAAAATAATTGGTGGTGTATATATATGCTATTTGGGTATTCAATTTATCAGAAGCAAACCGGAACAGGCTGATTTTGTTCTTTCTCATGAAGCGCCAGTGCAGCAGCAAAATCTGCGAAGAGCTTTTTTTATCGGGTTTATGACCAATGCCACAAATCCCAAAGCAACCCTATTCTTTCTGGCTGTTTTTACAACGATTGTCAGTACGGCTACGCCGCTATCTGTTCAGGTTTTTTATGGAGTATGGATGTGTATGGTTAATGCGGTATGGTTTATTCTGGTTAGCTGCTTTTTTTCCAACCCTGTGATTAGATTGAAATTTATTCAGATGGGGTATTGGTTTGAACGTGGAATTGGCGTAATTCTGATTGGTTTTGCCGCTCGTCTTATGTTTATTTCAGTATAACAGGAATTGACTCAGTACAGTAACAGCGTATTATAATTTTACCCAAGGATGGTTTGTACTTATAAATATTATTTTTTATTTTCGATATTCTTTAAATTTATTTTAGATATTAATATTCAATAAGATAAAATAACAGGATAATGAAAAATATGTAATTATTTTAATATAACAAGAGGATAATGACATGTTTAGGACAAAATCTTTAAATATTAATCGTCCGGTTGAATTCGATTCTTTAGCTCGTTCTAAATCTTTCTCAGATATGAGGTCATTACCAACGGCATTAAATAATATCAGATATTCTATTATTACGAAGGAAGTTGAACCCCAAGAAGTTGTTCGTGCAACGAACATTATTAAAAAAAACATGGGTATTGATTGGGTTAATTTTCATTCCTATAGGCAGCTTGATGAAGAACAAGAAAGGTGGTATCAACGACATGAGAAAGCAACGAATATATTTAGTTCTATGTTATATGAGGTGAAGAATCACCTTAAAAACATGGAAAAAAATAAAAAAGAGGAAATGACTTTTTTTGTTTCTTATTTCAGAAATATCCCTATAGGAGCTTTAACATTATCACTTGAATACAATGAGATACCTGAGGTTTCTTTCATAGCAACTCATTGTGGCATTCGTGATTGCGGTGTTTTATTAATAGAAGAAGCTGTCAATAAATCACAACAATTAGGAATGGGTGGGAGGCTTAAACTCTACTCATTACAAGGGGCTGAGTCAGCATATATAAATATGGGTTTTTTTGAAGAATATGGAGAGATGTATTTAGAGCCCTCTAAACAAAATAATAAATGGCAATGGAATGAGAAGGAAAAACGGTATAAATTATTTTGTTAATCATTTTTTTAATTTGGTTTTAATTCTACGCAAGTTCCATTTCCGTCGAATAATCAATCAAAGTTAAATTTTTATTTAATTGATTTAAATAAAAATAATGACGATAAATTCAGTTATTTTTCATATAGAAAAGGTCATTTATATTATGTTTAGGTCAAAATCTTTTTCTACCCCAAAAACCATGGAGTCTGAATCTTTAACCCGTAAAAAATCTTATGCAGAACCATGGCCAAAATCAATTGATATCAGATGTTCTATAGTTATCAAGAAGGTTAGTCTATCAGACGCATCTAAAGCAATGCAAGAAATAAAGGATAAGACAATGAATGATGAATGGTTGAGTTCTAATTTTTCTGGTCAGCTTGATGAAGAACAAACAAAATGGAATTTTAGATATAAACAGGCATGGGGAATATTTAATTTTTTATATTCTGACATTGATGATTACATAAAATTAGTAGATGATAAAAAATTAGTAGATGATGAAAAATTAGTAGATGATAAAAAAGGATTATTTTTTGTTGCTTATTTCAGAGGTGTCCCTATTGGTATTCTACAATTAATTTTTACTAATGAAATGACGAAAATTGTTTTTTTAGCAACTCATTGTGGCATTCGTGGTTGTGGTGTTTTATTGATTGAATATGTAGTAAATGAATTACAACAATTAGGAAAGGATAGGAGGTTGACACTTTTCCCATATAAAAACGCGAGGCCGGCGTATATAGCGATGGGATTTACTGGGAGTGAACGAGAAATGATGCTGGATCCTACAACGAGTGATAAATGGTTATGGGATAATAAAAAGAATCGTTATACATATAAATTTATCTAAACATTAAGGCGTTGTAATTTAATTTTGTCTGCTTTGGAGGGAGTACTGGATGAAATAGCTACACCCGATAAAGTATAATAAGGAAATGAATATTATGTTTAGATCAAAATCTTTTAATATTCCTCGTGCTGTAGATTGTAGCTCTTTGACTCGATCCAAATCGATCTCAGATATGTATACAGCATCTGTTGATATGAAAATATTTATTACAATCAAAGAGGTCAGTCCAAAAGAAGCATCCAGAGCAACGGATGTGATGATGGATGAAACTATGACTCCTGATGACTGGTATTATTTTTATTCTCCTAAGCCTGATGAGGATAAAATAAAATGGGAAAAAAGATATTCTGATTCAATAGAAGTGATTAATTACATAGCGAGGAATGCAGTGCTTCAATCTATGCCACCAGTGTTGGGAAGAGCTAATTATCCCGGAGCAAATAAGTTCTTTTTTGTTGCTTATTTTAAGGGAGTTCCTGTCGGAGCTTTACAATTATCAGAGTACGATAAAGATGAACATGATATACCTAAAGTTGATTTTCTTGCAACGCATTGTGGCATTAGAGGTTGTGGCATTTTATTGATTGAATACGCGGTAAATAAATCACAACAATTAGGAAAAAAGGGGAAATTAAGACTTCAGCCATATAGTGGAGCTAAAATTGCCTATATGAATATGGGGTTTATTGAGGAAAAAGGCAATAAAAACAATTTGGAACTACACCCTGATGAAAGAACTGATAAATGGATATGGAGTAATAATGATCAAAGTTATAAATGTAAATGTTTTTGTATTTAGCTTTAGCAAAGGTAATTAATAACATGTTCAGATCAAAATCTTTTAATATTCATCATCCAATCGGTTCTGGTTCTCTAACCCGCACTAAATCCTTTTCAGAGTTATGGCTAACATCAATTGATATCAGATGTTTTATCACCGTTAGAGAAGTTAAAGCCTCAGATGCACTACATGCAACGAGAATGATAAAAAATAAAACAATGCTTCCTGATTGGAGAGTTGACGATTCTTCTGGCCCGATTAGTTCAGAGCAACAAAGTTGGAATGCAAGATATGATGAGTCACTCGATATATTTGTGGGGATTGAGGAAAATATAGCGGGTTACATTGCTGACTCAAAAAATATTAGTAAATTAGGTATGGTATTTTTTGTTGCTTATTTTAAGGGGGTTCCTGTAGGTGTTATGCAGTTATCAATGAAGCATAAGTTACCTCATATTTCTTTGTTGGCAACACACTGTGGTATCCGAGGTTGTGGCCCTTTACTGGTTGAATATGCAGTCAATAAATCACAGCAGTCAGGCAAAAAAGGAAAACTAAAACTCCAGCCATTTGAGAAAGCAAAGCCAGCGTATATGAAGATGGGATTTATTCAAAAAGGTAAAGAAGATCAAAAACTACAGTTAAATCCTGCTAAAAGAACAGATAAATGGATATGGGATGAACGTTCCCAGTGTTATAAATATAAATTATGTGAAATTTTATCTTAAATACGGGGTATATATAATGTATAGATCAAGATCTTTTAATACTAACCACTTTGTCACTCCTGATTCTTTGTCGCGAGCTAAATCTTTACCCAATATGCGGTTCAAATCAATCAATATCAGACATTCTATCGTCGTTAAGGTTGTTGAACCATTAGAAGCACTTAACTCAGCACAAAAAATTACTATCGAAACGATGAATGATGAGTGGGACAGTTTTATTTCTGATAAGAGAAAGTGCGGTGTGCAGAAATTTGACCAAGAACAATGTCGATGGGGTTTGAGATGTAATAATGCACGTAATATATTTCAACATATCTTGGATAATGCAAGTGATTGTATTAATGGCCAAGGAACGAGTTCAGAATCTACGTTTTTCATTGTTGCTTATTTCGACGCTATTCCTATAGGAATTTTAAATTTATTAGTGAGGCGAAATAATGATGAGTTACCGGAGATTGTTTATTTGGCATCTCATTGCGGTATTCGGGGATGCGGTCCTTTACTTGTTGAAAAAGCAATAAATACATTATTACAGCTAGGAATGCCCGGGGATATCAGGCTTCTTCCTCTGAAAGATGCAGTACCTGCGTATATAAATATGGGATTTACTACATTATATGGAGAAATGGTATTATATCCTTCTGAATGTAGTGATAAGTGGAAATTTAATGCAAAGGAGGACTGTTATAAATATATCTTTATCTAAATTACCGCTAATACATTATAAAAACTGTAGTCCCGGCTTTTTGCAAGAAAATTATTGATGATGAATAAATTAAATTTTCTAACAAAAAGCCAGGACAAATTATCTTAATTGACTTCTTTTACTTCAACACGCAGCTCTTTCGGGACTTCAAAGACAATATTTTCTTCACGCCCATGCAGTTCATTAACTGTTTTAGCTCCCAGATTTTTTAAACGCTCAATGACTTGCTGCACCAGAATATCCGGGGCAGAGGCACCGGCAGTGACGCCAATAGCGCTGATATTATCAACCCATTCTTCTTTGATATCTTCTGCAGAATCAATTAAATAAGCGGGTTTCCCCATGCGTTGTGCCAGTTCAGCCAAACGGTTGGAGTTTGATGAATTTTTGGAGCCTACCACAAGAACAACATCGGCATCGGTTGCCAGATCACGAACCGCTTCCTGACGGTTAGTTGTGGCATAACAGATATCGTCCTTACGTGGCCCTATAATATTCGGGAATCGGGCATTAAGTGCATCAATGACGTCTGAGGTATCATCCACAGAAAGCGTAGTTTGTGTCATAAAGCACAGGTTATTTTCATCTTTGACCTGCAGTTTCCATACATCTTCCGGTGATTCCACCAGATACATACCGCCTTCAGGGTTGTTATACTGCCCCATTGTTCCTTCTACTTCAGGGTGGCCGGCATGCCCGATCAGAATGGCTTCTTTGCCCTTGCGACTCGCCCGGGCAACTTCCATATGTACTTTTGTGACCAGCGGACAGGTTGCATCAAACAGCATAGTCAGATTACGGGAACGTGCTTCCGCACGGATAGCCTGCGAAACGCCATGTGCGGAGAAGATCAGAATTGCACCATCAGGGACATCTGAAATTTCCTCAATAAAAATAGCGCCTCGTTCCCTGAGATTATCAACTACATAGCGGTTATGAACGACTTCATGACGAACATAAATCGGAGCGCCATAGAGTTCTAAAGCACGCTCAACAATGCTGATGGCACGATCAACACCAGCACAAAAACCACGAGGGTTAGCCAGCAATATTTGCATGGTTTTCCTCCAACTGAGGGTCTATTTCCAACACTTCAATTTCGAAAGTGATGTTTTGATCAGCCAGCGGATGGTTAAAGTCAACAGTGATGGAACCTTCCGCGACTTCTTTGATAAATCCCGGCATTTCACTGCCGTTTATCGCCGTAAATAGCATGATAGTGCCAGCTTCAGGAATACCTGAATCGGCAAAATCACGGGGCGTGAAGTATTGTACTAAATCAGGATTATGTTTGCCGAAGACAGTTTCGCCTGCCAGTGTGAATTGATGTTTATCGCCAGTTTTCAGACCAAGAAGCTGCTGTTCCAGTGGCTCAGAGAGGCTGCCATCACCTAAACGGAATAATGCGGGTTTACCTTGGCTGTGAGTCGAGTCTGCTGTTGAGCCATCATCCAGCTTTAGGGTGAAATGTAATAAAACAGCACTGTGCGCTTGCACCTGCATTGACATATCGCTCAAACCTTTTAATAAAAAACGATTGCAGTTATACCCGTCGTCTTTCTAAGTTGCCTCTTTGTTGACTACGTTCACTGACTTGCCACTATGATGCAACCTGAAATCCATTGGGTATTGATGGAATGACCAGCCCCGGTTTATTACCGAGGCTGGTTTCTTATTGTTTTTTTAGTGACTATTTTTCGATGACTGCTCTTTCGATGAGGCTTTTTTATCACCCGGGCTGGTAAAGCTCTCAATGATGATGAGTGCTGCCCCGATGCAAATTGCAGAATCTGCAATATTAAAGGTAGGCCAGTGCCATTCTCCGACATAAAAGTCGATGAAATCGACAACAAAACCGTGTACTAACCTATCGAACAGATTTCCCAGTGCTCCACCAATCACCAAAGCATAAGCAATGTTGCTCAGTTTCTGCTTGGCACTGGAACGATACATCATGACCAGTAATGTGATACAGATAGCAATTGCAATCAATGCAAAGAACCAACGTTGCCAGCCGCCTTTGTCAGCCAGAAAACTAAATGCTGCCCCAAAGTTCTGTGCATAAGCCAGATTAAAATAGGGTATTAGTGGCATAGATTCATACAGGCTGAAGTTTTGCAATACTAACTGCTTACTGCCCAGATCCAATATCAATACCACAACAACTAACCAAAGCCAGCGGAGGCCAGTGGAACAAATGGGTTTCTTCATCAGGCAAATTTACGCTCTTCACCGTTACCGGCAACGTTAGTCACACAGCGGCCACAAAGTTCTGCGTGTTCCGCCACCAATCCCAAGTCTTTAGCATAGTGCCAGCAACGTGGGCATTTTTCACCGTCTGCTTTACGGAAGGCAATTTTAAGACCCTGAAGTTCGCTCTGTTGCGCATCATCACCAGCAGTGGCGTACGACGCGACTTCTGCTTGTGAAGTTAACAGTACAAAACGTAGCTCATTTGACAATTTGTTGAGGGTTTCGGCCAGTGCTTCATCAGCATACAGTGTTACGGAAGCTTCCAGTGAACTGCGGATGTGTTTATCAGCACGAGCCTGTTCCAGAACTTTATTCACTTCACTACGAACTTCGAGCAGCTCAGCCCAGAAAGTATCGTTCATATCTTCACTCTCTGCCAGACCGAACAGGCCATCGTACCACTCTTCGGTTAGAACGAACTGAGCACGTTTACCCGGCAGTTCATTCCAGATTTCATCAGCAGTGAAGGAAAGGATCGGAGCCATCCAGCGAACCAGTGCTTCTGCGATATGATACAGAGCGCTCTGGCAGCTACGACGCGCAACACTGTCGCTTTTCGCGGTGTATTGACGATCTTTGATGATATCCAGATAGAATGAACCCATTTCTACAGAGCAGAACTGCATCAGACGCTGAACAACGGCATGGAAGTCGCATTCATCATAGTGTTTGAGGATATCAGCCTGTGCAGCCTGCGCACGACCTACCGCCCAGCGATCCAGAGTCACCATGTCTTCTGCTTTCACCATATGCTGCTCAGGATCGAAACCATTCAGGTTTGCCAGCAGGAAGCGCGCAGTATTACGGATACGGCGGTAAGCATCAGCAGAACGCTTCAGGATTTCATCAGAAACTGCGATTTCGCCGGAGTAATCGGTTGAGGCAACCCACAAACGCAGAATATCTGCACCCAGTTTGTTCATTACATCCTGTGGGCTGATAGTGTTACCGATAGACTTGGACATCTTACGCCCGTGTTCATCAACGGTGAAACCGTGAGTCAGAACCTGACGGTAAGGTGCTTTGCCTTTGATGGCGGTAGAAATCATCAGTGAAGACATGAACCAGCCACGGTGCTGATCGGAGCCTTCCAGATAAATATCTGCGGAATGACCATTGAATTCAGGACGGGCATCGACAACGGAAGAACAGGTACTGCCTGAGTCAAACCAAACATCCAGTGTATCCTGAGCTTTCATGTAATCTGCCGCTTCATCACCCAGCAGCTCTGACATGTCCAGATCCCACCATGCCTGAATGCCATCCACTTCAACACGTTTGGCAACTTCTTCGATCAGCTCCGGTGTACGAGGATGCAGTTCCTGTGTTTCTTTATGCAGGAACAGAGACATTGGTACGCCCCATGTACGCTGACGGGAGATACACCAATCCGGGCGGTTCTCGACCATGGATTCGATGCGTGCTTGTCCCCAACCCGGGATCCACTCAACACCTTTGATTTCTTTCAGTGATTGTTCACGCAGGCCATTCTGATCCATGCTGATAAACCATTGTGGCGTTGCACGGAAGATGATTGGCTTTTTGTGACGCCAGCAGCAAGGATAGCTGTGCTGAATTTTTGCCAGACTCAGTAATGCACCTTTTTCTTGCAGCATCTCAACGATGATATCGTTCGCTTTGAACACAAACTGACCATCCAGTGATGGATAAGTCCCGGAGATGTAGCAGCCATTCGGGCCGACCGGGTTTGCGATTTCAAGACCATACTTAAGGCTGATAGTATAGTCATCCGGGCCGTGACCACCGGCAGTATGTACAGCACCTGTACCCGCATCCAGTGTGACGTGATCACCCAGAATTGCAGGGGAAGTAAAGCCCATGAATGGATGGTTAAAACGCATAAGCTCTAAATCAGCGCCTGTGCAATCGCTCATCACTTCCCATGAAGTGATACCGGCACGCTGCATAACGGATTCGACTAATTCTGCTGCCAGAATCAGGCATTCGTCGTTAACTTTAACCAATTGGTAGGTGATTTCCGCGCCCAGTGCAATTGCACGGTTAGCAGGCAGTGTCCACGGTGTGGTTGTCCAGATGACCAGAGAAACAGGCAGATTCTGTGGTTGTACACCAAATTTGGTATAGACGGCATCTGCATCAACGGCAGTGAAACGGACGTCGATGGAAGGGGACGTTTTATCGTAGTATTCAACTTCCGCTTCAGCAAGGGAAGAACCACAGTCAGTACACCAGTGAACCGGTTTAACACCTTTCAGCAAATGACCATTGCCGATGATACGACCCAGAGCACGGATGATGTCTGCTTCAGTTTTGAAATCCATGGTCAGGTAAGGTTTATCCCAGTCACCCAGAACACCCAGACGTTTGAAACCCGCTTTTTGTGTTTCGACCTGAGTCATTGCATATTTGCGGCACTCAGCCCGGAATTCGGCGGCGGAAAATTTTTCTCCCGGCTTACCAATAATCTGCTCAACCTTGAGCTCAATCGGCAAACCGTGACAGTCCCAACCCGGAATATAAGGCGAATCGTAGCCAGATAACCCTTTGGACTTAACAACAATATCTTTGAGAATTTTATTAACTGAGTGACCAATATGAATATCGCCGTTTGCGTATGGAGGGCCATCATGCAAAATAAAGCTCTTCTTGCCGGATTTTGCTTTTCTGATAGCCTGATACAAACCTTCTTTGTACCAACGTTTCAACATATCTGGTTCGCGCTTGGCTAAATCCCCGCGCATAGGAAACCCTGTTTCCGGTAAATTTAGGGTGTCTTTATAGTCACTCATTATAGATTCTCAGTTCCAATTTTCCGCTATACCCCTCAAGTGGGGTTCAAGTAGATGATTAGGATCGCTGCAAAAAGTATTCTCTCGCAGAGACCACATCATTTGCGATTTGCTGTTTAAGCGCATCAAGCGAAGCAAATCGCTGTTCATCACGCAATTTTTTGCGCAATACCACATCAATATGACGCCCGTACAGATCCATTTGGGTATCAATCAGATGTACTTCAAGTTGCTGGCCCTGACCAGCAACGGTAGGACGATTTCCGATATTGGCAACACCCGGCAAAGGAGTATCACCTAAACCGTAAACTTCAACAGCATAAACCCCCTTCACGGGAGCAACCAGCCGTTTCAGCGGTAAGTTTGCCGTGGGAAAACCAATAGTCCTTCCCAGACGATTACCGTGAACGATTCGACCACTGATGCTGTATGGATGCCCCAGTAATGTTTCAGCCAATGTTAGATCATCATGTTGCAATGATTGCCGAATGGCGGTACTGCTGATCCGCAACCCGCTGTCACAAAAGCTGTCTGTACTGGCAACATCAAAGCCGTATTGTTTACCTGCCTGTTGCAGATAGTGAAAATCACCAAGACGGTTTTTACCGAAACGGAAATCATCACCAACCGCCAGAAACTTAACACCCAGTTTTTCCACGAGCAACCGGGAAACAAATGCCTCCGGTGAATTGGCAGCAAAATTTCTATCAAATTTCACACATAACAAGTAATCAACACCATACCGGGATAAATATTTTATTTTATCCCGCAGCCGTGTCAGGCGGGCTGGTGCTTTATCAGCGACAAATACTTCCAGTGGCTGCGGTTCGAAAATCATCACCATTGTCGGTAACCCGAGACGCAGCCCTTCTTGCTTCAAATGTTTCAATAAAGCCTGATGCCCGCGATGGACACCATCAAAATTACCAATCGTCAGCACGCAACCATGGTGACGCGCCCGGATATTGTGTATACCGCGAATTAGCTCCATAGCTGGCTCAATACCGTGAAAATTGCCGGATTATACCTTGTACAACGCACAAGGTTAACCCACGATCACAAAGGGTTTTAATTAATAACCTGATTCATACAGTAAAAACAGGTTAGATGCCCGAAAAATATTTAATTTATCGCATTTCTCAGTGATTCATTGAGTTTTTTATTGTGAAAGGCTGTATTCCCTTTCAGTAAGCTGATAAAATCCTGCCCCATCACAACGTAACCAGCGTCGCCGTACAACGACGCTTATTTGCACAAATCCATTGACAAAAGAAGGCTGAACAGGCATATTCCTCGGCCTTTGAATTGTCCTCGATAGAATATATTTGGGAGTTGGACCTTGGCTAATATCAAATCAGCTAAGAAACGCGCCGTACAGTCTGAGAAACGCCGTCAGCATAACGCAAGCCGTCGTTCTATGGTGCGTACTTTTATCAAGAAAGTATACGCGGCTATCGCTGCTGGCGATAAAGAAGCTGCACAGAACGCATTTAATGACATGCAACCAATTGTTGATCGTCACGCCTGTAAAGGTCTGATCCACAAAAACAAAGCAGCACGTCATAAATCTGCTCTGGCAGCACAAATTAAAGCAATGTAATTCGTTGCTTTAATTATGCTGAAAAAAACCGGCTTTTGCCGGTTTTTTTGTATATACCCTTCGTCTTTCAAGCTGCCTCTTTGTTGGCTGCGCTCGTTCACCCCAGTCACCGTTTTTATAAACATACGGTTATCTATGCTCCCGGGGATTAATGAAAGGCTCCTGCCTTTCACCGAAGGTCAGCCTTTGGCTGTGCAAATTCGTTCCCGACGAATTTGTCTCTCCCTTGCCGTCGCGATGCAACTCGAAATCCACTGGGTATACTCACTGAGTTCATATCGGTATTATCTTTCTGGTTTATTTTTTAACGGAACATTGAATAAATCAGAGAAATCTTTGTTACATACGCGCTGAACCGCCGGATGTTGGATCATTCTTTCAGCAAAAATGACATAATACTCTTCTTGTACTGATTCCAGCCTGCCTATCTCAATAATATCGCTATCAGCAAAAGTATCATTGGCATAGAAAGACGGAGCGATAAAAATGGCATTATGGTACATGCCAAACGCTTTCATTAACGCTGCGTCGTCAAACTCTCCCAATACTTCAACCTCAAGATTTTTATTACGTATCCATGTCAGCAGTTTTCTGCCCAGCATTGAACGGCGGCCGGGGATCAGCAAACGACGCTCTTCCAGACACTCAGGGAAGGGTTTTTCCGGGATAGGTTCGCGGCAGTAAAAACTGATGCTGCACTCTCCCAGCTTGACGGAAAACAGGCCTTCCTGTTGCGTGGAATCAACCGGGCAATCAGATAAAATCATGTCCAGTTTATGTTGACTGAGTTGTTCAAGCAGCATTTCATGGGTTGATTCAAAGCAACGCAGATGGATTTTTTCATGCTCCACTACTGCGGTTTCTAATACCTTACTGACCAGACGTTTGGACAGGGCATCTGCGACGCCGACATCAAATAGCAGGTTTGATTCTCTGCTGTAGGTGACGATATCCAGCATTTCCTGACTGAGCATAAACATCTTATCAGCATAGCGGAAAATGAGTTGCCCCAGTTCTGACGGAACTAATCCTCTTCCCTGACGCTTAAACAGTTTTCCACCCAGGCGTTCTTCCAGCGCCTTAATTTGGCCGGTAATAGTCTGTGGTGTCAGGTATAGAGCCTCAGCAGCCCCGACAACAGAACCTTCTTTACAAACATGCCAAAAGTAGTAAAGGTGGTTAAAGTTTAAATGTGAAACCCGCATATATTTATCCTTGTGTATCACCTCACATCTGTACAACAGCCGTGACCTTACGTTTCAGGCTGCCAGATTATGATGCTCTCCTGTTTTCTTCTAATATGAATATTCACGGTACAGCAGGTGAGACGTTATACCGTGAATATTAAGAGGATGAATTAATTTGGAATTGTCTCGATTATGCGCTTAAATTAGTCTATTCGACGGCATTTGGCTATGTTTTTTTCTTTGCCAAAACTTTCTTTGGCAAGCGTTTATTGAGCAAACCATAGCCAATAAAAGCAGCAGTGGACGAGCCAATCAATATCCCTAAACGTGAGTAGGTACTGAAGTCTTCACTAAGTCCTTCAAATGCCAGACCGGAAATAAAAATAGACATTGTAAAGCCGATTCCACACAGGACAGAGACTGCAAAGATTTGCTGCATTCCAATTCCTGCTGGTAGTTTGGCAATACCCAGTTTCACTGAGAGCCAGCTAATCAGGAAAATGCCCAAAGGTTTCCCGATAAACAAGCCAAGTGCAACACCTACAGGTAACATCCCGCTTAAACCTTCCAGAGAGACTCCTTGTAGTGAAATCCCGGCATTGGCAAAAGCAAAGAGTGGCAGGATTAAGTACGCGACCCACGGATGCAAACCATGCTCAAGTGCTTCGGAAGGTGAATGACCGTTTTTGCAATGCAGAGGGATCAGGAACCCGACGATAACTCCCGCTAACGTGGCATGAACACCTGATTTAAGGATACAAACCCACAGAATTACTCCAACCATCAGATAAGCGGATGTTTTGGCAACACCGCGCCAGTTCATCCATACCAGAAGCCCTGTCATTACCGCAGCCAGCCCCAGTGCAACCAGTGAAACGCTTTTGGTGTAGAACAGAGCAATAATAATGATGACTCCTAAATCATCAATAATTGCCAGAGCGAGCAAAAATACTTTTAGTGCGGTAGGTACGCGGTTTCCTAAGAGAGCCATCACTCCAAGTGCGAATGCAATATCGGTGGCGGCGGGAATTGCCCAACCCTGACGGGTGATTTCATCATTGCCGTTAAAGAGGAGATAAATGAATGCGGGGGCAAGCATACCACCGACGGCAGCGATGGCAGGAAAAATCGCTTTATCACGGCTGGCTAAAGAACCTTCCATGAGTTCTCGCTTCACTTCCAGACCCACAATCAGGAAGAAAACAGCCATCAGTCCATCATTTATCCATAGTAATAATGGCTTATTGATTTCCAGTGCAGCAAACTGAACCGCAACGGGCAGGTTAAGAAATTGGTGGTAGATATTCTGCAATGGCGTATTGGCCATCACTAGCGCAATAATGGCAGCAATAATCAGGAGGATCCCCCCGGCTGCTTCTAATTTTAAAAATTGGCGAATAATTGCGGTCATAGATTAGTAATCCATAAGATAAATTAGTTTGTAGATCGTATGGCTATAGAATCTACGGTATTAAATGTTGTTGTTATGAATAATATGGGTATAAATAATGAAATGGAGAGTAATATAGGTCATAAATACTATGACAATTATTGTTTCGGAAAAAGTCGATTATTTGTGTTGTATTGATCGAAATATTCGAGTTGTGATGAAGTAATGTACATTTGAGCTCAGTTTTGTCACTCGGTTTCAATTCACTGTCGGTGTCAGATGAGGGAAGGTTTAAAAGATAAAGTGTATTTTGTTGATATCATCCGGATAAAGCTAGAATTCAAATAATTCATTGAAATTTGTCATCTGACCAATATTGACTATTTCACTATATATTGAATTTGTTAGCACTGATATTTATTTTGAATAGTGATAATAATGGGATGCTTTTAATCATGCTTTATTAAAAGTATTAAGTGAATTTATCTTTATAAGATTAATGTTATTCCGATGTTTTGTAGCGTGCTGTTTTCTATTATTTATTAACCATATTTAATGGAGGCTATTATGAAGTTTATAGAATTTTCAGAAGGATTTCATGTTATTGAAGACGTTTGCGCTAATAATGTTAGAAATGACTTACGTTTGAATATCTCATCTCATGGTGAAGTGGGTGTCATGAAAACACCAACGGGTCTTATAAAAGCAGATCAATTAATGAATATTTTAAAATCTAAACTGAATCTGTTTAAATATAACCATATCCGTTTGTTATTCTGCAATTCAGCAGATGGGTCTGATCCCTTCGCTGCCCAATTTTCTCGTTTATTAGATAGCTCTCGCCATGTGCTCGTAGAGGCCTACACAGGAGAGATTAATATATTTGGTATGGAATATTTTGGTGATTATGAGTATGAAAACGGAGAAATAAGGAAAGATGAGAGGCGAAATTTTACTTTCGAGTCAAATTTAAATGCTAACTACCCAATTTGGGAACATGTCAGAAGGGCACAAACAGAACATAAAAGAGAATATAATATCAGTCCGGTTAGAAATCCCAGTTCTGTCTTTGGCTATACCATGGGATTAGAAGAGTATAGTACTCGAATGGCTTCTTACTATAAGAATGCTTTTGAAGAGTTGGGGAATACTCGGATGAAAAGAATATTGAAAGATGATATTAATCCAGAATATTTATACCGACTTCGTAAAAATTCTGGAAAAGAACCTTATGAGCGGAAACTTTTGACGTATTATAAGAATATATTAGAAACCTATTGTGATACTCTTGAACCCGTGCATGAGATCGACCTGCTATCTAGCAGGATTTTCTTTTGTAACGGAAAAAGAGTAAGAAAAGATGATTGGATGAAAGAAATAAATGAAACTCGATATACATAAGGTATATTTTTGAATGCTGTAAAATCAAAACTCGTTTTGCCAGTTGTTTTCGCTCTTGAAAACCACATGAAATTAAGTTAAATATTATTTATCAATTATAATAAAAAAACAGGCGAAACGTTATCATGGATATGTTGGTATTACTTGCTGTACTTGGCGCAGCTTTATTACACGCAAGTTGGAATGCAGTAGTAAAAGTGAATGCTGATAAGTTGTTAGGGATCTCGCTTATCGCCTTTTTTTCCGGGTTGATATCAACTTTGGGGCTATTCTGGGTAGGATTGCCGACATTCAATTCTTTGCCGTGGCTGGCATTATCCTGTATTTTGCAAATTAGTTATTGCCTGTTTTTAAGCCGTTCTTATGCAATGGGGGATTTTAATCAGATCTATCCCATCGCCAGAGGGTGTGCGCCACTGATTACCGCGTTGTTGAGTTGGGTTATTTTACAGGAAACGTTACCACCTTTAGCGATGCTGGGTGTGGGTTTAATTATTGTGGGCGTTATTTTTATTGCATTTCCTTATGGGAAGAAATCTCTCCGGCTGGATCGCAGGGCATTGATTGCAGCGATGACAACTTCTTTTTTTACTGCCTGTTACACATTGTTGGATGGTGTGGGTGCCCGTGCCAGTGATAACGCCCTGACTTATATTTTGTGGCTGTTTGCTGTCTATGGTTGGGTAATGGGCGGGGTGATGTATTTCAAATACAGAAATACTGTTGGGCAAAGTATTCGTCAGTATTGGAAACCGGGGCTTCTTGGTGGATTAATGCAGCTGGGGAGTTATGGTATTGCCATTTGGGCCATGAGCCATGTTCCTATTGTACTGGTCGCTGCATTGCGTGAAACCAGCATATTGTTTGCAATGCTATTATCGGTTTTTATCTTACGGGAACCGTTTAGCAAAATGCGGTTGTTGGCTTGTGTGGTTATTGTAGCTGGTATCATTCTTACTAAAAGTTAAAATATGTATTTTATGCATCCTGAAAAATCATCATGCTACCATCACACTTTACTACTGCCATAGACGCTACTCTTTTTGAGCTTTCAGTTATAGCGTGATAGTTATGTTGTCTTAATGGTGATGGGCAATGCACATCTTGATCTTCTAGGTATATAGAGACTCCTTTTTCCACTAAATGCCATTTCAACATCTTAACTTTCCATCTGGTAACATACTCACTATATGGACAAGCTATCTTAGCCCATGGATCACAAATCCATGAATTGTTAAACGAAATCTCATAAATATTATCTAATTTTGGTAGATTTGATGAGTTTTCAGGTAAGGTTACAGCTACGAAAGAATGGTCATAAGGGTAGCTTAAACTTATACAGAGTACATAAATTGGTAAACTTTTATTATCACTGTTTCTTTTATCGTTGAAGTAATTTAAAATTTCTTGGGTCTTTTGTTCAGATAGATAAACAAATGCTGATATAGATAATTCACCACAGTTGCCAACTAACTCCTCACCAGAATTGAATCTAGATAAAGAATATTGATGTATATCTCTAATTAAATTAATGTTGTTAATTTTTTTTAAGAACTGCTTGTGTTTATCTACTCTTTTTACGATAGCCTCCGGTGTATGCATCGCTTGTTTATGTTTAAGTAATTTTGATACATCTCGGTAAATTTTATTCGATGTTTTACCACGATAAATCTTCCGAGCATATTTAATTGCATCTTCTAAAATAACTTCAATCATAGCCGACTCTTCTTTGTGATTAAAATAATCAATCAAAATATTCAAATTTTGAATCACTGATTGTAACTGTACCATCAGGGTTTATGATAGCTTGAGCCAAAACTTGGTAATCACTATGTAACATCATGTTCAATGTATAAGAACGTAATGGATATCCCGGATTGTCTGATGATAGTTGATCTATTGCTTTGTAGTCTGAAAGCCAAATATCGCTTTTTGCCTACCCATTCATGCATTTTGTTCTGCCAAATACATAAAAACAGCAGTAGATAATTCATTACAATTTTCAATCAATAAGTTTTCATGCTCATATTTTTGAATTATACGGGCATACTTTTCTTGTATTGTTGTAATAACGGATAGTTAATTTTGGAATTCGGTGAGTTTTCTCTCTCTGGTACGTAGACTTATCTGGTTTTCAGGGAAAGGCTTAAAATTAGCAGAAGAAATATTTGTGGTTTTTCCTTTGAAAATATTGTGTGAGTGTCTCATTGCATCCTTTAATATATCTTCTATCATTTTGATACCTTTATTACATTTTTAGCTCATTTAAAAATAACACTCTCTACTGTTTTTTTTAAAAATGCAATATTTATAAAATAGAAACTTGTTTAAACATCATTAAGTAATAAATAAAGTTAATCTGTTAGAAATAAAAAAATAAATAAACAAAAAAATCCCCCGGACCATCAATATATTATGAAAGCGATCAGGGGGATTTTTTATTAAATACTTTGTAATTTATTAAATTACTTAGTCAAATCATCAAAAAACTTCTTCACGCCATCAAGGAAGCTTTTGGAGCGTGGGCTATTGGTTTCCCCGCTTTTTCCGCCAAAAGATTCGCCCAGCTGACGCATCAGTTCTTTCTGTTCTTCGTTCAGTTTAACCGGAGTTTCTACGACAACACGGCACAGTAAGTCACCTTGTACGCCACCACGAACGGATTTAACGCCTTTACCTTTCATGCGGAACAGTTTGCCGGTCTGAGTTTCCGCCGGGATTTTCAGACTGACGCGACCATCAAGAGTCGGTACTTCAATTTCGCCACCCAGTGCCGCAGTTGCAAAGTTGATTGGTACTTCACAATAAAGGTTGCTGCCATCACGTTCGAAGATATGGTGCGCTTTAACCTGAACCTGAACGTACAAATCACCTGCCGGAGCGCCGTGTTCGCCAGCTTCACCTTCACCGCTTAAGCGAATGCGGTCACCGGTATCGACACCTGCCGGGATTTTAACGGACAGTGTTTTGTATTTTTCAACGCGACCGTGACCGTGGCATTTGTTACATGGTTCTTTGATGATTTTTCCGCGGCCATGACATTGAGGACATGGCTGCTGAACTGTAAAGAAGCCCTGACGCATATGTACCTGACCAGCACCCTGACAGGTAGAACAGGTTTCCGGGCTGGTGCCTGCTTTTGCACCACTGCCATGGCAGCTTTCACAGGATTCCAGTGTTGGGATACGGATCTCTTTGGTCACACCACGGACAGCTTCTTCCAGTGTCAAATCCATGCTGTAGCGCAGATCAGAGCCACGGCTTGGACGTTGTTGACGACGGCCACCACCGAAAATATCTCCGAAAACGTCACCAAAGATATCGCTAAAGTCAGCCCCACCACCGAAGCCGCCAGCACCGCCGCCCATACCACCTTGTTCAAAGGCGGCATGACCATATTGGTCATAAGCTGCGCGCTTCTGAGAATCGGTCAGGATCTCATACGCTTCTTTAATTTCTTTAAATTTGCCTTCAGCTTCTTTATCACCCTGATTACGGTCAGGGTGAAATTTCATAGCCAGTCGCTTATAGGCTTTTTTGATCTCTTTTTCATCAGCAGTCTTGGAGACACCCAAAACTTCGTAGTAGTCTTTTTTTGCCATCGTATTGTTTACCCCTAACACGCACAAACGGGCGTAGAGTGTTACCTCAACGCCCGTGCTAGTTAACAAGTAACAGGCGTCCTGTTACTTTGCCCGCTAAGGGCTATTATTTTTTGTCTTTAACTTCTTCGAATTCAGCGTCTACCGCGTCGTCGTCTTTCTTGGCGGTGTTGCCTGCGTCTGCATCAGCTGCGCCTGCCTGAGCCTGCTGCTGTGCGATTTCCAGAAGTTTCTTGGATGCTTCAACCAGAGCCTGAATTTTCGCTTCGATTTCAGCTTTATCTTCGCCTTTCACCGCAGTTTCCAGCTCAGAAACAGCTTTCTCGATAGCGGTTTTTTCGTCAGCAGTCAGTTTGTCGCCAGCTTCTTCAACTTGCTTACGAGTGCCGTGAACCAGTTGATCTGCCTGATTGCGAGTCTGAACCAGCTCTTCGAACTTACGGTCAGCTTCTGCGTTAGCTTCTGCATCACGTACCATTTGCTGGATTTCTTCTTCATTCAGACCAGACGATGCTTTAATGGTGATGTTCTGTTCACGACCAGAGTTTTTGTCTTTCGCAGAAACGTGCAGGATACCATCGGCATCGATGTCGAAAGTCACTTCGATCTGAGGCATACCACGAGGTGCTGGCTGAATGCCGTCCAGGTTGAACTGGCCCAGAGATTTGTTATCGCTGGAACGCTTACGCTCACCCTGCAATACGTGGATAGTTACCGCAGACTGGTTGTCTTCTGCTGTAGAGAACACTTGGCTGTGTTTAGTTGGGATAGTGGTGTTCTTCGTAATCAGAGAAGTCATCACGCCACCCATGGTTTCGATACCCAGAGACAGTGGAGTTACGTCCAACAGCAGAACGTCTTTCACATCACCTGCCAGTACACCGCCCTGAACTGCTGCACCCATTGCAACTGCTTCATCTGGGTTAACATCTTTACGTGGTTCTTTACCGAAGAAATCGGCAACAGCTTTCTGAACCATTGGCATACGAGTCTGACCACCAACCAGAATAACATCCTGAATGTCAGATACAGACAGGCCAGCGTCATTCAGTGCAACTTTCAGTGGCTCGATAGAACGTTTCACCAGATCTTCAACCAGAGATTCCAGTTTCGCACGGGTGACTTTAACGTTCATGTGCTTAGGACCGGTTGCGTCTGCAGTGATGTATGGCAGGTTCACGTCAGTCTGCTGAGCGGAAGACAGCTCGATTTTCGCTTTTTCTGCTGCTTCTTTCAGGCGCTGCATAGCCAGTGGGTCGTTACGCAGATCGATACCTTGTTCTTTCTTGAACTCATCAACCAGATAGTTGATCATGCGGCTGTCGAAGTCTTCACCACCCAAGTGAGTATCACCGTTGGTTGCCAGAACTTCATACGTTTTTTCGCCGTCAACTTCGTCGATTTCGATGATAGAGATATCGAAAGTACCACCACCCAAGTCGTAAACTGCGATAGTGCGGTTACCAATTTCTTTATCCAGACCATAAGCCAGAGCTGCCGCAGTTGGTTCGTTAATGATACGTTTAACTTCCAGACCTGCGATACGGCCCGCATCTTTGGTTGCCTGACGCTGTGCATCGTTGAAATAAGCAGGAACAGTGATAACGGCTTCTGTTACTGGCTCACCCAGATAATCTTCTGCGGTTTTCTTCATTTTTTTCAGGACTTCAGCAGAAACCTGAGGTGGTGCCATTTTCTGGCCTTTTACTTCCAGCCATGCGTCACCGTTGTCTGCGTTGGTGATTTTGTATGGCATGATAGCAACGTCACGCTGAACTTCTTCGTCCTGAAAACGACGGCCAATCAAACGCTTGATGGCAAACAGGGTGTTTTGCGGGTTAGTAACAGCCTGACGTTTAGCTGGTTGACCAACCAGAGTTTCACCATCCTGAGTATATGCGATGATTGAAGGGGTTGTACGATCACCTTCGCTGTTTTCAAGCACACGTGCTGTTGTGCCGTCCATAATTGCTACACAAGAGTTGGTAGTTCCCAAGTCGATACCAATGATTTTACCCATCTAAACGCCTCCACAAAGAATTCATATATTCGGTCAAGTTACTACGCTATATGAGGATGAATGTTTGCTTTTCAATGGCACTGTCTGCCAGAAATTCCTCACTGTATATTTTCAGCCGTTACTGAAGTGTCAGTAGTAACTGTAGTTGAGACTTAGATGGGGTCATTCAGCGCATCATCAAGGGGGAGATTGAAAAAAAATTGAGATTTAATAAAAAAATTTTTCTGGGGGCATTGTGTAGTTGATGCCATCACATTATGATCCGCGGCCTTTTATGGTTTTCTGGCGTAGAAAATCGCTATGAAAATATTTTTTAACATTTTGTTTTATTTGGATTTATAGGGAAAATATGAGTTCTAATCAGTTGGCGAACCCAGGCCCATTGGGTTTGATGGGTTTTGGCATGACAACCATTTTATTGAATCTGCATAATGCGGGTTTTTTCCCATTAACGTCTGTTATTTTAAGTATGGGAATTTTTTATGGTGGTTTGGCTCAGGTGCTGGCAGGCATCATTGAGTACAAAAAAGGAAATACATTCGGTGCAACTGCATTTACTTCTTACGGAATGTTCTGGCTGAGTCTGATTGGTGTGCTGTTCTTACCAAAAATGGGTCTGGCAGAAGCAACCAGCCCTGAATTCCTCGGCGTTTACCTTGCTCTGTGGGGCATTTTCACGCTGTTTATGTTCTTTGGTACTCTGAAAGCTAACCGCACTTTGCAGTTCATTTTCGGTAGCCTGACTGTGCTGTTCGCTCTGCTGGCGGTTGGTAACATCACTGGTAACGCCAGTCTGCTGACTTTTGCCGGTTTTGAAGGTGTTATTTGTGGTGCAAGTGCTTTCTATCTGGCAATGGCTGAAGTTCTGAATGAACAGTATGGCCGCACCATTCTGCCAATTGGTGAGAAAAAACACGCCTGATATCAGATGTAATTAGCTGATTGGCAAAAAGGAACAGGATGAGTCGTTTTACTCATCCTGTTTTTTTATCTTAATTATTTCTTGCGTTATATTGTCTGGTTACCTGATATTGTTTTTTTACTCAGATAAAGCCCTAATAACACCCCTATCGCAGACAGCATCAGCATGTAGTATGCGGGAGCTAATTGCGTATATTGCATTAACAGAGTGATGATAATTGGTGTTAACCCACCAAAAATGGCATAGGCCAGATTGTATGAAAAAGAAATGCCGCTGAAGCGGACTTCCGGTGGGTAGCTGTGAACCATAATAAAAGGTACAGCGCCGATGACTCCTACGGAGAATCCTACAATTGCATACGCACTGTATAACCTGATGGGGTCATGACTGATATTGTGATAGAAGAACCAAGCGGCTGCGCCCAGTAATATGCTGCCTGCCAGTAAAACCTTGCCAGCCCCCCATTTATCGCAGAAATGCCCGACCAATACGCAGCTAATAAAAAGTGACACAATCGCCAGACTGTTGGCTTTCAGTGTCATGGGTTGCTCAAGATGGAAAACTGTCTGCATATAGGTAGGCGCCATTAAAATGACGACGACAATACCCGCAGAAAGAAGCCAGGTCAGCAACATGGAAACAGTAATGGCTCGTTTATGATTCTGAATGACGGATTTCAGGGGTAAACCATCTGATAATGCTTTACGTGCCTGCATTTCCTTAAATATTGGTGTTTCATGCAGCCAGCGACGTAGGTACATGGCACATAGGCCAAAGAGACCACCGAGGAAGAAAGGCAAACGCCATGCCCAGTCTAGAACTTCCTGTTTACTGTAAACCGAAGTAATTGCTGTTGCTATCAGAGAGCCAAGCAAAATACCGAGAGTCAATCCCGCAGTCAGTATTCCGCAGGCAAAACCGATATGTTTACGGGGAACATGCTCTGCGACGAAGACCCATGCGCCGGGAACTTCGCCACCAATTGCCGCTCCTTGCATAATTCGCATAACTAACAGAAGTAGTGGGGCGATAATGCCAATTGTAGCGTAGGTCGGTAACATGCCGATAATTAATGTAGGTAAAGCCATTAGTAGGATACTGAGAGAAAACATTTTTTTGCGCCCGACCAGATCACCAAAATGTGCCATGATGATCCCGCCTAAAGGCCGCGCCAGATAACCGGCGGCAAAAATCCCAAAAGTCTGGAGTTGCCGGAGCCATTCAGGAATGTCAGCAGGGAAAAATAGCTCCCCCAGCACGACGGCAAAAAAGACAAAGATAATAAAATCATAAAACTCTAATGCACCGCCTAAAGCTGCCAGAGAAAGCGTTTTATAATCCTGTTTGTTGAGAGAACGATTATGATGTTGTGACATAAGGTACCGATTTATAGTTATAAAATATTTTTCATATGAGTTTATATACTTTATGGATCTCAATATGTAGTTAAGGAAATTTCATATTGAAAAACAACAGGTATACTGATGATTCTATCAGACTCTAATAAAGCTAAAAACAAATCTAATTTAATATTAAAAGGTATTTAATCTGTAGTTTTTGTAAGGTGGGGTAACATCATAATATTATAGATATTAATTTTCATTTTTAGAAAAAACAAGTCACAAGCAAAGTGAAAGTTTATCTTGTGGAAAATATTTTTATTTTATTTCAATGGGATGTGAAAAACCTTTAATCATTGCTTCATGATAATTCTTGAAAACATCAACAGCTTGACTAATTGTCCTATGATGTAAAACATCTTTCATACAATAAGTATCCAATTCTATTGGAATAACAGAAAGACACTACCATCAATGATAGCTCTCTTTCCTAATTATTATCTGGTTCAATCATATTGATCTATAAACATGGTATTGAATATATGAATCCATTCATTGTTTTCTATAAAATAAAACAATGAATTAAATTGACGATAAGCATTATCTGTTTCTAATAATATGATTTATTTTATTATTCTGATTTTGTACACAGCGCAGAGCCGTTATCGTGTCATCGCACTGTGTTTTGATAATCGAAAACCCTAAGAGATAGGCCTGTTACAGGCCTAATAATAAGCTATGAGGTTTTTTCAACATCCATTCCGGCATCTTTCCAGCCGGAAAAACCTTTTTTAAAGTGGCGGGCACGAATGCCTTTGGCACGTAGTAATTCAAGGGCATTGGCAGAAAGAACGCAGTAGGGGCCGCGGCAGTAGGCGATAAGATTTGAGCTGGAAGTCAGTTCATCTAATCTGCGCTCCAGTTCATCAATCGGGATATTGATGGCATTGGGTAAATGCCCCTGATTGAACTCCTCTTTTGGCCTGACATCTAATAGTATGGTGCTCTTTTCCTTGATTCGGTCTAACAGTTCATCCCATGAAATAGCTTCCTGATTATCCATATCATCAATCAATCTGCGCATTTCTGCCCGGTTAAACTCAGCATATTTCTGGATAGCGGTAATGATATCCATAACCGGACCATCCCCCGGACGATAAAAAACATGTTTACCGACTTTACGGGATTGCAGGATCCCTGAGCGTTTTAAATGTTGCAGATGCTGGGATGTGTTGGCAATAGACAGACCGGAAAGTTCTGACAGGCATTCGACGGATTGCTCAGAATTCATCAGGCACTCAAGTAATGTCAGGCGATGGACATTTCCCAGTACTTTGGCTATTTCGGCAATCTCAGCAAGAATTTGTTTATCAAACATTGACGTCTGGTTCCCAATATCATGATATTCAATGAATCTATTGAATATCATGATATCAAAGTTTTTCCGATGGTTCGAGCACTGGGCAAGGTGATGACTAATATGACTTGTATACTTCGCCTTTCAAGTTGCTTTTTTGTTGGCGGTGTTCACTCACTCAGTTACCGTTTTTATAAATATAGGGTTATCTAGGCTCATGGGGTGAACTCACTTATCGCCGTGACGCAGCTTGCTTTTAACGAGTATGAGTTATCTGGAATATCGCGATCATAGTCACATTTTCATGACGAAAAATTTGAGTGATTTACAAAAGAAACTAAGCTTTAAAATTGAATTATCACTATTTTAAACATTTACACAGATATATTTGTTGTTCTTTAAGTTGAAGTTATTGTCAGTTGCTTCACTTGAAGATTTTTAGGGTATAACTCCTGACAATGATTTCCTTACCTGCTGTATTGGAAGGGTTGTCAGGTTTTTTTTCGCCTGAATAAAGCGCACCACTTTGTATTCCATTCAATATACCCATAGTCTTTCAAGTTGTCCTTTTGTGGGCTGCATTCTACTCATTCTGGTTATCGTTTCATAAGTATAGTTTATCTATACTTCTGGGATGCTAAGAGGATTCTGCCTTTCACCGAGCAGTTGCTGCCACGGTATATCTTGAAATCCATGGGGTGTAGAAAAATAACACGCTATGGAAGAACGGGGAAAAAAATAGTATGAAATACCAGCTATTAGCTCAGGAAATTATTGCGGATGTTGGTGGTCAAGGGAACATCATCAGTCTTATCCATTGTGCAACCCGGCTACGATTTAAATTACGGAATAGTGCTTTGGCTGACATTGGCAAGTTAAAAGCTCAGTCAGGTATTATTACGGTTGTCGAAAGTGGAGGTCAGTTTCAGGTCGTTATCGGAAACCAAGTCGGCGATGTTTATCAGGCGGTTCAGCAAGAACTGGCTTCTGCTGAGCAAATATCAGATACCGCAGAGATCCCGAACCCCGCTAATAATAAAAAAGATAGTCTTTTTAACCAGTTTATTGATGTTGTATCCGGTATTTTCACTCCATTTTTAGGTGTTATGGCAGCGGCGGGTATTTTGAAGGGGATGCTTGCGGTTGCTGTTACTCTGAAATGGATGTCTCTTGATAGCGGGACTTATCACGTCTGGTATGCTGCCAGCGACTCTTTGTTCTATTTTTTTCCACTATTGCTCGGTTATACCGCGGGTAAGAAATTCGGCGGTAATCCTTTTATTACAATGGCTATCGGGGGAGCATTGGTTCATCCAATGATTATCTCTGCCTTTAATGCATCAACAGTGGCGGGAAGCACTACAGAGTACTTTATGGGTATCCCGCTCTCATTCCTGAACTACAGCGCATCGGTAATTCCCATTATTTTTGCTTCCTGGGTTAGCTGTAAAGTGGAGAGAAAGCTGAATGATCACATCCATGCCACGATTAAGGGATTTGTCACTCCTCTTATTTGCCTCATATTGATTGTTCCACTGGTGTTTCTGGTTATCGGGCCAATGGCTACATGGTTGAGCCAATTACTGGCGGGGGGTTATCAGGCGGTATATGGGGTGGCTCCTGCACTGGCTGGGGCGGTTATGGGAGCAGTCTGGCAGGTTTTTGTGATTTTTGGCCTCCATTGGGGATTTGTTCCTCTTGCTATCAATAATTTGACGGTTCTCGGGCACGATACACTAACACCTCTGTTGCTTCCCGCAGTGATAGGGCAAACAGGGGCAGCCTTTGGGGTATTTCTGCGTACCCGGGATGCGAAATTAAAAATGCTGGCGGGTTCTGCGGCGACGTCTGGTGTGTTTGGGATTACTGAGCCGGCGGTTTACGGTGTGACGTTGCCTTACCGACGCCCATTCGTTTTTGGTTGTATTGCGGGGGCAATTGGTGGCTCGGTTGTGGGGTATTACCATAGCGCAATTTATTCAGCGGGGCTGATGAATATTTTTTCCTTCACTCAGATGATCCCACCCACAGGCATTAATAACACGGTGTGGGGAGCGATGATTGGCACAGCACTGGCCTTTATCATTTCCACTGTACTAACGTGGCTGTTCGGGCTTCCGGCCTCTTCGAATCCTTCGCTCAAGCCTTCTACAAAAGAAAGTTAACAGTGAAAATATCATTAAAACAAGATTAATCAATTGGTTATTAACCCAAGAGGATATTTGTATGAAACAGTTTCCGACACATTTTTTGTGGGGAGGAGCCATTGCTGCCAATCAGGTTGAAGGCGCTTATTTAGCTGACGGGAAAGGCCTTTCTACTTCGGATGTCCAGCCGCAGGGCATTATGGGGCCGGTTATCGAGCGAAAGTCTGAGAGTACCCAATACCTTAAAGATATCGCTATCGATTTTTATCATCGTTATCCCGAAGATATTGCTCTGTTTGCAGAAATGGGGTTCACCTGTTTGCGTACTTCAATCGCATGGAGCCGGATTTTTCCTCAGGGCGATGAAACACAAGCCAATGAAGCGGGTCTGGCATTTTATGACCGGCTATTTGATGAAATGATGAAATACGGGATTCAGCCAGTCATTACATTATCCCATTATGAAATGCCGTGGACATTAGTTAAAAAATACGGTGGATGGGGAAATCGTAAATTAATTGATTTCTTTGAGCGTTATGCACACACAGTTTTTACGCGTTATCAGAAGAAAGTAAAATTATGGCTGACATTTAATGAAATCAATATGTCATTACATGAACCACTAACGGGTGTCGGGTTGCCGAAAAACAGTACTCAATCAGAAATCTATCAGGCTATTCATCATCAATTGGTTGCCAGTGCCCGCGTGGTAAAACTTTGCCATGAAATTATCCCTGATGCCCGTATCGGCAATATGTTACTGGGTGGGCTGATGTATCCACTGACCTGTAAACCGGATGATGTGTTGGCTACACTCCGGCAAAACCAGAAATGGCTGTTTTTCGGTGATGTTCAGGCTCGTGGGGCATATCCGGGTTATATGCTGCGTTATTTCTGGGAAAACGGTATTGAAGTCACGATCACTGAGCAGGATAAGCTTGAAATGCAAAATACGGTGGATTTTATCTCATTCAGTTATTACATGAGTGGATGTACTTCCGGCAATGAAGCGGACTATCAGAAAAAGCAGGGCAATATTCTGAATATGATCCCGAACCCACATCTGGCCAGTTCAGAATGGGGATGGCAGATAGACCCTGTAGGGTTGAGAACGTTACTGAATTTATTATGGGATCGTTATCAGAAGCCGCTGTTTATTGTTGAGAATGGTCTGGGCGCTAAAGATACCCTAGAAGTCGATGGCACAATTCAGGATGATTACCGTATTCGCTACCTTAATGATCATCTCGTGCAGGTCAGGGAAGCTATTGAAGATGGTGTGGATGTCATGGGTTATACCAGCTGGGGAGCCATCGATTTGGTTAGTGCCTCAAAAGGGGAAATTTCCAAGCGTTACGGGTATATCTATGTCGATCAGAATGAGCAGGGAACCGGAACACTGGAACGCCGTCGTAAGAAAAGTTTCTATTGGTATAAACAGGTTATTGAAACTCATGGTGGCAGCCTGATTTAAGCCAGCTCGGCTTCTCAAAGGTTCTGATGTATTCAGAACCTTTTCAAAACATAATTCCTGCTGGTTGAACAATAGCAAGCTGAGTAATGACACTTGTCAGCCAGCATTAAGATCTTAACGGCGGGCACTTTTAGGTCTGAAGGCTGAGACAATGCTGTCATCAGTTTCGATATAGGGGCCATCTAACAACTGAATGCAATAAGGCACACTGGCAAAAATCCCCGGAACTAAGACCTTGCCGCTATCATCTTTCAGCCCTTCCAGCGTTTCTGCAATAGCTTTAGGCTGCCCGGGTAAGTTAAGAATTAATGCCTGATTGCGGATCACACCTACCTGACGGGATAAAATTGCAGTGGGCACAAATTGAAGGCTGATTTGGCGCATCTGCTCACCAAATCCGGGCATTTCACGATCAGCGACGGCCAGAGTTGCATCCGGGGTGACATCACGACGAGCAGGGCCTGTTCCACCGGTTGTCAGAACCAGATGACAGCCCAATTCATCAACTAATTCGCATAGAGTTTGCTCAATCAGGATTTGCTCATCAGGGATCAGGCGGGATTCTATACTGAAAGGCGTCGTTACCGTTTTTCCCAACCATTCTTCTAATGCAGGTAGACCTTTGTCCTGATAAATACCATTGGAAGCACGATCAGAAACAGACACGAGGCCAATGCGTAATACATTCATGCGAACCTCAATTAACAGAAAATGATAAAAATAGTGAAAGTGAAAAAGGCGACACGGTTATTATGTCGCCTTTAAAGAAGAAAAAATATACACTTCGTCTTTCAAGTTGCCTCTTTGTTGGCTGCGCTCGTTCACCCCAGTCACATAGTTATCTATGTTCCCGGGGATTCTCTCCCTTGCCGCCGCGATGCAACTCGAAATCCATTGGGTATAGCGTACCGCTCAGGACTACAGTAAGTCAGCGATCATGCTCTCAAGTTTACCCTGATCGATAGCAAACTTACGGATACCTTCCGCCAGTTTTTCAGTTGCCATCGCATCCTGATGATGTTCCCAATAGAACTCGGCTTCAGTCATGGTCGCAGGGCGTGGCTTGATTTCACCTTCATAGCTGAGTTTGTGCTCAACTTCGCCTGCTGTTTCAGACAGCTCTTTTAACAATGCAGGAGAGATAGTCAGACGGTCACAACCCGCCAGTTCCAGAATTTCACCGGAGTTGCGGAAGCTTGCACCCATAACAACGGTGTTATAGCCGTGTTCTTTGTAGTACTGGTAAATTTCAGAAACGGAAATCACACCCGGATCTTCGTTTGGTGCGAATTCTTTCTTATCGCTGTTTGCTTTGTACCAGTCCAGAATACGGCCAACGAATGGGGAAATCAGGAAAACACCTGCTTCCGCACAAGCACGAGCCTGAGCAAAAGAGAACAGCAGAGTCAGGTTACAGTTGATGCCTTCTTTTTCCAGTTGCTCCGCAGCGCGGATACCCTGCCATGTGGAGGCCAGTTTGATCAGAATGCGGTCATTGCTGATACCCGCTTCGTTGTACAGTTTGATCAGACGTTTTGCTTTTGCGACACTGGCTTCGGTGTCATAAGACAGGCGGGCATCAACTTCAGTGGAAATACGGCCGGGGATCAGTTTCAGAATTTCCAGACCGATGTTAACCGCCAATTTATCGCCGGCATCAATGATCTGTTGTTCACGGGAATCGCTTTGAGCACGTGCCCATTCAATGGCGTCATCAATCAGTTGGCGATATTCCGGGATCTGGGCAGCGTTCAAAATCAGAGAAGGGTTAGTTGTTGCATCTTGCGGCTGATACAGTTTCATTGCCGCGATATCCCCGGTATCTGCTACAACTGTTGTCAGTTTACGCAGGGAAGTCAGTTTATCGGTCATGTTTAATATCTCATCGTTATACGTAAAATCTTTGGCATTGTTGCCTCGCCATCCTGTGATAATAACATGGTCAGGCTCGGCTCGTAAGCTAGGAAAATCCTATCGTTGTTATTCCCCTTTTTCCGGTTATTTTTGCTAAATTGGAGAGGAAAAGCCTCGATTATTGAGAATAACCATTCAAAAATTCGGAACAAAATCATGCTTATTACTATTTCACCGGCCAAAACACTTGATTATGAAAGTCCGCTTGCCACAAAAAAGTATAGTCAACCTGCATTACTGGAGGAGTCAAAACAGTTAATTGATGTCTGCCGTACGTTAACACCGGCACAAATCAGCAGCTTGATGGGGATCAGCGACAAACTGGCGGGGCTGAATGCTGCACGTTTCGGTGAATGGCAGCCGGATTTTACACCGGAAAATGCCCGTCAGGCGATCTTAGCTTTTAAAGGTGATGTTTATACCGGAATGCAGGCAGAAACGTTCTCAGATGCGGATTTTGATTTTGCCCAGACTCATTTAAGAATGTTATCCGGGTTATATGGCGTTTTACGTCCGCTTGACCTGATGCAGCCTTACCGGCTGGAAATGGGGATCAAACTGGAAAATCCACGTGGTAAGGATTTGTATAAATTCTGGGGGGATCGCATCACGGAAAACCTGAACGCGGCACTGGAACAACAGGGGGATGATGTTCTGGTCAATCTGGCATCCGATGAGTATTTTAAATCCGTCAATACGAAAAAGCTGGCAGCCCGAATGATTAAACCGGTGTTTCTGGATGAAAAAAATGGCAAATACAAAGTTATCAGCTTCTATGCGAAAAAAGCCCGTGGCCTGATGAGCTGGTTTATTATTCAGAACCAATTAACTGATCCTGACCGGCTGGTGGAGTTTAGTCTGGAAGGGTACGCGTTTGATGAATCCTTATCTAAAGAAAATGAGTTAGTGTTTAAACGCTCTGAGCAGAATTGATCAATGTTTCTCCATCGCTGATTGTCACTCCACAGTTATCTGTGGAGTGACAGATACCACGTTATTTCGATACTTTTTCCATCAGGAATTCGCGTAATGTCGCGAAATCAGCAGGCAGGAAGTGGGATAATAAATCCATATCTGCACGTTCTGCTAATTCTTGTGGCAAGGGTAATGTCTGGCCGAGTGTCTCTTCGACACTTTCCTTGAATTTTGCCGGATGTGCCGTTCCCAAGAATAAGCCATATTCACCATCCTGTAACTGATCACGCAGGATACGATAAGCAACCGCAGCATGTGGCTCAGAAATATAGCCTTTTGCTGCCAGTTCTCGCATGGTGTCCTGTGTGGTTTTGTCATCGACAACGCCATTGCCCAGTTCACTGAGTGCCCAGCCTTTACGACGGAACAGTTCTTCAATGCGTGGCCAGTTATTAGGCTGGCTGACATCCATTGCGTTGGAAAGGGTCGCAACGGTCTGATTCGGCAGCCATTTTCCTTCAGCCAGATAGCGGGGAACGGTGTCGTTAACGTTAGTTGCTGCGATGAAACGCTTCACCGGTAATCCCATTGATTTTGCCAGCAGACCCGCGGTCAGATTGCCGAAATTACCGCTCGGAACTGAAATGACCAGTTGGTCACGTTTTTCCGCGGGAATTTGTGCAACGGCTTCAAAATAATAGCAAATCTGTGCCAAAAGACGGCTGATATTAATAGAGTTTGCTGAGTTGAGATGCAGTGCCTGTTTCAGTTCTTCATCATCAAATGACAGTTTAACCAATGCCTGACAGGCGTCAAAGTCACTTTGAATCGCGACAGTATGGATGTTGCCACCCAATGTGCAGAACAGTTTTTCCTGTAGCGGGCTGATTTTTCCTTCTGGATAGAGGATCACAACTTGTACGTTATTCAGGCCATAAAAAGCATGGGCAACCGCCGCACCGGTATCACCAGAAGTTGCGGTCAGAATAGTGACTGGCTGCTCTCCTGCAATCTGGGCCAGAATCTGGGCCATAAAACGGCCGCCAAAGTCTTTAAAAGCCAGTGTCGGGCCGTGATAAAGCTCTAGTGAAGCGATATCATCTTCGACAGTTGATACGGGAGCCGGAAAAGCAAATGCATGCTTAACCCGTTCAGCTAGCTGGTCAGTCGGGATTTCATCACCAATAAAAGCGGAAAGTATACGCTGGCTGCGGCTGACAAAATCCAGTTTTAATAATTCATCAATTTCGGCACGACTGAATTCAGGTAAATCCTGTGGGAAAAATAATCCCTGCTGTTTTCCCAGCCCTTGTTTAACGGCTTGTGAAAAACTGACCTGCTCGTGATTGTCTTTTAAATTATATAATTTCATTATTATCCTACCTATTACCCTACCTGTCGTGCGCCTGCGAGATCCAGACGGCAAATGTGAACAAAACCTTCATCATTTTGTACGTAATGTTGTTGCAGCCATTGAGCGACTTCTTCAGCTATTGCCATTTCATTGCAAATTGCAAACAGTGTCGGGCCAGAGCCAGAAATACTGCATGTCAGCGCACCCAGTTTTTTTACTCCTTCACGAGCATTGGCAAATCCGGGTAAAAGTTGTGTGCGGTAAGGTTCGCCAACGATATCTTTCATTAAGTTGGCGGCTAAACCGGATTGCCGGGTATGGCAGGCATGAATAAATCCGGCAAAATAACGGCCATGATTAATGATATCACTGCGTGAATAGTGAGCAGGCAAAATAGCACGGGCTTCTGATGTAGAAACCTTGATGCCGGGGTAGGCCATCACCCACAGCCAGTCTTCAAAAGCAGGAATGGATTGGCAAACGGCATCTTCTTGCGCCGTGATGAGTTGCAGGCCGCCGAGATAACAAGGGGCGACATTGTCATAATGTACGCCACCGGAAATGCGTCCTTCCAGCTCTCCCATCATCTCCAGTAACTGGTCGCGATCAAAAGGGTGACCAGCATATTCATTTAAGGCGACCAGTGCAGCAACGACTGAACAAGCACTGGAACCCAGCCCGGAGCCTATCGGCATATTTTTTTCCAGCGTCATGGCAACGGGCAGCTCTTTACCCAAACGCTGACAAAAGAGTTGCCAACATTGGTAAACAATATTGTGTTTGGGATTTCCGGGCAGTTTGCTGACAAATTTCCCTTCATTACTTAACGTAAACTTTTCTGCGGCTTTGACTGAAACACAATCGCCAAGCAGTGAGCCATCAACCGGAGAAACTGCCGCACCGAGTACATCAAACCCAACCCCAACGTTTCCGATAGAGGCAGGTGCATAAACCCTGACCATCATTAAACTCCCAATTTCCATGACAAAGTGCGTAATATATCAGCAAAAACACCCGCTGCCGTGACATCATTTCCAGCACCGTAACCACGCAGTACCAGCGGGATAGGTTGATAATAACGGGTATAGAAAGCCAGTGCGTTTTCACCATTTTTAACTTTATACAGTGGATCATTGCCATCAACAGCAGCGATTTTCACCATACAGCGGCCCTGTTCAATAATACCGACATAGCGCAGCACCTTTCCTTGCTCTGCGGCATCTGCTACCCGGCGGGTAAATTCCTGATCCAATTGTGGCAGACGTTGCAGGAAGTCAGTGACATCGCCATTGGAATCAAATGAAGCAGGTAAAACGGGTTCGACGTGAATATCTTCCAATTCCAGTTCATAACCGGACTCACGGGCCAGAATTAAGAGTTTACGCGCAACATCCATGCCGGAGAGATCGTCACGCGGATCTGGCTCAGTGAAGCCTTTTTCTTTTGCCAGCAGGGTTGCTTGCGAAAGCGTCATACCTTCATCCAGCATACCGAAGATATAAGACAGAGAGCCTGACAGGATCCCGTTGAACTGAACCAGTTCATCACCGGCATTCAGCAAATTCTGTAGATTTTCAATAACCGGCAAGCCCGCACCTACGTTGGTGTCATACAGGAATTTACGTTTTGAGTTTTCTGCTGCCCGACGAATCTCACGATAGTAGGCCATGGAAAGCGTATTGGCTTTTTTATTCGGCGTCACAACGTTGAAACCATCACTCAGGAAGCTGGAATACTGTTCAGCGATAGATTGATTAGAAGTGCAATCAACGATAACCGGGTTCAGGAGATGGTACTCTTTTTCAATACGGATTAAACGGCTTAGGCTGAACGGCTCGCTGGCTTCTGACAACGCCTGCTGCCAGTTATCCAGACTGATGCCCTGCATATCGGTTAACATCGCCCGCGAGTTTGCAATTCCGCATACGCGCAGATCGATGTGTTTTTGCTTCAGCCATGACTGCTGGCGACGAATTTGTTCGATTAATGCACTTCCGACACCGCCAACACCGACAACAAAAACTTCAACCACCTGAGCGGTATTGAAGAGCATTTGGTGACAGAGACGCACTGCGGTTGTTGCGTTATCATTGCCAATCACTGCGGAGATGGAACGCTCTGATGAACCTTGCGCAAGGGCGATGATATTGATATTGGCGCGGGTCAGTGCTGAGAAGAAACGGGCGGAGATGCCACGCTGTGTACGCATTCCGTCACCCACGACAGAAATGATGGCGAGATTATCGATAACATCAATAGGATCAAGCGCACCATCTTTTAACTCCAGATAAAACTCTTCTGTCAGCGCTCTCTGTGCTCTGTTCAGCTCTTTTTGCGGTACACAAAAACTGATGCTGTATTCTGATGAAGACTGAGTGATCAGGACAACGGAAATACCCGAACGGGACATCACAGCAAAAACTCTTGCTGCCATACCTACCATGCCTTTCATGCCGGGACCTGAAACGTTAATCATCGCCATATGATTCAGGTTAGTGATCCCTTTAATAAGCATACTGTCGTCTTTTTGCCCGTTCCCGATAAAGGTACCCGGTGCATCTGGATTGACCGTGTTTTTAATCAGGCAGGGGATCTGGAACTGGGCGATAGGGGCAATAGTCCGGGGATGAAGCACTTTTGCACCGAAATAGGAAAGTTCCATTGCTTCCTGATATGACAGGCTTTTCAACAGACGGGCATCGGCAACAGATCGTGGATCACAGGTATAAACGCCATCTACGTCAGTCCAGATTTCACAGCAATCAGCTCGTAAACAGGCCGCCAGCACTGCGGCTGAGTAATCAGAACCATTACGTCCGAGAACGACAAGCTCACCATTATCATTACCTGCTGTAAAACCGGCCATCAGAATAATATGGTCAGAAGGAATATTCAGGGCTGCAATGCGTTTGGAGGATTCGTGAATATCAACAGTGGATTCGAGGTAATGCCCGTGAGCAAGCAGGTTTTGAACCGGATCGATCACAGAAACTTTATGCCCGCGGGCTTGTAATACGGCAGCCATAATCGCAATGGATAATTTTTCGCCACAGCAAATCAGGGAGGCATTAATGCTATCCGGGCACTGTTTTAACAGAGAAATACCATGCAGTGTTTGTTTCAGGTGAGCAAACTCATGCTCCATGAGCTTTTTCAGGTTTTCATAATCGAAATTCGGCTGATGCTCTTTTAACCCCGACAGTAAATCAGTAAATATTTGGATAGTATCGCTGATGTTAGAAACAATATCCTGCCCTGCAACTGTCTTAGCGACCATTGCCACCAAATGGTTTGTGATTTTTGCGGGGGCAGAAAGGACTAGGGCAACCTGCCCAAGGGGTAGCTCACTTTCAGCGATGTCGGCCACACTCAGTACGCGTTGGTAGTTTGCGACTGAAGTGCCTCCAAATTTAAGTACACGCATGGGTATTTCTCTCCTGACTAATGACTTACTGTTAAAAAAGCGTCAAAAAAAAGCCCGTATCTTGTTGGATACGGGCTTTTTACTATTTTATGTTATGCGTCAGCCCGCACCGTAACCTGTAGTTCCGGTGGTAATCGTGGTGATTGTGTTTGCAGTGATTACTTTTGACGTAATTGTATTTTTCGGGCTGATGTCTCGCATGGTTTCCTGTCTGTCTTTTTATTCTGTTCGACCCCTATTGGTTAAAGGAAACTGTGGTCGAAGTCAAATAATTTTTAAAATTACAGAGGGAAAAAACGCCATTTTCTGTGCTGTAATCGTTCAAAGTATCTTTAACTGATTTGGTCATTATCCGGCTTCAAATATTTTTACTAGCATTTAATTTTATAAAAAACATATTTTGTAATTATTTCGTCTTTATGATAAAACACGCTGATTTTAACATTTGAGTGTTGTGTGATCTCTTTAGAGGTTGGAGATAACACTGTTTTTCATTAACATAAAATCACCAAAAATATAACAATATTGTTAATTTAAAATTAACAATTACAAATAATGTTAACGTGCTACAATTGATTTTGATATGTATCAACAAAAGTTGGTTTTTTTAGAGGGCAAATGCATTACTAGCTGTTATATTGCTGTTAATAGACTAATATAGCTCCTGTTCTGATTGGGTTTTTTAGGTATGTACTCCCAGAGAAAAGTAACAGGTGCTTTTAGCGTAAAACATATCAACAACATTTATTTTTAGACATGAGCCGCGTTTTCTGTGATTCAGAACGAGAACAGAATATTTTCTATTAATAATAACGGCTTATGTCATACAGGTTCTATTTTTTTAGCGATTTTAGGTAGCAACTATGCAAACCCCGCACATTTTGATTGTTGAAGACGAAATTGTCACACGCAATACCCTGAAAAGCATTTTTGAAGCTGAAGGGTATGTTGTTTATGAAGCCACTGATGGCTCAGAAATGCACAACATTTTGTCAGATAACGATATCAACTTAGTGATTATGGATATCAATCTGCCAGGCAAAAACGGGTTACTTCTTGCCCGTGAATTACGTGAACAGGCGAATGTTGCCCTGATGTTTTTAACTGGGCGTGATAATGAGGTGGATAAGATACTTGGGCTTGAAATTGGTGCTGATGACTACATCACTAAGCCTTTCAACCCACGGGAGTTAACAATTCGGGCACGTAACCTGCTTTCCCGTACGATGAATCTGAGCCATGTAGGTGAAGAGCGTCGTCAGGTTGAAAGCTATAAGTTTAATGGCTGGGAGCTGGATATTAACAGCCGTTCTCTGGTCAGCCCGATGGGAGATCATTATAAACTGCCACGCAGTGAATTCCGTGCGATGCTCCATTTCTGTGAGAATCCGGGGAAAATTCAGACTCGTGCAGAATTGTTGAAAAAAATGACCGGGCGTGAGTTGAAGCCACATGATCGTACTGTCGATGTGACTATCCGCCGGATCCGTAAACATTTTGAATCTACACCGGATACGCCGGAAATCATCGCTACCATTCATGGTGAAGGTTACCGTTTTTGTGGCGATTTAGACGACTAATCGATACCACACCTGCCTCCGATTTATTCGAAAAAATATCGTATTTGTAAAAATACCTTATCTTTTAAAAAGCCCTGAACACCTAATGGTGTCAGGGCTTTTAACCAATCAAATAGATGATTGGTTATATTACCTTACTCTTTCCACGGCATAATCGGTACGGCACTGATGGCATTCTTTGGTGAGCCATCAATAACTTTATCGGAATAAGTCAGATAAATCAGAGAATTACGTTTTGGATCGAAAAAGCGAACAACCTGTAGCTTTTTAAATACCAGCGAAGTTCTTTTCTGAAAAACTACCTGCCCTTTTTTCGGGGATTTAAGGATTTTTTCTGCTACTTCGATCGGGCCGACCTGTTGACAGGAGATTGCGGCATCAGAAGTATCTTCCGCTAGTCCCAGACCTCCTTTGATACCTCCTGTCTTTGCTCGGCTTAAATAGCAGGTCACATTTTTAACATCAGGATCATCAAAGGCTTCAATGACTATTTTGTTATCCGGGCCAAAGAATTTGAACACAGTATCAACAGAACCTATCTCTTCAGCGTGCAGGATCATTGGAGAACACAACAGGACAACAGCAATCACTATTTTCTTAATTGTTACCATATTTAGTCCACTTTAATTAAATAAATGCAGTGAAAATATCCAGTACTAGCATATAATGCGAATGAATGATTTTTGTAACGCCATTTGATTAGTTTATGTATCTGCAAAGAAAAACATGGCATTATAGCTGAATATACATGTGAAACGAGTAAACAAAAGGGCTTTAAACTAACCTTCAGAATTCCAATAAATTTCTAAATAATGCGAAAAATTATTTCTTTAACGAAAGCCGCTGGAATCGAAGGTCAGATAGTTTTCATCTACTAATATAAACAGGTAGGAGAGGATTATCTAATTATTGATCTTTTCATTTGTTGTAAAGGATCCTAAAGCTAAGCTTGCAAATGATCAGATTTACTATTAGTTTATTCCAAGATTTTTCTTGTTTAATTTGGTGTCAGGTCTTTATCCATTACGATGATGTCATGGGGCTTTGTTTTATAATGCAAGAGAAAATGCCGCTAATCTTAGGTGTGGCAATAAAATAACGTTTGTTTGGATAGCCACAATAATAGATATTGCTGTCATGACAGGGAAATGGACTGTGTTGTGAAAACGACGGTATGCCTGATGAAGTGAAAAATCAGGCAGTTAAAATCATCTCAGTGTTTGGAAATGATAGGTGCTCATTATTAATCAATCTATATAGCATTTTCATCCTTAAATTTTTTTATAACAGTCAGTTATCTTACAGTTGTATGGTTTTCTTTTTGTCTTGATGAATTAGGGAGATGTATGGATCAAACCAACATCATTCGAGATCTGCTGCATTGGCTGGATAATAATCTGGATCGTCCGCTGTCCCTTGATCATGTTGCAGCAAAAGCAGGTTATTCCAAGTGGCACTTACAGCGCATGTTTAAGGATGTTACAGGACAAGCGATTGGTTCTTATATCCGAGCCAGACGGCTGTCTAAAGCTGCTGTTGCGCTGCGTTTGACTGGTCGCGCCATTCTGGACATTGCTCTGCAATATCGTTTTGATTCTCAACAAACCTTTACCAGAGCATTTAAAAAGCAGTTTAATCGGACGCCAGCTTCTTACCGCCGAAGTGAAGAGTGGTGTGCTAGCGGGCTTTGTGCTCCTATTATGTTGGATAACAAACCGTTACCTGAACATAAGTTTGTGATTCTGGAAGATCAATTGCTGACGGGTATTGAGCATAGTTGCTCTTACACTCTGGAGCAATGGTCAAAAGCCTGTACGGACATGCGCCACAATTACTGGATTTCCTATTTGCAACACGCTGAAGTCTTACCGCCTAAATTGTATGGCTTGCATCACTCGACCATCAGCACGGAGCATGAAGATGAGCAGACAGTTTTCTATACCACGGCAATAGAGCCGGAGTATGCAACCTTTGACACCAAGGATAGCCAGCCGGTTGTTTTGCCGGGTGGGGAGTACATTTCATTCAGTTATTTTGGTAAAGAAGATCAGCTCGATGAGTTTCTCTTCAATATCTACACTGTCTGTTTACCTCAATTAAATATTACCCGCAGAAAAGGGTATGATATTGAGCGATACTATCTGACTAATCTTGAAAGGAAAAAATTGCAGGATGAGTCTCAAAGCCACGTTGTGGAATTTGAATATCTCATCCCGATTCAGCGCTAACCTTGCAGCTCATCTAGCGCGGGCATATCCAGATGTGTGATATCGCCCGCTGTTTCAACGATCCAGCCAGAAGCCAGCCATGGGCTATCCTGATAATCCACTCTTGAGATAGAACAGTTTCTCAGCCGTAAACGACGTTCAGAATTAGCCGGTAATCCTAAAATTGAACAGACCAGACTGACTAATGCCATCCCGTGGCTTACCAGTAAAGGACGGCTTCCGGCTGGCAGGTTACGGCAACTTTCCAGTGCGGCACGCATCCGTTCGGATAACTCATTCATGGATTCGCCTTCTGGTATCCGCCCATTTGGTGTACCATCAACGAGACTTTTGCGCCATGTCTCTTCTTCTTGGGTCAGGGAGTTCAGATCACGGTTTTCCAGAACACCCATGTTTATTTCCCGCAAACGAGGCTCTAATATCACTTCACAGCCACAAGCTTGTGCGATAATTTCTGCGGTTTGGCGTGTGCGACCGAGGTCACTAGTGATAACATGTGTGATGTTCTCTGATTTCATTTTTTGTGCTACCAAGAGTGCCTGACGTCGTCCGGTTTCAGTTAATGGGCTGTCAGATTGTCCCTGAATACGACGAGCCAAGTTCCATTCTGTTTCGCCATGACGAACAAGATATACCTGTAACATATTTATTTTCCGTTATACTGCATCATGAAATAGTTCAAAGGATTACTTATTTATTATGTACCATGTTATTGCTGCAACCACTAACCCTGCGAAAATAAAAGCGATTAGCCTTGCATTTGATGATGTTTTTGGAGCAGGAACATATCGTATAGAAGATGTCGATGTAGATAGCAGTGTTCCTCAACAGCCAATTGGTAATACTGAAACTCGTACTGGTGCCCGCCATCGGGTTATGGCTGCTCGTCAGGTTCGGCCGGAAGCCGATTTTTGGGTCGGTGTTGAAGCCGGAATCGAAGATGACATGACATTTGCCTGGATGGTTATTGAATACAAACAAATTCGGGGTGAATCGCGTTCTGCCAGCCTGATGCTGCCTGAAAAGGTACTGGAAGGCATTCGCGAAGGGCGTGAGCTTGGTCACGAAATGGCTTATTTGACCGGTGTTGATAATATCAAACAGAAAGGTGGGGCAATTGGCTTTTTTACCAATGGTATCCTGACTCGCACTAGTGTTTATCATCAGGCATTGATACTGGCTCTCGTTCCTATTCATCATGAAATTTACAAAGATATTGAATAACCAACTTTTATGATTCAGTCACAGAAGGCCATGAAGTTATGGCCTCTGCCTTTATACATTTCGTCTTTCAAGTTGCCTCTTTGTTGGCTGCGTTCGCTCATTCCGATCACATAGTTATCTATGCTCCCGGGGATTCACTCTCTTGCCGCCGCGACACACCTTAAAATCCATTGTGTATAATAATATCGAAATACTCTTTTCTAACCGATTATTGCGACAATAGATTTACTTCAATAATTGTGTTTCCAGCCATTCTTTGACGTGAGCTGGCGCTGATTTCAGGCTATTTGAACCACGCGTGATCGTTGCAATCCCAACACTAAGTTCGTTTTTCAGCTCGCGCTGGCTCATTTGCCCTCGCATTAATTCTTGAATAATCCGAACTCTGGTCGAGAGTGCTGTACGTTCATCGGGTGTCAATAATAACTGCAAAATCTGATGTTGCAAATTTTGTTCGAATGCTGTTTGTAATAATTTTACAAAAGCAAACCAGTCATCTCCCTCTTCTGGGGAAAGTGCAGGGTCAATCAAATGATTTTGTGTCATAATTTTCAGCCATACTATTTAACTAGTACAAAATGATACCATAAGAGTATCTGAGATTAGTACCGTCTTTGCCATTCTGAATCCGTTAATACATTAACTAATTTTCCCATAAAATTATGGTAAAACATGTCATAAGCCAGAACATTTTTGACGTAATTACGTGTTTCAGCAAATGGAATACTTTCGATGAATGCGATGGCATTGATGTTTCCCGCACTGTTGGCCAGCCAACGCTCAACATTTCTGGGGCCTGCATTATAAGCAGCACTGGCGAGTATGCGGTTATAGCCGAAACTCTGGTACACCGATTCCAGATATGCAGTGCCAATTTTGATATTCATAGTTGGGTTCATCAATTGGTTACTGCTGGCGTAGCCATCAATCTTTTTACTCTTTGCGGTATGCTCTGCTGTTGCTGGCATGAGTTGCATTAACCCGCTTGCCCCTTTTGATGAGCGAGCCTGTGGGTCCCACGCACTTTCCTGTCGTGCAATAGCCATGGCATAACTTTGTGAAATACTTTTATCTGAGGTGAAATGAGCAAATTCATTTTTCCATGCCAGAGGAAAGCGCTCTTCAAGATGATCCCACATTTTTCCGACAATCGTAGCCTGCACACTGAGGGTAGGCCAGTTCTGCTCAAAAGCGTAGCGGGCGAGCTGTTCTTTTTTTGTGCTGTTTTGCGTTGAAACTAGGTTGATCCATTCTGAACGAGCCAAATCATCCATATCCCAATACATTAATTCACGTATCCGTTTAATCTGTGGCAACTTCGCAATAGAAGCGTCAGGCCTTTCTGATTTATTGATAACCAGAGGATAGGGCAGATGTAATTTCTGTGCTGCTACCATAGGATAGAAACCACGGTGCTCCATCAGCTTACGTAGGATTGAATCTCCTTCTTTTTTCTTTCCTGCATTCAGCAAAGTGATGGCGCTCCAGTATTGCCATTCATCTTTTTGCAGGACATTTTTAGGTAACAGACTTAGCCATGCCGCTAACCCTTTTTCATCAGCATTCCTGAGTGCCAGACGGGCACGACGTTCGATTAATGTGCTCGAATGTGATTCACGAATTGCGTTATCCCGCCACTTTTCCTGTTCCGATGTAATCTCTCCCATTAATTGCCAGGCCACGATATCTTTTAATTTCTGCCTTTCTGTTTCATTCATTTTTTGTGCCCGGGCGATAAAAGGAATACTGAGCCGGGCTTTTTCAGTATTTTTACGGGCAAAATGGGAAAACGCATGAGTGACAAAAAAGCGGGTAAAATTCGTAGGTTTTACGGTTTTGGCAAAATGTTCAACAGATGTGGGATCATTTTGTAGTTTTTCTAACTGAATCTTTAGGCTATGGTAGTCGAAGGGTAGGCGATTAATAAGATAATTGGCAAGTGTCGTGTTATTCTCGCTTACGGCAAGCTCGATACGTTGCAATATTAAATTCACGGACAAATACCCGGAACGTTCCCAGACGTTCAGCAAACTATCACAATCCTCGGGTAACGAACTACCACGTAACCAAAGTTCTCTGGCACCTTCCCACGCCGTTTTTTGTTTTCCCGTTACCCAATGAGCAAAATAGTAATTACAGCTTGCTGCTACGCTATTGGGTTTATGGGGGCTGAATGCCAGAAGGCTATGCCAGTTTCCGTCACTCGCCAGTAAATTGATATATCGTGATGACAGGGAATTAGCGGGTGGCAGGGTTGGGTGAGTGTCAATAAAATGGCGTATCTGCTGAGGAGATGTCGTTTTTAGATTATGAACTAATTGCCGATATTCAAGATAAGGATACAGAGGATAATCCTTCAGAGTGGGCATCAACCGTTCAACTTCTTTCATGTTTTTCGCATCCCATGCGAGTTTTATTGCCTGATACCGCTTACGCTGAGCTTCCAGAGAATCAGCCTGTGCTATACCAACAACAGAAGCCAGACTGACAGCCATGATAAAATGCTGCCACTTATTTATAGTCACATATTCCTCCAGAAAATTGACGGTAACGAACAATACATTAATGGTTTTAATTATAATAATATTGACGTGTTTTATCATACAGAATGAATGTAAAAATTAGTGGTTTGATTGCAAGTTTAGGTAAGAAAAAAGATATGATTTAAATATTATTGCCATAATCGGTTATTAATTTATTTGATTTATGCAATACGTTAATTATTTCAAACAGATGATAAAATAGAAAAGCTACATTTAGGTATTCTTGAATCCCAATGAATTTTAAGGTACATCGCGGTAGCCTGAAAGATAAAGAGTCATTACCTCACCTCTGTTTGATCGCGTGAAAAGAATGCTAAACAGGTAGCAACACGACGGCATTAATTTAGGGTAGAATACGCCATCCAAGCCCCTTAAACGTCAATGAATATTATATATTCCCTTAATTATCAAAAAGGTACATTACTTTGGCTCAATATGTTTATAGTATGCACCGGGTTGGAAAAATTGTTCCCCCGAAAAGGCATATTCTGAAAAATATCTCTCTTAGTTTTTTCCCCGGAGCAAAAATCGGTGTTCTTGGTCTGAATGGTGCTGGTAAATCGACCTTACTGCGTATCATGGCGGGCATTGATAAAGATATTGAGGGGGAAGCCCGCCCACAGCCCGGGATTAAAATCGGTTATTTGCCACAGGAGCCTAAACTTAATCTTGAGCACACTGTTCGCGAAGCGGTAGAAGAAGCCGTTGGCGAAGTGAAACATGCGCTGACACGTCTTGATGAAGTGTATGCTGCATATGCCGATCCTGATGCGGATTTTGACAAGTTGGCAAAAGAGCAGGGTGAACTGGAAGCGATTATCCAGTCTCACGATGGTCATAATCTGGATAATCAGCTTGAGAGAGCGGCGGATGCTCTGCGTTTACCTGCATGGGATGCTAAAATTGAGCACCTGTCAGGGGGTGAACGTCGCCGTGTGGCAATTTGTCGCCTGCTGCTGGAAAAACCAGACATGCTGCTGCTGGATGAACCAACCAACCACCTTGATGCAGAATCTGTGGCGTGGCTGGAACGCTTCCTGCACGACTATGAAGGTACTGTCGTTGCTATTACCCATGACCGTTACTTCCTCGATAATGTTGCTGGTTGGATTTTGGAACTTGACCGTGGTGAAGGTATTCCGTGGGAAGGTAACTATTCTTCATGGCTGGAGCAAAAAGATGCTCGTCTGGCGCAGGAAGCTGCTTCAGAAGCGGCTCGCCGTAAATCCATTGAGAAAGAACTGGAATGGGTTCGCCAGAATCCAAAAGGGCGTCAGGCTAAAGGTAAGGCACGTTTGGCTCGCTTCGAAGAGCTTAACAATGTTGAGTATCAAAAGCGTAATGAAACCAGTGAGTTGTTTATTCCACCAGGCCCACGTCTGGGAGACAAAGTACTGGAAGTCAGCAACCTGACCAAATCTTATGGTGATCGTGTTCTGATCGATGACCTGAGTTTTTCTCTGCCAAAAGGTGCGATTGTCGGGATCATTGGTCCGAATGGTGCCGGTAAATCAACTCTGTTCCGTATGCTGTCCGGTCAGGAACAGCCTGATTTCGGTTCAATCGCGCTGGGTGAAACAGTGACACTGGCTTCTGTTGACCAGTTCCGCGATGCTATGGACGATAAGAAAACCGTATGGGAAGAAGTTTCCGGTGGGCAGGATATTATGCGCATTGGTAACTTTGAGATCCCAAGCCGCGCCTATGTTGGCCGCTTTAACTTTAAGGGTGTGGATCAGGGTAAGCGCGTGGGTGAATTGTCCGGTGGTGAGCGTGGTCGTCTGCATCTGGCAAAACTTCTACAAGTTGGTGGCAACATGTTGCTGCTGGATGAACCAACCAATGATCTGGATATTGAAACACTGCGCGCGCTGGAAAATGCTCTGCTGGAATTCCCGGGCTGTGCGATGGTTATTTCCCATGACCGTTGGTTCCTTGACCGCATTGCAACGCACATTATCGATTATCAGGATGAAGGTAAAGTGACTTTCTTTGAAGGAAACTTTAGCGAATACGAAGATTACAAGAAGCGCACTCTGGGTGCTGAAACACTGGAACCGCATCGTATTAAGTATAAAAAAATCAGCAAGTAAAACTGATTTCAGTGAAATAGAAAACGGCCTGATATCAGGCCGTTTTTTTAAGGAAACTACAATCAGGATACCATTACTCTTCGTTCCTGAAAGGACTCATATGTCTTAACAATTTTACCGCTTTCCAGAGTAATCATGCTGTCAGCATATTGAATCAGGCGCTTATCCTGAGAGGCGATAACGACGGTGCCTTTCTGCTCATGAGCGATAAATTTAAAGATATCAATAAACATCCTTAATTCCTGATGATTCAGGTGACGAGTCGGTTCATCAGCAAACAAATACTCAGGTCTTTTCACGATGGCTTTTGCCATAGCAGCTCGCTGTCTTTCATTTTCAGAAAGCTCACCTGGATAGTAACGGCTCTTATCACCTAATTTCACAATATCTAACGACTTCTGTGCAATTTTTACTGCCAGTTCCCGGGAAAGGGATAATCCGTAAGAGTTGGACAATAACAAGTTATCTAACAACGTAAGTTCACTGGATAAATTAAAACTCTGAAAAATGAACCCACTACTTTGTGAATGAAACTGACCTAGCTCGGAATCACTCATTAGTTTTAGCTTGTTATTATTAATGAATACATCTCCTTGATCTGGTTGTAACATACCCGAAGCAATCGATAGCAATGTGCTGTTTGTAGATGCTTTCGGCCCTGTTATCAAAGTAATTTCACCTGGTATAATAGAAAATGTGATGTCTGAAATCATTTCATAATTAACTGTATTACCAGTTAAACCATATGAAATATTGATAACTTCAATCGATTTAAATTGATTTAAGTTCATATTCTCAACACAATTAGGTTAAAAAGTTAAAGCTTTTTCCTTAAATATGTTATCTAAATCTATTTACAGTATTATTAATATCAATAAGACATAGTATGAATTTAAATAGTTCACATATGAAATATCTCGGTAATAATATACTAAACTTATGTCAATTATTATTTACAATTATTATATGATAAATGAGATATTTCTTAGTCTTAGAGTAAAATGTTAATGATGTTCGTCGTTACTAAGAAAAAGACAACATACATAAAAAAGGTATAAATTATTCTGTTTTTATTCCAATTTTATAATAAGGAAAAAAGTCATTTTACTCATATAAAAAATATAATGTTTTTTTTACATCACCTCCATCCTTAATAAAAATCACATGTAAAATGTGTGGTTATCATTGATAATAAAAGAATTTTATATAGATAAATCAACAGGTCCGTCCATTAAATGACTTATCTCCTGACAATTCAAGCCCAAACGGAGAAACCTAAGCATCAAAAAATATTATTAACACAATCTATTTTGTTACTGTTGTAAAAATAACTAAACGAAACATTTAATTAGAGTACAATCGAAAATAAAACATAAAATAACGAAAATTGCTATAGAAAATAAATCATTTTAATTAATCATTACACTAATAACAGTTTAGGCTAATAGTATATATACTTTAATCTTTCAAGTTGCCGCCCGGTATAATTGTTTATTTTCGGTTGCTGCAACTTGAAATTTATTTGTGAGAATATGAATAATTGTTAAGATGCTAACATTTCCTGAACCAGTTCTACACACTGAAGAAAACGTTGATCATAATCGGGTGAGTTAACACACACATAATCAATATTGTTTTTCTTCAACATACTTTCAAGCAATTGCTGAAACGCTTTACGATCTTGCTCACTTCCCAGGCTTCTTAACCCATCAGCGACCCAAGGCGTGTTATTTTCTAACAGGATGACCAAATCAAATCGATATTCATCAATCAGTGCCTGAACGAAAGGATGCTCTTTCCCTTCATAGCGCTTACAAAATGCTTGTGTTGTGACGAAATCCGTATCAATAAAAGCAACTTTGTTTGCGTATTTTACACAAAAATCAATATATTGAGCGTGACCTAAAGCTATTTTATCGTAATCAGAGTATTGCAGCGCCATCTCATCTCCCCCTAAATGGGAAAATACATACTCACGCCCATATTCCCATGCACTGGTTGTGTTAAACATATTTGCCAGTTTATTGACCAGTGTGGATTTCCCGCTGGATTCGCCTCCGAGAATGGCAACCGTGCGTACAAAGAAGGGTTTTACTTCTGTCGGAATATATTCCCAATAGTGGAAAGGTGCCTGCCGTATCTGGCTACCACTGATATTCATAAATGAACGTTGTGGATCGACAAGAATAGTTTCAATGCCAAAATGCTCTTTATAAAGGGGAACGTCTTGTGCTTCGCTGGAATAGATATACTGAGGATTAATGCCTTTTGCAGACATAAATTGTTTTGCGCTCTGACTCCATTTTTCCCAGCCGTTTGGGTAAGGTTCTATTCCTTGTTCATCAAAAGAGTGGATATGAATATTTTTTTGATATTTAAATGTTTGCAACAGCCATCTCAGGCGATCACTGACAGTCGGTTGCTGAGACATGGAACTGTTGATAAACAACTCCCGATCCCGTAATTCATCGTAACAGAGAAAAACGTGCAATTCATCGACCTGACTGGATGCTCGCTGGATCAAATAGATATGCCCAGTATGTAACGGGTAAAATTTACCAAACACAACACCGATAGTTTTCTTTTCCATAGGGTACGCCAATCCTAAATATTGATGAAGAGATGCTAATTTCTGTGCACTCGGGCTTTTTATCTTGCCGTTAATGAGCTGGCTTAAATAGCCTTTTGTCATGCCACTTGCATCAGCAACTTGTTGTAAAGTGTGATTCGCCTGTTTAATTGCCTCTTTTAAATAGTCAAATTGCTCCATATAACCCCCTATGTTGTTTAGTATACTAAACAACATAGCATGCCTACAGGGAAAGGTACAAACAAAACAGGCCGGTTATCGGGCTATACACAATGGATTTTAAGGTGAGTCGCAGCGGCAAAGGAGAGACAAATCCGTTGGAAACGAATTCGTCCAGCCAATAAATAGGCAACTTGAAAGACGAAGTGTATATTAATCATCCAGCTCATCAAGAACAGACAAAGCATCTGACAATTTTTTAACGCCGAATACTTTCATGTCAGGTAATGATTTTTTGGACATATTGGCATAGGGCACAATTGCCCGTTTAAAGCCATGCTTAGCCGCTTCTGAAATACGCTCCTGACCGCTGGGAACAGGGCGGATCTCTCCTGCCAGCCCGACTTCACCAAAGACAACCAAATCACGGGGCAGTGGACGGTCACGGAAGCTGGAAACTAAAGAAAGCAATAAAGCAAGGTCGGCGCTGGTTTCTGTGACTTTCACCCCCCCCACGACGTTAACAAAGACATCCTGATCAGCCATTTGCAAACCGCCATGTTTGTGTAATATTGCCAGCAGAATTGCCAGCCGGTTCTGCTCCAACCCCACCGCTACCCGACGTGGATTAGGCATCATAGAGTGATCGACCAGTGCCTGAATTTCTACCAGCAAGGGGCGGGTTCCCTCCCAGACAATCATGACAGAACTGCCGGAAGTAATTTCATCACCACGGCTTAAAAAGATAGCGGAAGGGTTATTGACTTCCCGTAGCCCCTGTTCCGTCATGGCGAACACGCCCAGCTCATTAACTGCACCGAAACGGTTTTTATGGCTGCGGAGAGTACGGAAACGGGAGTCGGCTTCACCATCCAGCATCACTGAACAGTCAATACAGTGTTCCAGTACTTTCGGGCCTGCCAGAGAGCCATCTTTCGTCACATGGCCGACCATAATGATCGCAACTCCCCGGGTTTTGGCAAATCGGGTCAGATAAGCGGCTGTTTCTCTGACCTGTGCCACACTGCCGGGAGAAGACTGAATATCCGCCATATGCATAACCTGAATGGAGTCAATAACCATCAGTTTAGGTTGCTCTTGTTCGGCAATCAGGCAAATCTGCTCAATACTTGTTTCTGACAGCATGTTCAGTTTATCTGTCGGCAAGCCTAGCCGGTGTGCTCTCATTGCGACCTGCTGTAACGATTCCTCACCGGTGACATATAAGGTTTTCATTTGTTCAGATAGCAGGCACATGGTTTGCAGTAACAGAGTACTTTTCCCCGCTCCCGGATTACCACCGATCAAAATAGCGCTACCGGGAACGACGCCTCCACCCAGCACACGGTCAAACTCTTTAAATCCGGTCGAAAATCGGGGCAACTCTTCCAGACTGATTTCAGAAAGTTTTTGTACTTTGCTGACTCCGCTATCCCCTGCATAACCGCTGAAACGTTCATTGCGGGGAGAGGACGCTGCGGCTAAACGGATTTCCGTGATGGTATTCCATGCCTGACATGCAGTACATTGCCCCTGCCAGCGGGGGTAATCTGCCCCACATTCGTTACAGACAAATGCCCGTTTTGCTGCTTTTGCCACTCTATTCTCCCTCTACTTTCAGATATGACGGCTTAAATAATTTTAACGTTCTTCGTGTTTCAGTCCACCACTCAGAACACACAGAACGCCCATTAGATCCGCATGGCGAATACCGACTTTAGCATGCGTATACACCTTTGGTTTTGCATGATAGGCAATGCCCAGACCTGCTTTGCGGATCATTTTCAAATCGTTGGCACCATCGCCTATGGCGACAGTCTGGCTAAGAGGGATATCCAGCTCTTTTGCCAGCCGTATTAGTGTGGTGGCTTTGTATTTCGCATCAACAATCGGCCCTTTGATTTTGCCGGTTAATTTGTTGTCCTTTATTTCAAGTTGGTTAGCAACGGAGGCAAAAAGGCGTAGTTTTTGGCGCAGAGTATCGGCGAAGAAGGTAAAACCGCCAGAAGCAATAGCGACATGCCAGTCGAGGGATTGCAGTTTGCGGACAAGGCTGGTTAAACCGGATGTAAGAGGCAGAGTGTCCATGACTTGCTGCAATATTGCGGCATCAGCACCGGCCAGTTGAGCAACCCGTTGATGCAGGCTTTCTGAGAAATCTAACTCCCCCTGCATGGCCCGTTCTGTAATTTCAGCAACTTTATCACCCACACCAGCCAACCGTGCAATTTCATCAATACATTCAATCTGAATGGCAGTTGAATCCATATCCATGACTAATAAGCCCGGTGAACGCAGACGTGGGATCTGCCCCAACGGAACAACATCAAGGCAGCATTCATCTGCCAGTCGTTTGATACGTGGCGACAAGCTGCCGGCAATACGAACAACCTGATAATCATCAATGCGCCATGAGGAAACAACAACAATAGCCACTCCCAGACGATGCTGAAAATCACTGATCCGCTGTTTATCCAGATTACGGCCATACAGCAGCCAGCCTCTGTCCCCTGCTCGGTAATCCAGTGGCATAACTTCATCTCCACTGAGAGATAGTGGTAATCCCGGCCATTTATGGATTTCATCGGGTAAGTAACGATAGGCCAGATTGTTGGACATGAATATCGACTCCTGTAATTCCATGTAATAAATAAGGCAGGCAAAAAATGCTTTTCAAACTATCCTATCACTACTGCATCTGGCAACATGGAATGTAACGAGCATTAGGTGGGATAACTATGAGTAAAGCAAAACTAAAATTTCGACTGCACAAAACCGCAATTATCTTAATATGTATAGCATTATTGGTCTTGTTGATGCAGGGTGTATCCTATTTTAGCCGTTCACAGCAACAGGCCCATATGGATCAGTTTGAAGATCTGGCAAGGACACTGGCAAAACAGGTTGCATTCAGCTTGTCTGTTTATATGGAGAATGGCAGTAAGGAAGTCAATAATCAAAAAATTATGGATAACCTGAACTATTTAACTAATAAAAGTCGTATTCTCGATGCCAGTGTTTATCTGGAAAACGGAACACAGGTTGCGCGGAGTGGTGAATTGGTTTCTGTTCGTGAGCGGTTATCTTTGGATGGTAAAAAAGCGGGCAGTTATTTCAATCAGCAAATTGTGGTTCCTATACCGGGTAAAAATAAACCGAAAGGTTTTCTGCGCCTGACTCTGGACACACACAGGTTGGCAACGGAAGCCAAGCAAGTGGATAATACGACTAATTTGCTCAGGGTTATGTTGCTATTAGCTCTGGCGATCGGTTTTATTCTTGCCCATAATTTATTACAGCTAGCTCCCAGCCGTTGGCAGCAATCCCCTTATTTGTTGACGGCTAAAACTAAATCATCGGATGAAAATAATAAAGAAGATGAACCTGCCCGTTAACTGGCATTGGCGTCAGAATTCTCTTTATTTAAAAAAAGCGATTTAAATAAAAAGTTCTTTAAGAAATAGTTATCCGGGCAGAAAAGAAACGGTGCTGTATTGCTCAAAATGAGACTAAACACAGCGCTGTTCCTTACCGCTATTTATCGTAATACAATTTGACGCAAATAGAATAAATCACACAATGTAACAATGCTGCCGCTATTGAACCATAAAAAATGATGGTGTGATGTGGCAGGGATGAACTGAGCAGCGGAATATGGTCAAAACGGAAAACATACATATGAAAAGAAATCGCCAGAATTGTCAGTATAATTCCTGAAACATTGTGATAAACATGATGCGATAATAAAAGACGCTTTATTAAAAAGAAAAAAGGGATAAGCATAAATAAAGAAATTATTATGTAAGTCATTATCATTTACTCCGGTATTATAAAATTTCGCCATGAAAATGTTTTCTGATTATCACTATAAATAAACGTATTCCTTTTATTAACCCTTGTTTTCCTTTTCCGCTGTGCAATCTATTTTTGTCTTATCTAAAGTGATGCAGTAAAGATAGACCTCACTTTATATATAGATACTAAATATAGTGATTATTTATATTTCCTATAATGTTAATGAGTTTTTTAATTATCATTCCCACTATGAGAATATAGGAATATTCTGCTTTTTATCTATGTCAGTATTCAGTGATTGAATCTTAGAGGTAATGCAAGGCCAATTATCAGAAATAATAATATGACTAATGCCGTATTTATTAAAACAGACAAAGGGTGTTTTGGTTGGGTTAAAACCGGCTCTTTAACTTCTGTGCTTTTTTCGTCTAATAAATACTGATTATCATAAATACCCGAAAGTATTTCTTCAGCACGTTGATGCTCAGAGGCATGAACCAGTAATTTCACACCACCAAAGGCATAGGAGCACATATAAGTATTCCATACCACTCCCTCATCTATTATTTGGACATAGATGCCTTCTGATAGCATTCTGCCCCGAATAATATGAGCTTCTATCGGCGACATAAACGTTGCCAGATATTGCATAGATCCTCTTTCTGGAGAGATATTCCACATAAGCACTCCTTAATCAAACAGTCAGCCATATTCGTATCTATTAACCAAAGTATAATTTAACATCAGATATGAGCCTATTTAAACAGCCTGAATTCTGTAGAAAACAGAATTCAGGCCTGATTGGAGGAGCGATTTCATCGTTTATTAAGGCGGATCATTCGGTAGTTTTGTATGAGCATCATCCTAAATTGAGAACTGTCAGATTATAAGTATCTGGGTTGGGGCCAAGGCGTTTACCAATATCCAATCCAGCCATGATAGTCAGATCCTCTTTCTCCAGCCTGAAATCAAAAACATCAAAGTTTTCTTTAATGCGAGCAGGTGTTACTGATTTAGGAATAGCAATCATGCCACTGTCGAGGTGCCAGCGGATAACTATCTGAGCAGGCGTTTTATCATATTTAATTGCCAGACTTTCAACTAATGGATGATCAAAAACACCTTTACCGCCCCGAGATAACGGACTCCAGGACTCAGTGATAATCTGGTGCGTGGCATTCCATGAATGCAGTTGCCTCTGTTGCATTAGGGGATGAAGTTCGATTTGATTGATGGCAGGCACAATGCCTGTTTCTGAGAATAGTTTCTGCAAATGTTCAATATGGAAGTTACATACCCCGATACTGCGGGCGAGTCCCGATTCTTTTAACTCAATAAATTGTTTCCATGTTTCAACATACTTATCCTGCTGGGGAACCGGCCAGTGAATTAGAAAGAGATCAATATACTCCAGCTGTAATCTGTCCAGACTCTCTTGCAGGGCGGTTTTTGCATCCTGATGGCGATCATTCCACAGTTTAGTTGTGATAAAAACGTCCTCACGCGGAATACCGCTTTCCCGCAATGCTTTTCCGACGCCTGTTTCATTGTGATAAATCGCTGCTGTATCAATAGAACGATAACCAACACTCAACGCGGTGTGAATAGCTTTAACAACCTGTTCATTACTCGCCTGCCAGACTCCGATACCTAATTGCGGCATGAGATTCCCGTCAACGAGTTTAATAATTGTCTGCTGACCCATTCTTACCTCCTCCAGATTTGGAATATCAGATGGACGCCTCGTAAATCCGCTTGCTAACTTCAAGCGTAATATCCTGGTGTTCACCTAAAGCAACCAAACCCTGCTGTTCTAGTTTTTGGAGCATTCCCGGTATAGTGCTGCCATCAAGCTGATAATCAGAGAAATGGGTTTTCACACCGAGACTTTCAAAAAATTCACGAGTGGCATGGATTGCCTGATCAATGCGCTGTTCTTCCGTTCCTTCCGTGAAATGCCAGATACGCTCAGCATATTGCAAAAGTTTTGCGTGTTTAGTGTCGCGTTTTTCCTGTAGGAGATGCGGCAAAATAATTGCCAGAGTCTGAGCGTGATCTAAATGGTGAAAAGCTGTCAACTGATGTGCCAGCATGTGGGTTGCCCAGTCTTGCGGAACGCCTGCACCTACAAGACCGTTGAGGGCCTGAGTTGCCGTCCACATAATATTGGCCCGTGCATCATAATCTCTGGGATCTTTGAGCACCTTCGGCCCTTCTTCCAGCAATGTGAGAAGTAAACTTTCAGCGTAGCGATCCTGTACCTTTGCATTAACAGGGTAAGTCAGATATTGCTCCAGTGTATGTACAAATGCGTCTACAACACCATTTGCGGTTTGGCGTGGAGGAAGGGAGTAAGTGACCTCAGGATCGAGAATAGCGACTTTGGGATAAATAAAAGGTGATGCAAAATGCTGCTTATCGTGTGTTTTCAGGCGACTGACAACCGAAATATTATTGGTTTCAGAGCCTGTGGCGGGTAGTGTCAGAACGCATGAGAACGGAAGTGCAGAGGTGATATTTGCGCCGCCGGTTGTCAAAATGTCCCATAAATCTTCATGGGGATAATTGACCGCAGCAGCAACGAATTTTGTGCCATCAATGACCGAACCGCCACCCACAGCCAGTAAATAATTGATATCATGATGGCGTATATATTCCACCGCTTTGAGGAGCGTTTCATAGGCTGGGTTTGGCTCAATGCCACCGAATTCTTCAACGGGATAACCTTCCAATGCAGCGTGAACCTGAGCAAGAACGCCATTCTTTTTAATACTGCCACCACCATAAAGTAGCAAGATTCTGGCATCCTGAGGGATTTGATTGCGTAATTCGGATATCTGCCCTTTACCGAAAATGACTTTGGTTGGGATGTATAGTGTGAAGTTCTGCATAATAACAATCCTTACTAACTGAATAACATAAACTTTCCCCAAGTCTTAGCATTCGGTTATTGAGTTATGTTGGTTTATTGCAGTGATAGAGTCCACTCTATGCAGGATCATGTTCTTAATGCCGGATGACTGGCTATTATGATGCTTGTCTGAGTGGACTCGGATTGTTTAATTTTTTTGTTGATAAGCTAATCGCTAGAAAAAAATAGTGTGATTTTGGGAACAGCGGTAAATAACCGATGTGCTCATTGGTTTTTATGTGATGATGCTTTTTTATGACGCCAGTACATCAATAGCGAAGCACCTAGTCCGCTAATTAACAGGATAACAGGTAAGATCATCAAAATATTCATGACCAAATCCTGATGCGCTTTAACAAAGGGTATCTGATTCAGGGCATAGCCAAAACTCACAATTATGATGACCCATAAGAAGCCACTTAACCAATTAAAAAATTGAAAGCGTTTGCTGTTCAGACCGGAAATACCTGCGAAGGTGGGTAGAAGAGTGCGGATAAAAGCGAGGAAACGGCCGATTAGCAATGCCGCTAAGCCGTGTTTGGCAAATAAAACATTTGCCCGCTGGCGCTGCTCTGCCGGAAGGTGTGATAGCCAGTTTTTAATAATCCGGGTGTGTCCCAGCCAGCGCCCCTGTAAATACCCCAGCCAGCACCCGAGGCTGGCAGCGATCGTCAATAATATGACAGTCGGAATAAACCCCATGACACCTTTGGCAATTAAAGCGCCGGTGAGGATCAGAAGGGTGTCACCGGGTAGAAATGCGGCAGGTAATAAACCGTTTTCCAATACCAGTGTGACGAAGATAACACCATAAATAATCCAGATGACATCGGGATTGGCGAGTAGGGTAAAGTCATGCTGCCAAAGCGCTTGCACGATCCCGCTTAACGTTTCCATATTTATCCTGTAATTTCGGTACAATATCTTTATGACAATTTTTGTACAACCAGTGTCATACAATCGAATTAATCATACAAGTCCATGTGTTCCAGTGTACCGCAAAACGACCTCAGGATAGTTGATTTGATTCAGCATATACACATCATGGATTACAAGATGCATTGTGGTGGCGGGGGGAGCGGCCAGCAAAGAGGCACCTGTAAAATGAGGCGTATAAAAATAAATACCGTTAACTCAATGCAATGCGGGAGAAGCCAGCCTCCAGATCAGCGATTAAATCCTGAGGATCTTCCAGCCCGATATGCACACGAATTAACGTTCCCGTTTTTTGGGGGAAATTATAATTACGCAGGATTGCAAGTGACTCAGGGGAAATGCCCAGAATGAGTGATTCAAACCCTCCCCAGGAAAATGCCATTTTAAAATATTGCATATTATCCAGATAGTCAGAAAGCTGCTCAGAAGTCAGGCTGACATTCAGCATAAAAGAAAACAGCCCGCAGGAACCCGTAAAATCGCGTTTGAAATAGTCATGACCGGGGCAGGAAGGCAGAGCTGGATGATAAACCTCAGCGACTTCACTGCGTTGGGCGAGCCACTTAGCAATGATCAGGCTGCTTTCTTCATGCTGCTTTAAGCGGACAGCCAGAGTATGTAACCCACGATTTGCGGAATAAACGGTATCAGGATCAGCAATCTGCCCCATCAGATAAGAGTTTTCCCGTAATTGATCCCAACAGCGTCTATTGGCGACAGCCGTACCAAGCATGCCATCTGAATGGCCGATAATATATTTTGTCGCAGACTGAATAGAAATATCGACACCAAAATCCAGCGCTTTGAAAAGAACACCCGCTGCCCAAGTATTATCGATCATAATAACGATATCGGGATTAACTCGCCGGGCCGCCTGTACAATGGCAGGAATATCCTGAACCTCCATAGTGAGAGAGCCGGGGGATTCAAGAAAGATGACTTTTGTGTTTGGCTGAATGAGTGAGGCAATCTCTTCACCGAGCCGAGGATCAAAATAATCAGTGGAGATATGCATCTTTTTAAGAACGTGGTTGCAAAATTCCTGAGTCGGTTCATAAGCTGTACCGGTTAGCAGAACATGGTCACCTGTTTCTACAAATGCCAGAATACTGTTAGTAATCGCGGCAGTGCCCGAAGGATACAGAGCACAGCCCACACCCCCTTCCAGTTCAGCCATTGCTTCCTGAAAAGCAAAATGCGTCAGCGTGCCACGACGCCCGTAAAACAGCTCACCGTTAGCCCGGTTTTTTATCGCATGCCTCATATCCTCAACCGTCTTGAAAATGACGGATGAAGTACGCTGGATAATAGGATTAACCGCTCCCTGTGTGTACTTACGCTTTCTCCCGACTTCCACCAGTCTGGTTTCCAATTTTTTTTCTGACATATAGCCCTCCCCCTGACTCATCACGATTGCTTAAATAATCATTAGCAAGTTAAAAGAATAGTCCGGTTTTTTACAAAGGGATTCTGACAACTTGACAAAAATTCAAGGTGAGTGAGAACGATAAAAAAGAAAAAACGGCTGGGATAACTCCTTTTTATTACCACTTTTTTTATTAAATAGTAATGATAATTACTATCAAATCGCTCAATGTCTGATATCATTCGGAACGGACTTTTTCCCTTATGTGATGAAAAACGTGAAACCGGGCAAAAAGTAATAAAACATATACCTAATGAATTTCGAGTTTCAGCCCATAAAGAGGCGGCTTGAAAGACGACAGATATATCAGGATTAGCAAGATGAGTAGCGATTCACTGCTAAGTAACAGAATCTATAAAAAAGAGAGTAAGGCTAACTGATGCGTAATTTGACAGCTTCTATTCTATTGGCATTCGGGTTAACAGGTTCAGCATGGGCTGATACTACACCAGCTAATACCGCACCAGCTAATACTGCACCAACTACAGCGGTTACCGCACCAGAAAATCAGGCTGCCACTCAGGTAGCAGCTCCGGCAACACCGGTATCTTCCGTGGCTCCACAGGCAAGTGAAGTGAAAACAGAGACACAGCAAGGTGAAGCGCAGAAAACGGATGAAGCAGCGACGGCAGAACAGCCAACAGTCACTACAGAAGTGACTGAAATAACAGAAGCTGGTGCAGTAGAAACCGCGGTGGCGGCAGAAGCCGAAAACCTATCCAGCGGTTTTGCAACGGATCTTTCCGTTTTTGGTATGTATCAGAATGCTGATGCAGTCGTAAAAAGCGTCATGATTGGTCTGGTGATCGCCTCTATTATTACATGGGCACTCTTTTTCTCTAAAGGATCTGAACTGTTAATAGCGCGTCGCCGCTTACGTAAAGAACAACTGGCTTTAGCTGATGTTGCCAGTCTGGATGAAGCAGTAAAAATTGCCTCGGATTTCGGTAAGAACAGTATTAGCCGTCTGTTACTGAGCGAAGCACAGACTGAGCGCAGCTTATCTGCCGAAAGTACCGATAAAGACGGCACAAAAGAGCGCACTTCATTCCGTATGGAGCGTGCAGTTGCTGCAATCAGCCGTCATATGGGGCGTGGAAACGGTTATCTGGCAACTATCGGTGCAATTTCCCCGTTTGTCGGCCTGTTCGGAACCGTTTGGGGGATCATGAACAGCTTCATTGGTATTGCCCATTCACAAACCACTAACCTTGCCGTTGTTGCACCGGGTATTGCAGAAGCTCTGCTGGCAACCGCACTGGGTCTGGTTGCGGCAATTCCTGCGGTCGTTATCTATAACATTTTTGCCCGTGTTATTTCATCATACCGTGGGCAGGTTGGTGATACTGCGGCACAGGCAATTTTGTTGCTTGGTCGTGATCTTGATTTGGCTGACAGAAAAACGGATAAAGCAGAAGCAAGGTAATTAATTATGGCAATACGTCTTAATGAAGATTTGGACGATAGCGGTGAATTACACGAGATTAACGTCACACCTTTTATTGATGTCATGTTAGTGTTGCTGATCATCTTTATGGTGGCAGCACCACTGGCAACTGTTGATATCAAGGTTGATTTACCGGCATCCACAGCTAAACCACAGCCACGGCCGGAGAAACCGGTCTTTCTGACGGTAAAAGCTGATAGTCAGTTATTTGTCGGTGATCAACAGGTTGACCGTGATTCGCTCTCTTCAGTATTGGATCAAACAACACAGTCCAATAAAGAAACCACGATTTTCTTCCAAGCGGATAAAAGCGTGGATTATGAAACGTTGATGAGCGTCATGGACTCTCTGCGTAAAGCGGGCTACCTCAAAGTGGGGCTGGTCGGAATGGAAGCGGTAGAAGCGAAATAAACGCTACAAAATTAATTTTGTATGAATAATAAACCCTGCCAGAATAATAAATTCTGGCAGGGTTTTTCTATCTGGCATCAATTAAAAATAAAAATGATTACATGTTTTTCCAATCAAACGGTAATAACTCACCTAATGATAAAACCACCTCTTTGTTTACTTTCACTTCGGTATGTATATTCTCCCGATTTATCTGGCTGATAAATTCCCGACAACGACCACAAGGAGAAATAATATCGCCGGATTTATTAACCGCGATAACTTTAATTATCCGATTTTCTCCATGCTTTATCATATCGGCAATGGCACCATGTTCTGCACAAAATCCCATAGAACAGGAAGTGTCAATACTCACTCCGGTATAAATATGGCCGGATTCACACTGAATGGCCGCAGCGACGTGACCATATTTAATATATTTATTTAATTGCGTCGGAGAAATAAGCTGATGTGCAATGTTTTCCATTTCATCAAAAGAGACCATAATTTATTTCCAATAAATAAACAATAAAGTTTACTCTTTAATACTACGAATAAGATCAACAACGGATTTCGCCATTTCCTCTTCGTTTTCTCCTTCTACCCGAACAATAATTTCCATGCCATTTTTAATTCCCATCGACATAATTTTGAACATGCTTTTTAAATTAGCGACTTTATCTCCTCTGATAATTTCTACTGTGCCACTATAAGTCTTAGCTAAATTACAGAGTTGTGCCGAAGGCCGGGTATGTAGCCCCGAAGGGGCTGTGACTATTACGGAATATTCAGTCATTAGGTCACTTATTCCTATTCTATTCGTTTAATGAACCACCACGTGTCTGGATAACATTCTGATACCAGTAAAATGAATCTTTCTTATAACGAGCGAGATCTTTGAGGTCATCATCAGTACGGTTGACGTAAACAAAACCATATCGCTTTTTATAACCATTGCTGGTGGAAAGAAGATCAATAAAACTCCACGGGTTATAGGAAAGCACGACAACGCCGGAATCCATTGCCCGTTTAATCGCCTGTAGGTGCTGCTTTAAATAATCAATGCGATAACTGTCATGAATGGTGCCATCAGATTCCAGAATATCATCAGCGCCAAAACCATTTTCGGTGATCATTAATGGCTTTTGATAACGGGTATATAAATCGCGTAATAGATACTCAAGCCCAAGCGGATCAATAGACCAATCCCAGTCGGTAGTATCAAGCTGTGGGTTTTTGTGGATCTGATAGTAATCAGGCTGGATCTCATAACCGTCCATTTGCCCTTTGATACCTGTCGGATTAAAGCCATCCATGCGCCTCTGAGCACCTGCTGGTGCGGCGGCGGCTGCATGGCTGCAATAGTAATTGAGGGCCAGGAAATCAGAATATCCTTCTTTGATTAACGCCATATCCCCATCTTCGATATTAGGTGCCAGCCCCTGACTTTTCAGGTAGATCAAAGCGGATTGATTATATTCGCCTTTCAAATAAATATCGGTGAAATAGTAATTACGCAGATCATTGGCATTCTGGGCTGCCAGATTATCTTCCGGTTTGCTGGTCAGCGGATAAATAGCCGAATATCCCAGTGCCGCACCAACCTGACCTTTCGGTACCCATTGATGGACTAATTTACAGGCGATGGCGTGAGCCAGATTCATGTGATGATTTATCTGATATTTAATCTGTTCGTTATCGAGATTCTGTTCAGGGATAAAGCATTTTTTCGTCCAGAATTGTACGATAATGCTCTGTTCATTAATCGTCAGCCAGTACTTGGCTTTCCTGCCGTATTCTCTGATAACAAATTCAGCATAGTAGGCAAAATCATTGACACTTTGCCGGTCAATCCAGCCGTGGTATTTTTCCACCAAAGCCATTGGCATATCATAATGATAAAGCGTTGGAATTGGTGTAATGCCATTTTCTAATAATTCATCGATAAGATTATGGTAAAACTGCACGCCTTCATCATTGGGTTTCCCGATGCCATCAGGAAAAATACGCGACCATGCGATAGAAAAACGATAGGCTTTTAATCCCAGTTCTTTCATTAATGCAACATCTTCTTTATAGCGATGATAATGATCACTGGTAATATGAGAATCAGCTAACCCGGGTTTATTATTGAGAATATCTTGCTGTGATAATTTCTTACCATATTTTTCTGCTGCGCCTTCAACCTGATAAGCGCTGGTTGCTGCACCCCAGAGAAACGTTTCAGGAAATAGCGTGTTACTTTTCGTCATGATGATTTTTTCCTTTATTATCGTTCACACTTTTAATGTGTTTATATAAACCAATCATTTCCTCTCTCAGGAGTAACTCGCTGCGTATCGTCATTAGCGTATCCTGAGCATGAATAAATAGCAGACTCAAATTAATATCAGCGCCCTGAGTCTCTTTCTGAATAACATCAGTTTGTGTTTGGTGAGCTGATAACATCATCTTTCGTGCTTTTTCCATATATAGGCGAGCATTTTCAAAATCGCCATTACGAGCGAATTTCATTGCTTTTTCACTTTTTTCTCTGGCATTACCTGCATCGAGAATAATTTCCATAGAAATAGCAATTAAGATATTTTCCTCACTATTCATGATTTTTTTTCCTTGTAGTAGAGTTCGGCATGAATGATTTATACACTTCGTCTTTCAAGTTGCCTCTTTGTTGGCTGCGCTCGCTCACCCCGGTCACATAGTTATCTATGCTCCCGGGGATTTACTCCCTTGCCGCCGCGACGCATCTTGAAATTCATTGTGTATATGCTGCGTTGAGGCTTTCTTCTTCAATACGTTTTTTCTCGTACACTTTAAAGAAGGGATACCAAGTAACGAGGAACACGGCCATGAGCACCAAATAACAGATGATCGCCCGCCAGTCCTCAGTGATCATGACGCTGGAAAATGGAGCGGGTATTTGACCGACCTGAATCATTTTGGCAGGGATGTTCAGCCAGTCGGAGCGCATAAACACCCAGATAATGATTGGGCTGGTGATCGCATTAATCCACATCGGCAGCATGAGCAGTGGGTTGAGCACAATGGGTGTACCAAACACCAGCGGCTCATTGATATTGAAGAACGAAGGCCCGATACAGATATAACCTGTTGCCTTGAGATCTCTGGATTTTGAAAACAGCATTAAAAGATTCAGTGCGAGAGTGGCACCGGTTCCACCCATTGTGATCAACGCCGCTGTATACATGGTTTCATAAGTCACAATATTGGTCGGGGGCTGACCTGCCGCTACCAAAGTAATATTGGTGCTGATACCAAGCATAAAAATAGGCATTTGCAGACCGGTAAATGTCCAGACTGAAATCCCCATTGAGAATGCAATAGCCGGAATTAATGCCATCAGTATAAAGCCCGGCAGAGTCTGACCGAATGCAGCAATAGGTGAAAAGAGGTAAAGGAGACGGGAGAAAATATCAATTTCTAAGGTGAATACTAATAATGTTCCGACTCCGATAGAAAGCAGAATCGGAATAATGGCGTGTATCCAGCCAGTGACAAAATCAGGTAGCGTACTTTCTTTCAGAAAACCTATCTTTGTGTATAAGTGGAAAAGGTAGGAAACAAACAGACCGGTGACAATGCCCAGTAAAATTCCCGCAGGGCCGAATCGTTCAAAACTGACAATCATATTACCGTCAGAAAACTCTGGCTTAATGAACATCATATAAACACAAATGGATGTCAGGCCAGCGATCAGGGTATACCGGAAATGATGAAGCTTTTCCATCATCTGATTGGCAATCATAAACGCTGTAATTAAGCCGAGCATACCAAAGGAATATTCGGCTATTCGACCAAGATTGGGTAAAAAGGGAAGATAAGAACGAAATACATTATAAAAAAATATGAGTGAACCCGCTAAAATAAACGGGATGTTTTTTTGCATGGAACCAGAAATAGCTGCAACCCATGGTCGTTTAGTGAAATTTTGCATTGCTGGTGCAAACGAATCAGATAACCACGACATAAATGCTTTCATTTTGCATCTCTCTTTATTATTTTCTATTCCGTCAATTGGATATAAATAAAAAACCCCGGTGCTGTAAATAATAAGGTTAATGATTCAATTTATTTGTTTAGTGTCTCTATAGCTAATTCCAGTAATGCTTCGCCATCCAGTTTGCCATAGATATTTTGTGGTACAACAATGACGGGAATATTATAAATATCAGCATGTTTCTGGAACTCTTCTTTTTGGGCAGCGTAATGAGGGCCAAGAAACAAAATGTCTATCACTGAAAAATACTCAGCAACTTCGCTTTCACTTCTGGCTTCAACAGTAATGGATAACTCTTTTTTTCTGGCAGCATTTCTGGTTTTTGTGGCCAGCATTCCACTAGAAATACCCGCTCCACAACACAGCATAATAAAAATGTTTTTCATATAAACTCCTCATTATTTTGTCGATAATTGATTTTTGTTTTCGGATATATAAACTACTATCTTCAATTTTGGTTTGATATTCAATTATCTGTTTTCACTTCAGGAGGGCAATTTTCTATTTTTTTAATTGATTTAATTTGTAAGTTTGAGGTGTTACTTGTTCATTTAATAGGGGGGTTATAATGCTAAGGCCTAAGCAGAAAGAATTATTGAATTATTTAATGGAACAAAATAACCCGACTTTAGCTGTTAAATTATCTCAGGTCTTAAATGTTTCAATCAGAACCGTCAGAAATTATGTGATGGAAATTAATGAGTTCTACAGGAGAAAAATCATTATCTCCAGCCGTTCAGGGTATGTTTTATCCCCTGATTCAAATCTTACATTGAAGAAAAAACTCAGTGAGTTTCCGCGAACCTATCAGGAAAGAGCATGTTATCTGATTAAGTCTATTCTGTTATTCAAAAAAAGTAATAAAATTCATGATCTCAGTGCTGATTTATATATCAGTGATTCAACTTTAAAATCAGTGATATATAAAATGAATGGCTCTTTTGAAAAATTTAATGTCAGGTTTTTATGCAAAAATAACCGCTTTGAAATTATAGGCTCTGAACTGGATTTAAGAGAGTTAGCCTATCATACCATCATGGAACAGGCAGACTACAGAACTCTGGATTTAAAAAAACTGGCAGTATTATTCGGAGAACAACAGGTTGAAATCATATCTAATATCATTGCGCAGGTATTTAACAAGCAGGATTATTCTGTTTATGAACTTTCATATACAAATCTCGTGTTGCACTTTTTGATACTGCTCAAGCGATTAAGTTATGGGAAGTATTTAAGTCACCCATTGGCCTTTACGGAAGGAAATCAGGGGTTACAATCAATAACAGCGGAGTTATGTGACCGGTTACAAGGTACTTTTAATATTCCTATTGCAGAGGATGAAAGGAAATTTTGTTACACTTTACTGAAAATAAACACTAATATTACTCGGGCAGGAGACAGTAAATTAATTGAATCAAATCAAGCGGGTTTATATCAACTATCCAGACAGGTTGCTGAATCGGTAGCGGAGCATTATCTGATTAACTTAGCAACGGATGATTTTATTTCATTATTTTGTTTGCATATCTCAGGGTTGAAAACACGCTTGCAGCATAATGTTCATACCAGAAACCCTATGTTGGATATGATAAAAAAAGAGTGCCGTACTATTTTTGATATCGCTGTTTTTATTTCCCTACAATTGAATGAATTTTTTGGTAAAAAACTGAATGAAGATGAAATTTCTTTTCTGGCTTTACATGTCGGAGCTGAATTTGAACGGCAAAAAACGAAAGGCCATAAAGTACAGACAGTACTTTTATGTCCGGTGTATAAGGGAATTGAAAATAAAATATACCATCAGTTATTACGTGATTTCGGGGATGAAATAAATATTATCAAAATAATATCGCAGCCTTCTGAACTGGAATGTTTTGAATTCGAGTTATTGATTACGACTATAAACATTCCTTCCAGTCATAAATACGAAACGGTGTGTATCTCTCCTTTTCAGATGCGAGATAGACGTGCACAGTTGCTTGGTAAAATTGATATTGCTAATGCGAACAGGAAAAGAAAGGCGCTAGAACGTAATTTTGATCTGTTTTTTGAACCGGGGTTATTTTGGTTTGAACCCGGTTTTCAACATCGGGATGAGCTTATCGATGTACTTTGCCAAACTATGTTTGCAAAGGGTTATACCGAGGCTGATTTTGTCAGGTATGTTTATCAGCGGGAAAGAGCGTCTTCAACTGCTTTTGGTTTTCTGGCATTACCACATTCAGCAAAGATAGATGCGATAAAGACCGGTATTGCGGTCGCTATCAGCCCTAAAGGTATTCTCTGGGGGGAAAATGAGCGTGTGCATGTTGTTTTTTTGATTGCGATAAACAGAATAGACAGGGTGTGTTTTGCGGAATGTTATGATGCATTATTGGACGTTTTCAGTCAGGATAAAATGATTAATCAGCTAAATAAAATAACTTGCTTTGAACAGTTTCGGAGGATCTTCATCAGATCAGGTGATAATATTGATATTGAAAGATGAGTGTTGTATTAATTATTAAAAAGTAGGCGTTGAATTTTATTATAATCTCAACGCCAATTCTTTTGCTGTGAAATAAAATTAGATTAGAAAGATTTATTTCTTATCTGACTCAGACGATATTAATTTTATTATTGCCGTAATTTTCGGTGAAATGTCTGTTTCTGGTAAAGGTGGGATAAGCCCTAATACCATTTTCCTAAGTGGCTCTGCAATGACCATAGCAATAGCCAGATCACTGAAAGTATTATAATTAAACTTCTTCAAAACGCCGCGTTCATGTTGATTGTTCAGCCAGTTTTCCAACATGATTTTACTGTTTTCGATACCGTTTTTTTGATACTTCTCCAGTAATATATTTCTGTGAGGGAAATCAGACTGTAATAATTTAAATAACCCCACTTCATTTTCAGATAAATATTTATCAGAAATATCCTTTAAATATTTTTCTAATAATATTATCACTTGATGGGAAGTACTGGCATTTTTGGTTAGAGGTGGAGGGGGATTATCTTTCCAGTCTAATACGACTTGCTCAATTAACTCTTCTCTGTTTTTAAAAAAACGGTAGAGTGTTTTTTTAGCAATTTTAGCGTTTTGGGCAATAACATCCATGGTTGTTTTGTTATAGCCCTGATTTAGCAAGAGAGAAAGAGTAATATCATGAATTTTTTGGCGTATTTCTGATTCCGGGATTGCTGGTCTGCCTCGTGCACGTGGGGAGTTTTCTGCCATTTTAGCACCTTATAGGTTGTTAATATTTATTGTACTGCATTGGCGTTATTCATTTAGAAAATAGGGAATGGTTCCTCGGAATAAAAGGAAATATCCCAATTTCCACGAAATACAGAACTCTCCGGCAGTTGTCAATATTTACAATAAGTGATTATCATGTGGCCCATAATACTTAACAGTGAAAAATGCTGTTTAGGGTTATATCATCTCTTTTTCATCACGGGTCTGATTTTTTATAACTTACTGTTTTTAATAACTAATTGACATAATCGATACGATTGAAGTCTTGAGTGTCTGCTCACTATGTGACCTGCTTCACAGGATAGCACTTTTGGATAAATTTTGTTAGCAAAAGGTTAAATTGGATCTTAGTATCGCTATTGCTAATTACAAAATTAACCATAAAGTAACAAAGATTGCTAAATGTTAATCCGCCTAATTAATTTTTTGGGAAATTTCTTTATTGAATAAGTGTTTCTTAGAAAGTGTATTTCATGGCGGTGGCAAAAGGTAAATAACAATACATGTGAGGACCACAATAATGACAAAACACAACGTAATAGCAATGGCAATAGCAATGGCAATTCCGGCTTGTTTTATAACTGGAACTGCAAATGCGGCTGAAATTTATAATAAGGATGGTAATAAAATAGATTTATATGGCAAAGCTGAAGTTCAGCGTTATTTTGCTAAATCAAAAAGCAAAGAAGCAGGGGATAATTCCTTTGGTCGTATTGGGATTAGAGGAACTACCCAGCTGACGGATTCTATTTCCGGGTACGGGCGTTGGGAATTTAATATGGGTGCCAGTAGAACTGAAGTTGAAAGCAGCCAATTTGCAAGAACGCGTCTGGCTTTTGTCGGCTTTAAACTGGGTGAATACGGTACTCTGGATTACGGGCGTAACTTTGGTGTTGTCTATGATGCTAACGCTCTGACAGATATGATGTCTGTGTTTGGTGGGGATAGTATGGCCGCCACTGAGAACTTCATGATGGGTCGTGCAACAGGGTTGTTAACTTATCGTAATACTGACTTCTTCGGATTAGTAAACGGTTTGAATTTCGCCCTGCAATATCAGGCTAAAAATGATGGTGGCACGCTAAATACCCGTAATGATGTTGCGCGACAGAATGGTGATGGCGTCGGTCTTTCCAGCTCCTATAATTTGGGGCATGGTTTTACGATTGCTGCATCTTATGGCAATTCTAACCGGACGACAGATCAGAAAAACGGTACTGCATTAGCTAAGGTGCTGGCAAAAGGGAATAAAGCAGAAGCCTGGCTGGTATCAGCAAAATACGATAAAAATAACGTTTATCTGGCCGCTATGTATGGAGAAGCTCGTAACCTGACCCGATTCGGCAGCTCAGTGGATAACCGTGTGATGTTCGCGAATAAAACTGAAAACATTGAGTTAACCGCTCAATATCAATTTGATTTTGGTCTGCGTCCGGGGATTGCTTATGTTTACTCCAAAGGTAAAGATTTAGGTAAGGATCTGGGTGAGAATAATCTGTTAACAAACAAAAATTCTGAAGATTTGGTGAAGTATATTTCTGTCGGTGCATCTTATAATTTCAACAAAAATCTGGGCACATATGCTGAATATCAGATTAATCTTTTGAAAGATAATGATTTCACAAAAGCAACTAAGCTTAATACTGATAACGTGATGGGTGTTGGCCTAGTATATCGTTTCTAATAATAGCTGAAGTAATGAGCCTCAATGGTGCTGTCATTGAGGCTCTACCCAATATAAATTAGACTTTAATCAGTTAGATCCGTCTATACACAATGGATTTTAAGATGCATCGCGGCGGCAAAGGAGCAACAAATTCGTCGGGAACGAATTTGCCCAGCCAAAGGCTGGCCTCCGGTGAGAGGCAGGAGCCTCTCAGTAATCCCCTGAGCATAGATAACTATGCGACTGGGGTGAGCGAGTACGGCCAACAAAGAGGCAGCTTAAAAGATGAAGTGTATATTAACCTGAATTCTGGATAAGAAATTGACGAGAGGCCTGTTTCAGGAGCAAAGTTTTGGTGAAAGCCTAAAACTACTCCGGGGAGGAACAGGCCATGGACAAGTTAGTTGAAATTTTCTGCGATGTCGACGACTTTTGTCGTCTTTTCATCCC